>JBCBUC010000006.1:0-130166 GCA_039818345.1 Pseudomonadota bacterium | reverse complement strand
GGATGATTGTTGCCGAACGGATGATCGACGAGATCGCATTCGAGCTTGGCAAAGACCCGGTTGATGTGCGGCTCGCCAATCTTTACGCCGACGATACGGGGAACCTGACGCCCTATTTCCAAACCGTCGACGACTGCGTTGCGGGAGACCTCATCAATGAGCTCATGGATGCGTCGCGCTATCGTGAACGTCGTCAGGACGTGGCGGCGTTCAACGCAACCAACACGCTGTTGAAAAAAGGCATCGCTCTTACCCCTGTGAAGTTTGGTATTTCCTTTACAACCAAACACTTAAATCAGGCCGGCGCTCTTATTCATGTCTATACGGATGGAAGTGTGCATCTCAACCACGGCGGCACCGAAATGGGTCAGGGGCTCATGGTCAAGGTGGCGCAAGTCGTGGCGCACGAGTTTCAGATAGATATTGATCGGATCAAGGTCTCATCGACGCGCACGGATAAAGTTCCGAACACCTCAGCGACAGCTGCGTCATCGGGTTCTGATCTTAATGGCATGGCCGCCCTCGATGCGGCGCGGACGATCAAAGAACGCCTCACCGCTTTTGCGGCTGAGAGGTACAACGTGGCGCCCACAGCAATTCAGTTCGAGGGCAATGAAGTCGCTATTGGTGCGACTCGCCTCAGCTTCGCCGAATTGGTGAAGAAAGCGTATCTGGGACGCATTTCGCTGTCGGCGACCGGTTACTACCGCACACCAACGATTGATTACGACCGCGCCACCCATCGCGGTCACCCGTTCTATTACTTTGCCTATGGCGCGGCCGTCTCAGAAGTTGTGATTGATACCCTTACGGGAGAAACACGTGTTCTTCAGACGGATATTCTTCATGATGTGGGCCAATCGCTGAACCCCGCGATTGATCTCGGACAGGTCGAGGGCGGGTTCATCCAAGGGATGGGGTGGTTGACCAGCGAAGAGCTCGTCTACGACAGCAAAGGGGTCCTACGCACCCATGCTCCGTCAACCTACAAAATTCCGACCGCTGGCGACAGGCCCCATTCATTTAACGCGCAGCTTTGGGTATCGGGCAGAAACAAGGTTCAGACCATTCATCGCTCCAAAGCAGTGGGTGAACCACCCTTTATGCTCGCGATTTCAGTCTTTTCCGCGATCACCCACGCGGTCACGGCTGCCGCTGGTGGGCGGGTCTTTCCTCGGCTTGATGCTCCGGCCACACCTGAGCGCGTCCTGATGGCGATTGAGGACGCAAGGGCTCGCGCCGCAAGCCTTGAGGCCGTAGACTAGGCCCCATGGCCGACCTTCGTGCACTGACCCAGTTTTGCCTTGAGACGCTGAAGACCGGCGAAAACTTGGTATTTATCACCCAGTGCGCCGTGGAGGGATCAACGCCGCGCGAACTGGGTGTGCGGATGGCTGTGACGGCAGGTTCGATGTTCGGCACGATTGGCGGCGGCAACCTCGAGCAAATCGCCATTGATCAGGCGCGGAAGCTTTTGACGAGCAGTGACCGCGCTTTTTTGTTGCTGGATCTGCCGCTTGGCCCCCTCTTGGCACAGTGCTGCGGCGGTCATGTCCGCCTTCTGATCGAAAGGCTCGACCACACAGACACAGGGTGGCTTGAAACCTGCGCGGCGGCGGTCAACAGCGACCAACGCATCACGCTCCAGACCACGCTGGAGGATGAGTTTCCACGCAAACGGGTCGTGGATGACAACGGCTCAAGACGAAACTTTGTGTTCCAAGATAAGCACGGCGCTGATCTTTCTGATGCTCGCCCACCCTTGGCAGAATGCAAAGGTCTGACAGAGCACTTCGTCCAGCATCGACCGAAGCTCTATCTTTATGGAGCGGGACATGTAGGACGAGCCACTGCGGAGTTTATGCGGCACACTGTTTTTGATGTGACCTGCTATGATAATCGCGACAGTGAACGTACTCTTTTGCCACCCGGTATCACGATTGCTGGTTTAGACAACGCTGATGCAATCATCGAAACCACTGTTCCGTATAGCTATCATGTGGTGTTCACCCATTCCCACGAGCTTGATTATGCTGTGGTTGAGGCGGTTCTTCGTCGCGGCGATTTTGCTTATCTTGGATTGATTGGCTCGCAGACGAAACGGTCACGGTTTATGTCGCGGTTGCGGGAAGGCGGTCTTGGCGAGGACGATTTGGCGCGCTTGACCTGCCCGATCGGCACACCCGGTATCACGAGCAAAGCGCCCGAGGCCGTGGCCGTCGCGCTGGCCCATGAGCTGCTCGCGTGTCTCGACGACAGAGACACGCCATAAAGAGCCGAGAGCGCTTCAGTCCGTGAACTGGCTTTCAAACGCGACGTAACGCCTTTCGAGATCAGCCTGAACCGTTGCGCGCGCGCTGCCTGCAAGAAAATCCTTGCACGCCACGGTCTCTAAACCATCCTCACAAGGTGCAACCACCTGCATGCGATCAAAATCGGCCCAGAGGGAGGCGCCTTGTAAGAAGCTCACCTCGATGCTGCGTCGGGCAATCGTTTTCAAGTCACGATACCCAAGACCGTGCCGGGTGGCCGCTGTCTGGTATTCGAGCGTCATGTCGGATCGCAAGACACCCTCATCATCAGTCGAAAGAACAATAGGTACACCCGCGGCGATATAGGTCGATATCGGATGTTCATCCCCGACGACACCAAGGATCGCCTCATTGCTCGTTAGGTTGATCTCCACGGCGATGCCTTCGGCTGCCATTTTGGCAAGAAGCTCTTCGCTCTCGTCTTCAAACGCGATATCGATACCGTGACCGATGCGTTCGGCTCCCGCCACCGAAATCGCGGTGGCGATGTGATCATCAAGATGGGCCGTATCCACCAAGCCGAGCCAAAGCTCACCGGCGTGTAGCGATAACCGAACGTCTGGGTACTTGGCTTTAAAGTATCGCATCATCCGCATATGGAGGGCATAATCGCGAATCGCGATCCGGTTATGCTCCGGCGCAAGAATGTTCACCCCAACACTACGTTCTTGTTCATGGGCGAGCATGAAATGCACCATCACCTGGGTGAAGATGAATTCCGGACTGATCGTGCGCAACACAGCCCCGAGATGGCGGACCTCCACCGAACAGCCAAGCATCGCGTCATCTTCGCCACACCGTAGAATGTCTCGAGCCCCATCGAGTGTCCAAGAAAGATCATAGCGCGCCGCTTCGAGGGCTCGTTCAAAGCCGCCATCGAGGAGAGCTTGTTCGTAGGCGGCAAAATCTTCGTCCGTTCCGCCAGTAAGCGGCTCGGTCACACCGAAATCCGCCGGGTTCGGAATCACCGTGACCCATGTTGGCTCGAGATAACTCACATTTTGCTTGGCCGCGGTTTCCATCTGCCACGCGAACACGCGATCAGGAAAGGTGCTTGAAACCGCATCAAACCGTTCAAAGGTTGAAAAGAAGTGGTCCGCACCCGACCTTGGCGAACCCGGTGAGATCGACGACATATTCCGCATCGAAAAAGCATCAATCATGCGATTACGGAGCGGTTCATCGCCCATAACGACCGATGCGTGAACAGCATCGATTCCTTGCGACGTTGCCTGATCACACATGATGAGGCGGGTCTCGTCCGCCACGATGCAAATGCCGCTGTCCTCTTCCGACGCCCAATCGAGCATGCTTTCGGCGTAGACAGCGCCCGATGGATGGGTGTGCAGGTCCCCGCCCTTCGGCATCGCTTTTAGAAACTGACGCAGCGCTGCGTAATCATGCAACGCACCGTTAAACGCTCGCTCCGCCGCGGCTTCGTCCGAAGACGTGGTGAAGCGCGAGAGCTCAAAGGTGCTGCAGCCAAGCAACACCAGGGCAGCGAACGCAAAAACCAGCGACCTTAAAAACGCCATGCTCCGACCTACTCGGCTGAGGGAATCTCGTCCGCATAGACCTCCCAGTTAGCGACGAGCTCGTCCACCACCGTGGTCCCGGCGAGGTAGAGCGCTTCCAGAGCGGCCTCCATGCCAGAATAGACTTCATTCTCACGCAGCAAATATTCCGCCGCGGTGAACCCTGGTGGCGGCATGGAGAAATTGCTTCCTGAACGGAGCACCATGACCCGGTCGACATCCACGCGACCGATATTGTCAAGATAGGTGAGGGATTGCAGCGTACCGGTGTCTTCCATCGCGGAGGTGACAAACTCGCCCTCACCTTCGGTCCAGAACTTGACCCAGTCATTGGCCCAATCGTTCATCATCTCGCCATGCCAAAAGGTCATCGCGGCAACGTGGTCACCCTTCATGATCTTTGGCGAGGTTCGCGCCATCTCATGCTCCGTGAACTGCTCACGTTCGGCGATCAGGCCTTCCGATTCAGGAATATCAATGTCCTTGGTCAATTCGTAAGCCCAGTCACGGAGACCTTCATTGAGGACGAACAGTTCTCCGGTTGGTTCGGGAGGAACAGTCGCGTTCGGACCGTCCGTACCGCGAGCAAAATAGCCATATTTCCAGTCCTCAGGGATCTCGCGCGGATCGATTTCATGGCTGAGATCACCGTCAATAAGGTAATGTGCCCAAGCGGCTGAACCGATTGTGGCATCTTCTGGATCAATACCGGCAATACCGGCCACCAACCAATAGGCCTGGGAAAGATCAAACCGCTGGTCGAGACCGAGCGCCATAATCGAGGACGTGGACTTCATGGTGCCGATGCCGGTGACCATGACGAGAATACCGGTGTCTTCTTCTAAAAAGAGATCGTGATGGGAATGCGGGAAAGGAATCTGCACATTGAGGTTGCGGCGCTCTTTCCAAAGCTGGAACTCACCAGCGAGATCGCCCTCGTCCTCGCCAATCTCGAACATGGTCACAACAACGGCTTTCACCGGGATTGGATCAGAGCATGCGTAGCCAGGCTGGCAATCATTGGGGTCGATGATGACGTCCGGCGCCGAGACGGTCTCGGTGCTGACAGGCTCCGCACCGCAGGCGGCCAGGCCTATTGCGGCCAGAAGACCCAATGCCGTGTGGCGGAGGAATTTTGAAGCGGGACGGCGGGGGGCGTTGTTCATTCTCTCTCCCTTGGAACGTGGAAGGCCGCCCCCTCGCACAATAGCGAGCAGGCGGCCCCTTCAGCTTAGACGATAAGCCTTAGAACTTGTACGACACCGTGGCTTGTACATGGCGCGGCAATTCAGGCAGCGCGATTGACGAACCAAAGAGCTCGGTGAAGTTAGCACGGAAGTACTCTTCATTGGTCACGTTTTTCACGTTCACCCGGAAAAGCCAACTGTCTGTCTCATAAGACGCACCCAGATCGACGAGCGTATAGCTTGGCAGTTCAACGACCTGACTTTGACCCGAGAAGACCTCATCCACATCAGTGACCGTACCAAAGACAGCTAAACCGTTATCGAATTGATAGGTCGCCGTGAGTGAGTAGATATTCTCCGGAATACCTGCCCGGCGGGCCTCGTCTTCGCTGCTGATCGGAATAAGGCCAAAGGGTTGACCACCAAGATGAAGGGTTTGGTCGGTCACGTTCACCAAATCTTCGATACCGAAGAAGCTGAACAAACTGCCTTCCTCCAATGCGGTCAGGTTGACCACTTCCGTGTTGGTGTAGGCACCAGTCAACAAGAAGTTGTCAGTCACCGACCAACGGAATTCAGCTTCGAAACCTTCTGTTTTCACAGCTTGGTTTGTCACGATTTGCTGGGCACTGAAGTCCACCCGCTCTTGCTCGTAGTAAGCAAATGCGGCGTAAAGGCGATCGTCAAAGAAGCTTCCTTTGACACCGAACTCTTCAAGGGTGGCCTCAGTCAACCAAGTACCGTTGCGAAGATTCTCGGTCGAAATCTCTGCGCCCTGCCCAGCGACAACCGATGACTGCTCAGACCACGTCGCATAAGGGATTACACCGAACGGGAGTTCGTAGGAAACTGAGGCAGTGTACGACCAAGCCACGTCCTTGTCATCACCCTCAGCCAAGCCAGGATCGGACGGATCAGGAGGGAAGATTAACAGCTCCACCCGATCTTCAGCCTCAGCATCAATGTAGTCATAGCGACCACCAAGGAGGAACGCGAGACCGAATTCCGTTTCGACATCAACCAACGCTGCAAGGCCAAGGTTGAAGTAGTCACCCTCGACATATCCCGAGAAGTTTTGGCCTTCTTCCGTGGACAGAAGACGATCAGACAAAGCGTCATAGCCTTGGGTCAGGTCGACACGGTGGAAATACTCGAAGAAGAAGTCGTCAGCTTGCTCAAAATTCGTATAACGAATGGACGGCGATGCCTGAGCGGACACTTCAGCGAAGTCTAGTTCAAACACCTTCGAAACAACGAATTTGTTTTCAAGAACCCAGGAGTCGATGAGCTGCGAAAAGCCGTATGCATTTTCGTTCAAGTTTTCCGTGGAGTCGTAGAAGAGTTGGTTTTTGATCTCGAGACCATTAGGACCTTCATAGATCACGTCGAAGTAAAGCGTCTCCGCCAAGTTATCGAGGAGATCATTCGGACCGGTCAGAACATCGCGTCGGCTGAGCGTCGCCGTTCCGGTATTCTCGAGCGCAACAATTGGATCGAAATCGGCATCGGTGAAACTATCGGCCCCAAAACGAAAACCACTGAACTCACCAACAAATTCCGAAGGCGCAAGTTGCCCGTCGCCGTCTGTGTCAAGAGGCTGCGCGGTACCTGTAATGTAAGTGCCGTTGTCCACAAGATCTTGGGTCAGACGGTTCCAACCGGCGTTCTGGTCACCCAAATAATCATGGTACATGCCGCCAAACTCAAGGCGAACATTTTCGGTGATGTAGGTGTCAAACGCGGCCTGGAAGATTGTTTGGTCCGTCGCGATGTTGTTGTAATAGCTTCCTGAATTCTCGACCTGAGCAAAGACGTGGTAGCCAAACTCCTGGCCCAGAACATTGGCTGGTCCTGTCACGGTACCGGTCAGCACACTCTTGTCCCAGCTGCCGGTCGTGTAGCTGACTTCACCTTCCGGCTGATCGAGCAGATTACCACCTGCAACCCGCGCCGTTTTCGGCACGAAGTTCATGTAACCGCCAATTTTTGCAGGACCGTAGATCGGCGAGGCTGGACCACGGACAATATCGATCCGGTCCGACGCACCGATCGGCGTCGGGTAGTTACCGGGGTTGTCGAGGCGACGAACACCTCGGAAATAAACTTCGCCAGGAGAACCACGCACGTCGAGCGCACCGCCGACACCGAAGAAGGAGTTGGTGAACGTTCCTGGGGTCTGCGCCACAAGACCGTAAATGTCGGTGATGCCGAAGCGTTCGATTTGCTCAGCACTGATGGTTGAGGCGGAACGCGGTGTTTCCACAAGGTTTTTGTCGAAACCGAAAACCGAGCCGACGTCTTCGACAGGAAGCGCACGGAGGCTACCCTGCACGACGATCACGTCGCCGTCGCCATCTTGTGCCCATGCAGCGCCAGAAAGCGCAGAGCACGCCATAAGCGCCAACATGGCACCGGAGCGCCCTCTTTTCTTTGTACAATGATTGATAGTTGATGCGTTAGCCACGGTCTGCCACCCTCTAGTTTACACCGCCTGCGCGCAATGAGAGCGATCACTCACCCCTACCGTGAGCCCATCTACCCCTTTGATTGTGCACAAGCGAACGACGCTTCAAAAAAATGTTAAATTCGCACTGCAAACGATGTCAACGCGGAAATGTTATTCAGCTCCATCATTTTAGCACGTTCGACTTATTGGCCACACTTTTGTAGCGGTTGGTTTCGGGCGTTGCTGCGAGGGCTCAACGCCGCTAAGCGCCTTGCTTTTTGAAAGGGTTCACGCTGTGAACTTGCTTGCGTTCCGACCAGCCTGGCTGGTCATGCCTCTCACGATACTTTTGGTCAGTTGCGGCGGTGCAACATCGGACGCGACGTCTGAGCATGACGCGCGGACCTGTACCATCAACTATTCCGTGCATCCCATTCACGGCGGTGCACGCATGGGTGATGAACGGCGAAGCATTCTGCAAAAACAGCTGGGGAACGGCTTTGATGGATCAGCTCTCGCGCGCGAGCTTTCTTCCTTCAGCATCCAAATGATTGAAGAGCTGCGAAGGGACCTCACGCTTCCGCCCTTTGAGGTCGATCAGGTGCGTGGGGGCTATAAAGGGACAACAAGCGATTCCCTCACCGCCTCCGCCCGCTATATTGGCCAAGTCGACGAGGCCACGTTTTCTCACCTCACCTCTGCGATCGGTTATGTTTTCATGCAGGATGGCATGATCCTGCAATGCTCATTGATCGATGGTGCAGAGGAAACAGCGGGTGTGCCTGCCCTCATCCTCAATGATGTGGGGGACAAGGACGATTTACAATTGAGCAGTGTCGCAGCGCTCTACGCGGGCATGCTGGAGGCGACGGGTTTCGAGGAGCTCGGCTTCACCTATGAGAAGGCCATTGATGCGCTGACCATCCTGATTTTTTCGGAGGATGGGGAAGCCGAGCGAGCCGCTATGGCATGGGCGCTCAACACCCTTAATAAAGACGAAGGTCAGGCCGAGGTGGCCCTCACCGAAGACCAACGTTCCGTTTTATTCCTCGGTCACCGCTGGGAAGACGACGCGTCGGGCACGGATTACGTCCAAACGCTCGAGGCTGCCTTTGAGCAAGGTTCTTTGAGCCTTAGCCAGCTCGATCAGTATCAGAACACCTATCTTTCGATTATCGATCGCTACGCTGATGAGCGATGATCAACTTCCGCGATAGGTCGAGGCGGCAAATGGCGTTGCGAGTAACGGCACGTGATGATGTTCCTCAGGGTTTGTCACCTCAAACTCGAGGGTTACTATGTGAAGAAACACCTGATCATAACCACTGGCAGAAAAATATGAGCCAATATCGAATTTGATCGTATGCCGACCTGCCTTGAGCGGTTCACCGCCTAGGAGATTTTTGCACCGCCCGTCACTGTCGGTGATGCCTTCGATCTTTGGATAGCCTTGCATCTCAAGCATGATCCGCACACCAACCGCCGGCCGTCCCGTGGTCAGATCAAGAACATGGGTCGAAAGAGCGCTCATGATGCTTGTCTGTCGGGATCATGTTCAGCGGCGTATTGCTGCGCGCGCTCACCGCCCAAAAACTCTTTTTCATCAAACGCTGTATAATCGGCGAGCCACGTCTGTTCATTATCAGTGAACAACTGATCAGCGATGCCACGCGCCAAGCGAGGGATCGCATAACCAAGACCCGTCACTGCCGCGGCAGACAAGCCAAGGCTGACCAGCGCCCCGTAATTAAAGAGATACAAGCCATCCATCAGGTTACGATCCTGTTCGTCCTTGGCCAACAGTTCAAAGTGAGGGCCGAGATAGGGATGATCATCAAGAACTGGCTTCCGCTTTTCCTCAGAGGGCTGATAACGATCTTGCCAACGCGCAACCTTCGGCGCGATCTGCTCAAGCTCCGGCCGCAACCCAAGATCGGTGACGAGCCCGGTAGACAGAATAAGAAAGTCGTAAATGTACCGACCCTTAGGGGTGATCACCTCGACACCCTCGTCGACCTCGCGCACGCTGTTCCACGGCTCGCCGAGATGAAGCGAGAAATTGGGCCAGTCGCTGGCGCGGTCGAAGGTATCATTGGTCGGCGGTTGGCCAGCCTCAAAGAAGATCCGCATGACCTCATATTTGGTATGGTCCGATAGCGACGCATAGCGGGGAACAAGTCCCGTGCGCTCCATAAAACGAATGGGATTGATTTCGGGTAGTTGAGGACGACGCGCAAAAACATCGACGCTGGTAGCGCCAGCTTTCAGCGCGTGCTGCGCATTGTCAAAGCCAGATGCCCCGACACCGAGAACAGCTATCCTCTTATCTTTCACTTGATCGTCGGCCAGTGGATGGGACGTATGCGCATAACGCACGCGAGGCAGCGCATTTTCGATCATCGACGGCACGTGCCACTCTCCACCGCCCTGAATCCCTGTGGCAAACACCACTTTTTGCGCAAAAAAGACCTCATCGCCTTGCGGCCCTGTCGCTGTGACTTGGTAATGACCGCTGTCAGTTCGGGTACAACCAATCACGCGGCGGCTGTTGAGCACGGGCAGGCCTAAGACCTTTCGATACCAAATCAGGTATTCCGCCCACGCCTCACGGGGAATTTTCCCGATCGCTTGCCAGTCTTCAGGACTGTGCTTTGCCGACCAATAGGCGCGGAAAGTCAACGATGGCACGCCAAGGTCAATCGATGTCAATTCCTTCGGTGTCCGTAGGGTGTACATGCGCGCATAGGTGAGCCAAGGCCCTTCAAACCCCTCTTCGTTCTCGTCAAGAACAAGCAGGTTCTGGACCCGTTCGCGAAGAAGACCGAATGCCGCCCCCATGCCGCTTTGGCCACCTCCAACGACGAGCACGTCATAAGGCGCATCTCGGTCATCGAGACTTCGCGAAGGTCTGACCCCCAGTGTTTCGAGATCAGTCCGGACAAGGGTTTCGTGATCAGTCAGGTTGGTCATCAGCGACCTCCTTCCATCGGTAACGGACAATTTTGCGAACTTCTTCAAGCCCTGCTGCGAGTTCGACCGCGCTCGTGTTCTTCATCCTACGGGCCATTTCGGATAAGATCGAGTGCTTGTCGTGCTCCCGCACACATATAATGAAGGGAAAACCAAACTGCTCTCTGTACGCCTCGTTAAAGTGGACGAATTGCGTGTGTTCTTCCGGCGAAAGTTGATCAAGGCCAGCTGACGCTTGCTCGCGCGTCGAACAATCCGTCAATTCCCCGCGAATGGCCGCTTTTCCGGCAAGATCGGGGTGGGCGTTTAAGAGATCACGTTGTTGGCTCTCGCCGGCATCCGCCACAGCCTGCTGAAGACCGGAGAGAAGCGCGTCGCCATCGGCAAACGGACGGTATTTCGCCGCCGACTGAACAACCCACGGGCTGTGTTCATAAAGAAAGTCGAGGCTTTGAACAAAACCATCGGTGGTCGCCTTGTTGAGCGTTTCGATCTTCATGAGCCTTGCCCCTCGATAGAGACATGGGCTGAGACAACTTTCCAAACGCTGTCGATTTTCACCCATGATTGGGTTTGACGGCCCCGCCGGTCGCTACCCTCCCGGAAAAACTCTGCATGGATTGTGGCGAAACACTCACCAAAGCTGTGGATCGCGACCTTGCCAAGGCGCCGTTGAGGAGAACCGCCACGGGACCGGCGAAAGTCCGCAATCTCATCATATCCGTAAAGCACTTCGCCCACGCCATACCGTACTGTGCTCGGTGCCTGATGGAAGAGCTCATCCATCACCTCGATATCATCGGCCATGAGCGCGGCTTCGTAGCGGTCAAACGCAGAGGCCACCTCAGCAATCACCTGGGGATCATCAATCTGCATAAGGATGCTCCTTCAACCAATGGTTGGCGATATCAATGCGGCGAACGAACCACACCTGATCGTGGTCAATCACGTGATCAAGAAACTTAGCGAGGGCAAGGGCGCGCGCCGGCCGCCCGGCGACACGGCCATGAAGACCAATCGACATCATCCGCCCGCCTTCACTGTAAAGCATGTCGAAGGTATCACGCAGATAGCGATAAAACTGCTCCCCCTCGGCAAAACCCTGATAGGCGACGAACTTCATATCATTCGCATCAAGACTATAAGGCACCACAAGTTGGGGCTTATCGTTATGCACTTCGTAATAGGGCAAATCATCGGCGTAGCTATCGGCGTGATAGACAAACCCACCATCCTCGGCGATCAGTTCCGTGGTGCGCGGGCTGGTGCGGCCTGTGTACCAGCCAAGTGGCCTTTCGCCAGTAAGCTCTGTGTGAAGATCTATCGCCTTATCTCGATGCTCGCGCTCAATCTCGACGGAGATATTTTGGTAATCAATCCACCGCAGGCCATGGCTGGCTATTTCCCAGTCCGCTTCAACCATAGCCTCGGTGATCGGCGGTGTGAGACGCAGCGCCTCAGCCACAGCAAAGGCGGTAACAGGAATATTTCGTTCGGTCAGAAGACGGAAGAGCCGCCAAAATCCTGCACGACTACCGTACTCATAAAGACTTTCCATCGCCATGGCGCGCGCGCCATGGTGGCTAACCGCGCCCACCATTTCAGAGAGGAAAGCTTCTGACTCTCCATCTCCCATTAAAATGGAACGCTCAGCACCTTCTTCGACGTTGACAACGACCTGAACGGCAATGCGCGCGCCGCCCGGCCAGTTGGCGTCAGGCGGTGTCGCACCATAACCGATGAGGTCACGTGGCGTCGGCATAGACCCCCCACGCCGCATCGACCGCCTCGCCGGCGGGAACTTTCATTCCCTCCGCCCGCAAAACTGCCTCCAACGCCCCTAACGTGATCAACACTTTGTGCTGCGCGGCGTTGAAGCCCATCGCACCGATCCGCCAGATTTTTCCTTTGAGCGGACCAAAGGCCGTACCGATTTCAATTTCGAACGCCGTCCGCATACGGTCTCGCACGCGTTCACCATCGACGGTATCGGGAATCCAAATTCCGGTGACGTTGCTCATGCGATGATCATCGTCGCCATAAACCTCAAGTCCCATCGCCCGCACACCCGCAACCATCGCCCGACCCGCGAGTTGATGGCGTTTCCAGCGGGCCGGTAAACCCTCTTCCATTGCCACCCGGGCACATTCCCGCGCGCAATAGAGCATGCTCGTCGCTTCGGTGTGGTGATTGAGGCGTTTCTCCGACCAGTAATCCATCACCATCGCCAGATCGAAATAGTTTGATGCGATCCGCGGGCCCTCTCCTTGCGGAAGGTCTGCATTACGAATACCTTCCTCGGTATGGCGACGATCAAAGATATAGTCGGCGGCGCGATCCGACACTGTGATCGGCGCGCAGCCCGCCGGGCCACCCAAGCACTTTTGTAGTCCGCAGGTGACGACATCGACCTGCCATTCATCCGTATAAAACGGCATACCGCTCAATGTCGCGGTCGCGTCGATATAAAAATAGGCGCCCGCTTGTCGGCAGAGCTCACCAATGCCCTTCACCGGTTGCGCCATGGTGGTCGATGTATCGCCAAACACGGTGGCCACGACTTTGGGCTCATGTTCCTCGATCGCGTGAGCAATAGCATCAAGCGGAACAACCTCACCCCAAGGAGCATCGATCGACACAACATCGGCGCCAAGACGGCCCAAAATTTCCCGCAGCAACAGACCAAACCGGCCATAATTGATCACAAGGACACGGTCGCCCGGCGTCGTCAGTGAAATGAGCGCCGCCTCAATGCCCGCGCGAGCCGTTCCGTTAATAAGGAAAGTCCATTCGTTCTCGGTACAGAAAACGGGCCTGTAAAGCGCCATGACCTCGTTCATATAGGCTGTGAATTCTGGATCGAACTGTCCCAAAAGATCAGCAGACATCGCACGCAGGACACGCGGGTGCGCGTTCACTGGGCCCGGACCCATCAGCAGGCGTTGCGGGGGATCGATATCACCGAACCGGTGCGACATGGCGGGTTCCTTCATAGAGTTTCGTGAACGCAAACAGTGCGTCTAATGCTTGTTCCGCGTCCCCGGGTAGAATATTTTCATCGGGATGGTGACTAATACCGCGATCACAGCGGACGAACAGCATAGTGACAGGGCATAAGCCAGCGACGCTCATGGTATCGTGTCCAGCGCCGCTAAAAAGCTCAAACGCGCGGCCGTCGATCGACGAAACCGCGCGGCGAAGGAGGTCGGTGAGTTCAGGATCACACGGCGTCGCGGCCAAATCCTGCTGGCGACCAAGACTAAGCTGAACACCACGCGCCTCAGCGATGGCATGAAAGCGCTCTTCGATCGAGGCCGCTGCGGCATCGCGGTAGGCATTGCTTGGTGCACGGACATCGAGGCTGAAAAAGACCCGGCCAGGGACAACATTGCTGCCGCCTGGGAACACATCGAGCTGCCCGACGGTGGCCACAACACCCTTGGCCGATTGAGACCGCGCAATGGTTTCAGCGGCCAAAGTCATCTCGGCCGCGGCCGTCAAGGCATCGGATCGCAGGTCCATCGTGGTGGTCCCGGCGTGAGCCGCGGCGCCGCGCACCTCGACACTGTAGCGTAACTGGCCGGCAATCGAGGTCACGACACCGAGCGCTAACCCCTCAGCCTCTAGAACAGGCCCCTGCTCGATATGGGTTTCAATGAAGGCTGCGACCTCTTGATTGCTGCGCTGAGCAGCAGCAGCACTATTGCCGCCTCGTACCAGATCGGTGTGCTGAACCAGCAGCGCATCAAATGCAGACAGTGCAGCAGGCACATCAATGTCCGCTGCGTCAGTCTGCTGAAGATCACTATCGATCGGCGCACCCGCCATCGCACGGCTGCTCATCATCGAGGCATGAAAACGAGAGCCTTCCTCGTCGCCAAAGGCAGCCACCTCAACCGGAAACTCGAAGCGGGTGCCCTCTTCGTAAAGCCGAGCGACGAGCTCAATCCCAAGCATCACCCCCAATGGCCCGTCGAAAACGCCGCCATTCGGTACGCTGTCGATATGGGAACCGATCATCAAGGCCGGGGCGTCAGGGTCTGTGCCTTCGTATCTCCCGATCAGTGTCGCCATGGAATCAAGGCGCGTGGTCATTCCCGCGGCGACCATCCAGGTCGAAATCTTACCCACTGTCGCTGCGTGGGCGGCAGTCAGGTAGCGCCGGTCAAGACCCTCGGTGCTCGAACTAAACGGCGCAACACCGAGTTGCTTGCAGCGATGATACGCGCGCGCGCCGGACGCCTGTTCCTTCGCTAAGGGTTGGCTCAGTGCACCTACCATGCCGCAACTCCGCCATCACTGCGGGGGTCGGTGGCGCCTTCGATGACGCCGTCAGAGCGGCGGACAAGGGCCCCCGCATGGCCCATCGTGCTGGTGAAAGGCTCGACCACTTGAACATCATGCCCCGCATCGATCAGCTGGCTGACCACAGTTGGATCAATCCGGCTTTCGATTTTGAGGTTGGTGCTTTCATCGCCCCAGGTCCGACCTAAGAGCCAGCGCGGCGCCGTGACCGCCGCCTGCAGTGGAACCCCGAACCGGGCGTAACGGGTAAAGATGGCAGCTTGGCTTTGCGGCTGTCCCTCGCCGCCCATGGTACCGTAGACCATTGATCGTCCGTCGGGGAACAGGGCGGCGGCAGGGTTCAACGTATGGAACGGCAACCGGCCCGGCGCAAGCGCATTCCAGGCGCCATCGACGAGCGAAAAACTGGCGCCGCGGTTTTGCCAAATGACGCCTGTCTCAGGCAGCATGACCCCCGAACCAAATTCATGGTACACAGACTGAATAGCGCTGACCATGCGACCTTCATTGTCAACAGCGCCAAACCAAACAGTATCACCATCCGCTGACGGCCCATTCCAAGGCATAGCCTGGTTTGCATCAATCGAGGCCGCCGCGGCGGCGATATCTGATGTCTTATCAAGGACCGACTGCGCCGGCTCACTCATCCAATCGGGATCCCCGATCCCAGCCTGGCGGGAGCGGCGCATGGCCCATTTCGTGGCCTCAACAAGACCATGGATATGGGCAAAGCCGTCAGCTTCATCCGCGTCGAGCCGATCGAACGCAGAGAGGATCAAAAGAGAAATCAGTCCCTGGGTTGGCGGCGGCATATTATAGAGAGTGGCGAGGCTTGTCTGGGAGACGAGCGGCCGTTCTGCCCGCGCCCGATGGGCTTTGAGATCATCAAGCCGCAACGGCGCACCCACTGCTTCGAGGTCGTGCGCCCACGCCTGAGCGATGCGCCCCTCATAGGCACTCCTCAATCCGTCACGCGCTAGGGTTTTGAAGGTTTCAGCCAGCGCGGGCTGTTTAAACACCGTCCCGGTCTTGAGCGGCCGACCATCAGGATAGAAAAGATCTGTAAGGTAACTGTTTCCTGAGAGCTCCGTTTGCTTCGCTGTCAGAAGATCGGAGAGACTTGTCGGCGCAACGGACCCCTTGTCTGCGTAATCGATCGCCTCCTCGAGGATGCGCTCTAGCGGCAGGGTGCAGCCAGAGGCCAAGAGCTCCTCCCAGGCCGACAACGTGCCCGCCACCGTCAGCGCCGCCAACGGCCCTCGGTGGGGGATCGCCGATAAATCTTGATCCAAATAAAGCGACGGTTCGGCGAGCGCAGCAGCAGCGCCGCATCCCTGCACGACGCGCGCTGAGCGGTCAGGCTCCACCACCAACCAAAAGCTATCGCCGCCGATACCATTCATATGCGGATAAACAACCGCGAGGCTCGCGGCTGTGGCAATCGCCGCCTCGATAGCGTTGCCCCCGTCGCGCAACACATTGAGCCCTGCTGCACTGGCCAGATGGTGCGGGCTCGTCACCATACCCCTCAAACCGGTCGTGGTTTCTAGCATCAGGCGGACTCCCTCATCTCATGAGGAACCAACCCCCTGGCGGGAGGCGCGATCACCACCCCTGCTTGTTCAAGGCGCTCAGCCACAGCAAACAGCGCCCCCTCTTGCCCTTTGGGCGCAACGATCTGCACACTGATTGGAAGGGCTCCATCTGGTTGGGCGACCGGCACCGATAACGCTGGGACACCGCTCAGGCCAAAAGGTTGGGTCATCATCCCCAAATGCGCCCGCGCATTCACCGCCTCTCCATCGATCATAATCGTCTGCTCACTAATCTTAGGCGCGCGCACTGGCGTTGCTGGTGTCAGAACGACATCCACCTCGTCAAAAAGGGCCGCCAGCTGATCAGCAAAGGGTTGAGCCGCTGCCATCGCCGCAGTCTCTGTGCCCTCTGGCAAAACAGCGCCGGCAAGCAGTCGGTCGCGGGTTCCATCGTCAAAAGAAGATGGATCCCCCCGCAGGGCATCAAGATGGCGTCGTCCGCCTTGCGCCGAGGTCAGAAGAAACGCCGCTGAGCGGGCTTGCGTAGCAAGGGAGAGTTCAACCGGGCGCGCGTCCAATTCCTCAGCAACTCGATCGACTGCCTCGAGAACGGCCGGGTCAATCCCTTGCCGGAAAAAGCCGCCTAGCACACCAACATTCAGGTTTTGCCCATCAGGGGCGTCGAAGCGATCGCCCTGCATCACCTCATGCACCAACCGTGCATCATCAGCGCTTCGCGCAAAGCCACCCACGGTATCGAGTTCATCGATAAAGGGGAAAATGCCGTCCATGGGCAGCGCCCCATGGGTCGGCCTGACGCCCAGGACCCCGCAAAGCGACGCTGGTACACGGACGGATCCGTTGGTATCTGAACCAAGAGCGAAAGGAACCATCTCAGCTGCGACGGCGGCCGCCGATCCCCCTGATGATCCGCCCGCCAACCTTTCGAGGTCATGGGGGTTCTTGGTCGTCCCAAAATGGGTGTTCACGGTGCTGAAACCGTAAGCAAACTCGTCCATATTCAGGGTGCCGACCAAGATCGCACCAGCGTCCGTGAGACGTTCGATCAAGCCAGCATCATTCTTCGCTGGTGGTAGGCCGATGCGCTGCTTTGCTCCAGCTGTTGTGGTCAGCCCTTCGACATCGATGAGATCTTTGACCGCAAAAGGAACGCCTGCGAGCGTTCCGGGATCTTTGCCCTCAGCAATCAAACCATCAATGGCGCGTGCTTGGCGCAACGCTCGGTCGTTTAAGACGCGGGTAAAAGCGCCGATTTCGTCATTATACTGCTGAATGCGCTGGAGAGATTGAGAGACGGTATCGATAGCTGAGCATTCCCCGCCGCGGACGCGGCGAGCAAGCTCCCTGATCGAAGGCCAAACGCTGGTCACGATTCGTCACCATCTGGGCTCATCAATCCGGCAGCCTCCGCATGGGAACGCAAGGCACTGAGTTGGCGTCTCACCCCTTCAAGCGCTGCATCAGGGATGGCGAGCGCAAGATCTTCCGAACGTCGAGCGACCGCTTCGCTCGAGGTATCGAACACGAACTGGCTGAGATCGCGGGCCAACGAAGGATCACCGTCGCGATGTGTCGGTTGTCCAGTCACCGTGCTTAGCCTCCTCGGTTGATCCATCATCAAGCGCACAAACGTCATGAGCCCGCATGTGCGCTATAATCGGCCAGCAGGAGCACTCAAGACGACATTTTGCACCTAGCTATTCGCTTTTGCAATCAGGCGCCGGCCGCCCCTTGCGGTTGCCGCGCTGCGTAACGCTGCGCAAGCGCCGCGCCCACGACAAGCTGCGCCGGATGATAGATCAAGAGTGGGAGCATGATGATCCCAAGGGATGGCAAGCCGGCAAAGAGAATCTGCGCCATCGGCGCCCCGGTTGCGAGGCTTTTGGTGCCGCCGCAGAAGATTGCCGTGATCTGCTCTTGGTCATTGAGCCCAGCCGCCCGAGCAAGGGGGGGAAGCGCGCTGAACGCTAAGGTCAGCAAGAGGCCGGCCAAAAGCATCGCTCCGAGGTAATCGATCGCTGCAAATCGTGACCACATCCCCGCTGCCCCCGTCTCGGCAAAGGCCTTGAAGACAATCAGCAAAATCACGCCGCGATCGACCGCGCTCAACTGAGGCTTGTAGCGGGCCATCAGTTCTTTGATGAACGGACGGGCCAGTTGCCCTGCTGCAAACGGGACCAGCACGATTTTGGCGATATCGAGCACCGCTGCCACGACATCAAAGTTGGTGTCGCTTGCCTGACCCATCAGCGCAACAACAGCAGGCGTGATCAAAAGCCCCGCGAGATTGGAAAGAGAGGCATTGAACACCGCCCCCGGGACTTGCCCGCCTGCCGTCGCGGCCAACGCCACGGCCGACGAGATCGTCGAAGGCAAAGCGGTCAAAAAGAAAAAGCCAAGCCGCGCATCGGCTGAAAGCCAAGGTTCGCCGACTATATAGACGATTGCACCGACTGCCGGGAAAGCGAGAAACGTTGTGCCCTGGACCAAAACATGGAGCCGCCACGCCGCCACGCCGCGTAAAAAAACATCAGGCGCTAAGTTCGCCCCATGCAGGAAAAAAATAAGGGCAATACCGATCGTTGAGACCGTATCCAGAGACACCAGGCCCTCAAGCCGCGCTGGCGCAGGAAACAAAAGGCCCAACAGGACGGCAGCGAAGATCATCAACAGCGCAGACTGTTTCTTCGCCCATGCTCTAACAGTTTTGGTCAGGTCTTGGATCACAACGCTCCCCGCACTCAGCCAAGAACAATGCGCGTTCTTGTTGCGTTGCACAAGAGGAAGACGAGCAGTCCTCTATCTAGTCGATCTCGGCACGGTAGAAGTCCACAATTGTCCGTGCCAAGCGTTTCGAAAAGTCTGGGTGATGGACTCGATCAGGGTTAATACGGAGCATTATCCATACCGGCCCAACAACCGTCCCGAGAAGGACGGCCACCTCCTCTTCTGGAAGTTCTCGAAAACCGCCTGGATCATGTTTCCGGACTTTATCGGCAATCTTCGCTTGCAGTTGAAAGATCTTCTGCGCGAACACCTGGCGATACTCTGCGTCTTCGATCACCAAAAGGTTGACCCGCCGCTGCGTCTCAACGCTTGAGCCAAATGGCCTTATGAGATTATCAATCAATATTCTGATTAATTCTTCGCCCTTAGCGTCGGGATTCTCGGCAAGCACCTCGTCAACGCGCCGCTCGGTGCGTTCGATCTCGCGAAAGGCCAACGCCCGAAAAAGGGAACGTTTGTCGCGAAAATATCGATAGACTGTACCGACAGAGAATCCGGCCCGTTCAGCAACCTTGGCGGTGGTGACGCTGTTACCCTCGATCCTTTCCAAAAGCTGAGCGGTTCCATCCAGAATGTAGTCAATCGTGGTCCGCGAGCGCGTCTGTTTCGGCGCAGAACGGTGTATTTCCTTCACTTGCGGATCTCCCAGGGTGTCTCATTAAGGCTATCGGAAACTGAATTGTGCGTTGTGCTTTGGTCTCTTACCTTCTGCTCAATGCTGTTGTCATCACACAGCAGACTTAAAAAATCTTGATCCGCCCCAATCCCCCTCGGGGCGGATCATTTATCCCCGCGAACACTTCTTCGTGGGTACACGTATTTTATCGCCTTAAAAACAGGCTTGAAACCGGAGATCGATCTTGACCAGCCTAGCTACACTGATGGCCACCGCAACGTTGCTTTTAGGAACGGCTGCAGCCGAACAAACCACGACCCTGCCAGAATCGATTGATCCCAATCAAGACGGTTCGATCACGCGTGAGGAATTCCTTTCTTTACGGAACGTCCGCGCTTTTGAAGGCGATGCAAACGGTGATGGTCTCCTCTCGCAAACGGAGTTCGGCCCTATGATTCCAAGCGAAGTCCCTCGGCGCATGCATGGCCGTGCTTTCTCGACATTTGACACCAGCGGTGATGGATATGTCGACGCGTCGGAACTCAATTCAGGTCCCGCTCGTGTCTTCGATCAAGCTGATAAGAACGACGACAACGAAGTGTCAGGCGACGAAATTGGTACCTTTAAAGAGAAACTCGAACAGGCAGGACTGCTGCCCGCGCAGTAAGCGTTAGGGCGGTCAAAGAGGGATACGGCGTATGCGTATTGGGAGAGCACTAGCGGTCAGTTTTGCCGCCGCAATAGGATCAGCAACGGCACAAGACTCAATCGAGCAAGACAACAATCTTGCTCTCGCTGCTGAAGATATCGCCGATGTGGTGGAAGAAGCACAAGCAGAAACCAATCCGGCAGATGCAAAAACCGATCGACCCAACCTTGAGGGCAATCAGCCCGAGACTGAAAGCGCGTCTCCTTCTACCGACGATGCGCCGCTCGATGCCGATGATGAACTGCCGGAAACTGAACGTCAGCCGGTAGCAACCGAGGGTGAACCGACCAGTGAAGACGGTGAACCGCTCAACGCCGAGAGCGTTCTGTCCCAGGACGAAGAGCTTTTAGAAGTTCCCAACGAACCTGAGACCAACAGGATCAGACGGCGCCGCGAAGAACGCGCAGAGCTGCGCGAAAAGTTGGAAGCGATCAGTAATGAGCGATCGCGCTGGCGCTTTAGTTCGGCCCTGGTTTTTGCCGAGGCTGAAGTTGATATTAAAAGCGTCGAAGCCGAAATCCCCGACGATTTCGTGATTGAGGATCTTGAGATCCGGATCACTGATCTTGCAGACATTTCAAGCACAGCTTGGGTCAATTCGGTCGGCTATCGCGTTTTACCGTTCTTAGAGCTCTCGGGTCAGGTCGGCATTTTGCAGTCAGAGACGGTCACGGCTTTTGAAGTCTCTGGAACACCTAACCTTGGGTTCGATCTCGTGACATTCGACGAGCCCATCACGATTAATCTCGATCGCGGCGACGAAGCTGACGGCTACACCTTCGGTCTTGGCACTAGAGCCGCCGCGCCTGTTGCGATCATCGGCGGTCGACCACTCCTCGGCACCGCTGGTTTTCGCTACAATTGGAACCGTGTGGATGATGGCAACATCACATCGGAATCCTTACTCAGCACGTTTGGTCTCACCTACGCGGTGCCGACCGAGAAGGCGCTTTATACCTTTTCCGCGGCGGCCGGATATGCGCGCTTGGAAAGGGAATCGACTCGCACGGCCGCTTTTGCCGGCGAGGAGATCAACATCTCGGTCGAACAAGAGCTAACAAATCCTTGGAGCATCGATCTTGGACTGTCGCGCTCGTTGGGTCAGAATTGGACCATCGGGTATGGCCTATCCGCCAATCTGAGCGGCACCAACTCGCACGCTTTGGTGGTGTCGTTCTCACCCAGCAAGAAATAATCATCTTTGGTCGGATCAACGTGCGTTGGAAAAACTCGTTGGCACCACGCCCTCATTGAACACCTACGGGCAAAGATCTCTCTTCGAAAAAAGAGACCGCCATTTGCATCTCGATGAAAGTGACATGGTGGTCGCGGCTGGGATCGAACCAGCGACCACTCGCGTGTGAAGCGAGTGCTCTACCGCTGAGCTACGCGACCGGAGCGGAGGCGCTTAGACGCCTGGGCTCCGGCCCGCAAGGTTTCGGGCAAGACTAATCTGTTTTGCAGCTAAAGCCGTCGGTCGTGACGGATTTCACCTCGCCAACCCCGCAAGCCTCTGTCGCCAGCTGGGTGCGCGCTTCAAGCGACATGTCGTCATGCCAATCACCGCCTGCGTCGATGACACAGCCGGAAAGCGCAACGGTCGCCACAGCGAGCGGCAGAATAGACTTGATCATGGAAAAGGCCCTTTTTCTTCTTACCGATAAACAATAAGAACCCAAAGGGCAGGCTTCAAGCCTAAGCGGCGATCAATCGATCGACTTCGTCCACCAAATCACGAAGATGGAACGGCTTCGACAGCACCTTGGCATCCTGAGGCGTACGGTTGGCTGGGTTCAACGCCACCGCAGCGAAGCCCGTGATGAACATGATTTTCATCGCTGGATCGATTTCCGCCGCACGGCGGGCGAGCTCGATGCCGTCCATGATAGGCATCACAATGTCCGTGAGAAGAAGATCAAATTCGCGTAGCTGCAATTCATTGAGGGCATCGTCACCTTGGCCCGCGTCGACCACCACATGTCCCGCTCGTTCTAAAGCTCGCTTCAGAAACGCGCGCATCGATTCGTCGTCTTCGGCCAAAAGGATCGCGGCCATTGCCGGACTCCCCCCTATTTTATGTCGTGCCACACCATACCTAGCTGCCCCTTAATACCCCGTGAAGCGCAAGCACATGGTTAATGTCTTATCCAAGTCACGAGAACGACATAAAAGTGTTCTCCTCTGCGTCTTCAGCCTCTATGAAACACCTTAACGGCGGGGTGGCATGGTCGCGCGCATCATCAAAGAGAATTATCCAGGACACGAGATCACGCGGCCTGCCCTTTGGCAAACGCCGTTGATTTTCACTTGCCCGCATGCGGGACGGGACTATCCCCGCCGGCTGTTGCAACAAGCGCTGCTGCCACTCGAAACACTGCGGCGGTCCGAGGACGCCTATGTCGACCAGTTGATTCCCCAAGGCGCGAGCGAATCAGTGCCGATCGTCACGGCAAAATTCCCGCGCGTGTTCGTTGACCTCAACAGATCACCGCGTGAGCTTGATCCGTTGCTTTTTCAGGGACCGCTCGACCATGCTGCGGAAAGCCGAAGCAACAGGGTGATTGCAGGCTTTGGTGTCATCCCGAAATTGGCGGCGGACGGACGACAGATCTACCCAGCACGATTACCCAGCACCGAGGCAAAAGCGCGCCTTAAAAACTGCTTTTCGCCGTACCATAAATCTGTCAGCACACTGATTGATGAAGCCAAATCGCGGTTTTCCCAAGTTCTGATTGTTGACTGGCATTCAATGCCATCAACAGCCGGCGGCGCTTCGAAACTCCCTGACATTGTGCTGGGAGACCTGTTCGGCGCGGCCTGCCAAAACAGCGACGCTGCACTGTGGGAAGAGGCATTCCGGGCGGAAGGCTTCGATGTCGCGCGGAACACGCCCTATGCGGGTGGATATGTGGCCTCCCATTACGGCAATCCCCATGACGGCGTGGGTGTTCTTCAGATTGAGATTAATCGCGGCCTCTACCTCGATGAAAATCGCGTGGCACGCAGCCGTCACTTTAAAAGCTTTGCCACTCAACTCGCCAAGGTTGTGGACCGTGTGTTCTCCGCGCATCGGCCAGCGGTCTTGGCCGCAGAATAAGCATCAAAACGCTGGCCTTCTTCGTTATTGTCTGCAAACTACGCCGATAAAAAAAGGCCGCGACAAAAGTCGCGGCCAGTCTAGGGAGGAAACGCCCGGAAGGGCTCGCTGGCCAAAACCAGCGACTCGGAAGGTGGCATCAACTCTAGTGAGACGCAAGGATTTTTTGCGCCGCACAAGAAAATGGTGTGATGTGTCATGAAAGCCCGGATTGAGGAGTGGTAACGAGCCGCACTCACCGGGTGACACGCATCTCAGAGACCTCTATTGCCAGCCCATGAGTGATTTGCCGACAGAAGCAGCGGACGGTGCCGACCGTTCGCGACTGCAGGGCCTGAGCGGGCGCGTGCGCAAGCTGACCCGCCCCAAACAAAAGTTCCAAATGCCCAATTCCGAGAGTGGCTTAAAGATTGTCATCGCCACCGACGCATGGAAGCCGCAGCTGAATGGCGTGGTCACCACGCTCGATACGCTGGGCACCATCCTCACAAAATTCGGCAATGAGGTGCTCTATATCACGCCTCAGGAGTTCCACTCCGTGCCGATGCCAAGCTATTCGGAAATTCGGCTCTCGCTTTTCCCCAATCGCAAAGTGGCGTCGATGATCAACGCCTTTCAGCCAGACGCCATTCATATTGCCACCGAAGGCCCGATCGGGCGGGCCACGCGTCGATTTTGCCGGCGGCGTAAGTTTCCGTACACCACCAGTTTTCATACACGCTTTCCTGAATACGCCTATGACCGGATCAGGTTCCCGATCAATTGGGGTTACGCCCTGCTCCGAGATTTTCACAATCACGGCGAAGCCATGATGGTGGCCACACCTGGGCTCATGCAAGAGCTCGATGAAAAGGGTTTCCGCAACATGCGGCTTTGGGAACGCGGTGTGGATACGGATCAATTCAGGCCAGTCGAAAGCGATGTCTTTGATGGGCTACCCCGGCCCATCATGACCTATGTCGGCCGTTTTGCGGTGGAAAAGACCCTTGAGGATTTTCTCGACCTCGACCTTCCGGGTACAAAGGTTCTTGTCGGTGCAGGACCGCAAGAACAAGAGTTGCGCGAGAAATATAAGGACAAGAATGTCCATTTCGCCGGCAAACACTATGGTGAAGATCTCGTCAAACGATACGCCGCGTCCGACGTTTTTGTCTTCCCATCACGGACCGACACCTTTGGGCTGGTCAATGTCGAGGCTTTGGCCAGCGGGGTGCCCGTGGCCTCCTACCCCGTCCGCGGGCCGCTGGAGATCCTCGACGGCGCGCCGAAAGGCGCTGGCGCCCTTAACGAGGACCTCAAAACAGCGATTCTTGAGGCGCTTGAGAATCGAAACGCTGACGAATGTCGCGCATGGTCCGAACGCTTCTCTTGGGAGTCGGGCGCAAGGCAGTTTATATCCAATCTCGAAATTCAAGGCTTTGACCAGGAATGGTGGCTGAAATCAGCCAAGATGATTGAAGATCCTATTCTTCCTTAGCCGGAAGGATCGTGGTTGAAGCAGTTGATCGGATGTTGTTGAGGGCACTCAACACGAAAGGACAAGTGGACCCATGGGGACCGAACTCGATCGCGGCACACTGACATTGGCCATCGATGTGATGGGCAGCGATCTGGGTGCGTCAGAGGTCATTGCTGGTTGTGCATCAGCCATCAATGGCGGCCTGCAGGCAAAACTGATGCTGATTGGGCAAGAAGACGCTATTCGCGCGGCGGTCGCCGAGCACGATCTCAACAGCGATCGTGTGAGCCATCTTTATGCAGATGGTGTCGTAGCGATGGACGACAAACCGGCCCGCGCGCTCAGGAAGTCCCGGGACAGCTCGATGTGGGCAGCCATCGAACAGGTCAAGCTCGGCAACGCCCATGGCGTGGTCTCGTGCGGTAACACAGGCGCGCTGATGGCGATCGGGCGCATGCAACTGAAAATGATCGAAGGCGTTGACCGTCCCGCGGCCTCCGCCCTTTGGCCCACGATGACGGGAAACGCGGTGGTGCTCGATGTTGGCGCCAATGTTGAGGTGACCGCTGAACAACTCGTACAATTTGCGATCATGGGCGAGGCCTATCACCGCTCGTTGTCTGGCAAAGACAAACCGGCCGTGGGCCTCCTCAACGTCGGAGAGGAAGACCTTAAAGGCAGCGCACTGATCAAAAATGCAGCCAAAATTCTACGTGAGGCCGATCCGGAAATGAACTTCATCGGATTCGTTGAGGGGAATGACATTTCCGCAGGCGAGATTGATGTGGTGGTGACTGATGGTTTCACCGGTAACGTGGCGCTCAAAACGGCCGAGGGAACAGCACGGCTGATCGGCGGATGGGTCAAAGACGCCCTCACCGAGACGATGCTTTCGAAACTCGGCGCGCTGGCCATGATGGGGTCCCTTAAGCGGCTCAAGGCCAAGATGGATCCATCTTCGGTCAACGGCGCACCCTTTTTAGGGCTTGGTGGGCTCGTGGTGAAAAGCCATGGCGGCGCTGACGCGGCCGGCGTTGTCTCTGCGGTCAATATGGCGGAAAAACTCGCCGCCAACCCGTTCCTTGATGAAATTCGGCGCACCATCGCTTCAGTCTCTGCACGTGCACAGAATGTCGAAGTCGAGGATGTTGCGCCTGTGGCAGCGGTCGAATGACCCGGCGCGCCGTCTTGCGCGGCGCGGGCAGCGCCCTTCCCGCCCGCGTCGTCCGTAACGACGAACTCGCCCAGCGCATGGACACTTCAGACAGCTGGATCCGTGAACGCACCGGCATCCATCAGCGTTACATCGCCTCTGACAACGAAACGACCGTCAGTCTAGGAACGGAAGCGGCGAAAAAGGCGCTCCATGATGCAGGTATTGGACCGGCTGATATTGACCTCGTGGTGGTGGCAACAGCGACCCCGGACCGTACCTTTCCCGCAAGCGCAGCGCTTATCCAAAAGGAGCTCGGTGTCCATCAGGGTGCGGCGTTTGATATTGCGGCTGTCTGCTCGGGGTTCATCTACGCGCTCTCGATCACGGCAAGCCTCATTGAGAGCGGCCAACATCGACGGGCCCTCGTGATTGGATCCGAAACATTCTCGCGCATTCTCGATTGGGAAGATCGGCGCACCTGCGTGCTCTTTGGCGACGGTGCTGGCGCTTTTGTTCTGGAGGCTGAAGAAAATAGCACACGCGGCGTGCTTGCCGCCGTGAAGCATTGCGATGGCCGGTTGTCTGACATTCTCTATGTGGACGGAGGACCATCGACTACGGGCACGTCGGGCCATCTGCGCATGGATGGCCAGAAAGTGTTCAAGGAAGCCATTGTTCGGATTTCAAGTGCCATCGAGGAATGTCTCGAAATAGCGGCGCTCAACGTTTCTGACGTCGATTGGTTCGTGCCCCACCAGGCCAACCAGCGAATCTTGGACGGGATCGCCAGAAGGCTGAGCATTCCCGAGGAACGCGTGATCTCCACCGTTGCCGAACACGCCAACACCTCCGCCGCATCGATCCCCCTCGCTTTCGATACAGGCTACCGCGATGGCCGGATTCAATCCGGTGACCTTTGCCTTTTTGAAGGCATGGGAGGCGGGCTGACATGGGGCGCTATTTTGGTGAAGTGCTAGCGTTTCTTACACGCGCGGAACGTGGTAAAGCGCTAAATCCGGTGGAATTTTCTCCGGTTTTAAACGGTCAGAATGGAATATCCTATGTCGCGTACGCGTACTCGCGCTGATCTTACAGATGCCGTGCATCGCCATGTTGGCTTGTCTCGCTCTGAATCGGCCTCCTTTGTCGAAAGTCTGCTTGGTCACATCACAGACCGCCTCGAAACTGGCGAAACGGTGAAGCTCAGCTCGTTTGGGACGTTCCAAATTCGCTCGAAAAACGAGCGGATGGGCCGCAACCCCAAGACCGGCGAAGAGGTTCCTATTACACCGCGCCGGGTTCTCACTTTCCGCGCCAGCCACGTGCTCAAAGACCGAATCAATGAGGGCATGCGGGCGAGCAAATCATGAGCGCGAGCCGCCCATCCAAGGAACCCACCGCGTTCCGCACCATTTCTGAGGCGTCCGATGAAATCGGCGTTGCCCAGCATGTGCTCCGTCATTGGGAAGATGTGTTTTCTCCCGTCCGGCCGATGCGGCGCGCTGGGGGCAGACGGCTTTATCGGCTGCAGGACGTCGAGCTTTTGCAGGGCATCAAGCGCCTTCTTCACGACGAGGGTTACACCACCAAGGGCGTGCAAAAGATCCTGAAATCTGAAGGTACTGACTTTGTCATGGAGCTTGGCCGAGGCGACAGCGACGCAAGCGCCGCTCTTCCGCAGGCAGAAGCGTCCCTGAGCGGTGTCGTCGAAGAGATCAAAGCGATCTTGAAGGACGCCGGGAAAGCCAAATCGCTGCTGCGGAAAATGGCCTGATCGTTTCCTTGCGGCCCTCGCCGAGCTTTGTTAGTGCCGGGGGCCCGCAACGCGGTCGGTCGGAGTGTAGCGCAGCCTGGTAGCGCACTTTACTGGGGGTGAAGGGGTCGTCGGTTCGAATCCGGCCACTCCGACCATTAAATCAAGGGCTTAGAGGGAATTTAGGCCATCAAATAAAGGGCGCCTCGGCTCGTTCCACGATCCGACGGTCAAGCGGCTTCATGAGGCCGAGATTCGCATCGACTTTCAATAGTCATTGAAGTCCTAAAACGTGCCCGGTCCTCGCCAAACGCGTTCACGAGAACCCTGCAAGCGCAGTAACCCTCTTAGCGCTTACGGCGCAGGCGGAGCATACCACCGGCGACGGGAAGAAACAGCAGCGCCGCTCCAGGAACAGGAATGGGATCGATATTGACATTGTCGATGCCGACCCGCTCGTCAATCACGTTGTTCCGCTCCACCACCATCGTTAGGGAGACTAGGCCATTCAGGACGTCCAGAAATTCGTCCTGCGTCACACCGAACGTCGCCGCATCAAACGTCAAACCACCTTCTGTCCACGTTGTTGCCGAAGGCGGCGTCAAAGAAAATGCGTCTGCGGAAATAGAATCGCTTCCATTCGACAGCGTAACAGTGCCGAACTCGCTCAGGACGTCTATTCCGCCTTCGAATGAAAGAGCGTCAAACGTCAGCTTGGCACCATCTTCCACAGCATCGACAAATATCTGGGGAAACACGAGCTGCATAAAGCCGATAGCCGTGTCATCGAGATCCAGATACCCTCCTGGATTACCGCCCGTGCTTGGTGCAGTGAGAAGTCCACCGGTGAGACTAAACCCTTCCGCGTCACTATCAAAAGTTGCTGACGCTGCGAACGCCGGCGTGATCGACAAAAAACCAATCGTGACAATTGTCGTCAAAGCTTCACGCATATAACCCCCATTTGTCAGAGTGTCTTCTTCAACGGTTAACACACGATCGGGTTTTCCTCAATGCTTGTCGGCACACGTCAACGGAGAGCACCGGACCAGGAGGTCATGCTCAACGTCTTGAGCGAAGTTCGCCGTTGCCTTTTTGAAATAGCGCGGCAGACTTGGGACGTCGCAGTCTCGGGGGCATTATGCGCGGCTTGGCGTCTGTCATTCTCTCCATCATTGCCGTCACGGTGTCGGTGCTCGGGGCCATTTTGAATTACGCCCCGCGCGAGCACGTCACGCTTGAGACAAGCATCGACGAGGCAACACTGACGATTGGCGCGCCTTATGGCAGTGAGGCTGATAACCAGCTTCTTCGCATCGACGGTGACATGCGGCTGTTGGTTTACAACACAGGTAATCAGGACACCGCGATCAACAACCTACTTGTGCGCTGGCATACGATCAGTGGTTCATCCAATCCACGCGAATTTATGTTTGACGAGGATATTGCTCTATCGCTTCGATTGTACATGGAATCAGTTTGCGTTCCCGATCTCTACCGACCCGATGAGATCCCTTCTTGGCAGTCGCAGCCTGTCGTAAGCTCCTTCGGTACACCCCGCATTGTGGTGCAAGAGCATAGCTTTGAATCAGTTGATGTCACACTCGAGGGAAACAACGCGCCGAGAGACACCGGTTGGCGAGAGGTTCTAACACCAAACGAACACATGTTCGCTTGCGTCGAGTTCAGTGGCCGCGACGGTGATGGCCTTGAAGTGCGTGCACTGACTGCGCTTGGCCCCTTTGTCATTCGCGGTCAAACGGGTGAAGCAACAGAGGCCTATGAGCTTCGTGTTTCAGCCTATCACACACCAGCTGAACAAACCCGATTGATCGATCGATCACGCCTGGACTGGTTGTCACCCCTATAGCTGACCTTCAGTTTTTCAGCGCCTTCAGCACATCAAACGGACTTGATTCTTTGCCCGCACCCGGATCATTTGGGGCCTGGGCATCCTCTTTTCGTGGGTGCGGGTTCATGGCCAGCACAAGTTGCTCAAGAAGCACGGCGCCAAGATCCAATACGTCACCCTCCAACGGCTCGGGAGCATCGAGATCGATATCGAGATCATCGCCGCCTGCCTCGGCCGGGTCGATCGTGTAATCCGCTGCGAAATCTTCGCTGATGCTTTCCGTCATCGGCTCTAAGCTCACGACGCACGTCCGCTCGAGTTCAGCGTCGATACGGCCGTCAACACGGACAAGAGAGCCATGGCGGACTGCCCGAAGCGCCCCAGAGAGCGAGACCACGGCGGGCACATCGAGCCGGCGGGCGACGGCTTTACGATCGTCAGCGCTCACCCCTATCGACCGCTCGATCGCTTCCTCTGATAACTGAGCGATATCAATGTCGACACTGAGGCTTTCAAGCGGTTCGAGCTCGTTCGTCATCACCCATCACTCCCTTGACGGACGGCTCTGGAAAATTGACCTTTGCCGCCATGAGGTCATCCGTTTCTTGCGAAGCCAACGCCTGGTCAGCCGCCGACATATAGTCGGCAAGCGCACGAGCATAGGGAGCTTCGTCATCGCTATAAATGTTGCGTGCGACAGCGTCGGTGAGATCGCCCGCGCCATCAAGCCCTTCTTCATAGGCCTTGGCGCGGCCGTAAAACGCCTCGGCATAGGCACGGACTTTTTTGCCGACGCGCATATCGCCAACACCCAACTCTCGTAAGGAGTCGTCGATATCACGGAACATCACATCGAAGACAAGTTGCGCAAAATCGACCGCGTGTGGCCCCTCGCCCCGCAATCGCCGCATCATCAAGATAGCATGCAAGCTCAAGATATCGTAGCGGCCCTCGGGCGTGTCCGGCACAGCAAGTTCGCGATAAAAGACTTCGCGCCGCGATGCCTCCGCGATCACCACATAAAGTGCATGCGCGCGTCGCCGCTGCGCATCACTTCCTGTCAGCTTGGCCATGAATTCTTTAAGTCGCTCGTACATAAGGACCTCTATGTCGGTCAAAGCCGATACCGCGCCTGGCACGCAACAGCAAAGCGGCAGGCCAGCGCGGTCGCAGCAAATGGCCAGTTGATGGACGTCTTCTCACGACCAGGCCGTTGACGGTCGGGTCATCTCGCGCGATGGGAGTGATGATGAAACACATGCTGCTCTTCAGCGCCCTGGCCGCGCTTCTTCTATCTGGTTGCGTCTCGACCCGCGCCAACCACGGCTATGTCGTTGAACTGGGTGAAACTGGCCTTGAAGCGATCCCCGGCGTCGACACCAAAGAGTCGGTGTTGGCGCGCTATGGCGAACCCTCCGTTCGGCCGCCGCTTAATGATGATGTTTGGTATTATATCAGTCAGCGCACCAACGCCCGCGCGTTTTTCCTGACCGAGGTCTACGACCGCACGGTCGTTGCGTTCGCATTTGACGAAGAAGGCCACGTTGCCGGCGTGGAGACCCTCACCCTTGAAGACGGGCAGGAGGTCGACATCGTGGCGAGAAAGACCGCCACGCGAGGCCGGGAAGCCAGTCTCTTTGAACAGATCTTTGGCGGCGTTGGTGTCGGCACGGGTGTCCCAGGTGCAGCTGGCCCTGGCGGACCGGGCGGCCCTGGCGGCCCATAACAAAAAGGCCGGACAAACGCCGGCCTTTCTCAGTTCTCATTGATAGGGTTAGCTTGCGCTTCCGTCTTGGCGTTTCGCTGCCCATGCGCGCTGGAAGGCATCGAACTCGTCCCGATCGCGGGCCATGCGCAGCTCTTTCATGTGCTCATCAAAGGCTTTGCGCGCTTCGTCGAGCTTACGGCGCTCTTCTTCGAGGCGGCTGATTTCCGCATCACGCCATGCATCGAACGCAGCATTGCCTGAAGAGCTTTGGCTCCGGGTCCGGTTCGACGACCAGGTGCAGCCTTTTGAGGCACGCCGGACACTGGATTTCGCCTGACCCCAATTCGAAAAGTCGAGGCCCATTTCTCGGCCATACATCATGTAAGCGATGGCAAGCAGGCCAAGAGGCCAAAGACCAGTCACAAAGAAGAGGATCATCAGTGCGACGTTGACGGGTGTCCAGGCAGGTCTCAGCTGGTCTTGAAACGTCTTCTCATCAAAAATCTTGTCTGTGCTTTGGGCTTGTTCTGCCACGCTCATCTCCTTTATTGGCGAGGCCTTTTGCGCCTCCGACAGAGTAACAGATGGTGACGACGGGGCTCATCGACAAGCAAAAAATATCGTTTTTCGGTAAAATGCCTAGGCAGCATCACCAAAGCGGCGGTGGGCTTCGTCAATAAATGCCCCAGAAAGCCGCATGAATCCATGCTCGACGAACGCCGTGGCCGCGGCCTGCATGAGCTGGCTTTTGAACGCGAATGCGAGTTGGAAATCGACGATGCAGCCCTCGTTGGTTTCCTCAAAGACCCAATGATTGGAGAGGTTCTGTAGCGGTCCTTTGACGTAATCCACATGGATCGTCAGCGCCTCAGGATCAGCCGTCACAGCTGACCGAAAGCTTTCGCGGAAGACAGAATACCTGACCACCATATCCGCCGTGATCAGACGGTTACCATCTTCCTCACCATCGCGTCGCACACGGAGCGCCTCAACCCACGGGATAAAACGCGGATAGTCAGTCACATCAAGGACGAGATTGTACATATCCTGCGGCTTAAACGGCACCGCCATACGCTCATGGTGGGCGGTCATCTAAGCGCCCTTGGCCTCACGGGCGGCTTTCAATTTGGCGAAGTCATCACCTGCATGGTGGCTCGAGCGTGTGAGAGGGCTGGCTGAGACCATCAGGAAACCCTTGGAACGGGCGATCGTCTCATAGCGTTTAAACTCATCTGGCGTGACAAACCGGTCGACGGCGGCATGTTTGCGCGTGGGCTGAAGATATTGGCCGATCGTCAGAAAATCGATGCCGGCGGAACGCATGTCGTCCATCACCTGCATCACCTCTTCGGTGGTTTCGCCCAGACCGACCATCAGGCCCGATTTGGTGAACTGCTCTGGCGCGCGGTCTTTCACGCGTTCAAGCAGCCGAAGACTATGGAAGTAACGCGCACCCGGACGGATCGAGAGATAAAGACGCGGCACCGTTTCAAGGTTGTGGTTAAACACATCCGGCGCTGCATCAATGACCTTATCAAGCGCCCAATCTGGCTTGCGCAAGAAATCCGGTGTCAGAATCTCGATCGTCGTTTGCGGCGCGCGCGCGCGGATTGCTTCAATCACATCAACAAAGTGCTGAGCACCGCCATCTTCGAGATCATCGCGATCCACCGAGGTGATGACGACATGCTTGAGACCCATTTCCGCCACGGCATCGGCCACCCGGCGCGGCTCATCACGATCAACAGCGCTGGGTAGACCCGTGCGCACATTGCAAAAAGCGCAGGCGCGGGTGCAAATCTCGCCCAAAATCATCATCGTTGCGTGCTTTTGGTCCCAGCATTCTCCGATGTTGGGGCACGCCGCTTCTTCGCAAACAGTGACGAGGCCCTTGGATTTAACGATCTCGCGCGTCGCGGCGTAGCCCTTTGAAACCGGGGCCTTGACGCGAATCCAGTCCGGTTTCCGCTGGATCGGACTGTCCGGGTTTTTTTGCTTCTCAGGGTGCCTGAGCGCCGGTCGCTGGTTGAGATCAATAAGAGTGGCCATCATCCGTACCTAAGGAAGGATCCCTACCCGCTCAATAAGAACACGCGGATCCTTTGTGACGCGGTTGGCGGATGTGATAGTTGAGCACAATGGACGAGCACCTGTCAGAGGCAGACCCGCATTTAGGCCTGTCATTACCGCCAAGGATCAATGTGGGCGGCGCCCTTCGGCGCTGGCGGGTGCTCAATTCGCTCAGTCAGGACGCCCTCGCGGCGCATCTCGGCGTCAGCCAAGTCACCATCTCCCGATGGGAAAAGGGGTGGGCGCCAGCCTCAGCGCATGAAAAGAACATTCGCGCCCTGATCGAGGCCAAACCCACGACGGCAAGTGACCATGCCTTGGCCAATTTGATCGAGACGTCGACGGAACCCTATTTCCTCATTTGTGATATCTCCCACAACCTGTTGGCCGCCTCGCGAAAACGAGCCCTCGAATGGCATCAGCCGGTGTCGGATCTCATCGGCACGTGTTTTTGGCGGTTTGCGACGGAAGAAATCGATCAGGTGGAACGGGCGCTTGAACCTTCCGGTTGGTTTGATCATCCGCATTCCGAACGGCAGTTTTTTACATCGTCCGCTGACTATGACGAGATCAAGATCTTCGAAGGCCAACGCAAAGTCGTGCGCATCCCGCTTTCTGATGGTCGCTTTGCCCGCTTAGTGAACGATCACTGATCGGCAACCTCTGTATGCTTTAGACATCGTGGTGATCGATCGAAGCTGCTAGGGCGGTCGTCACGATGGACGGCGGCTCTTCTCATGAACACCCAAACAGACAGCACAATGAGTAGGTTGATCGCCGCCAGTGCGCTTTGCGCTGCGTTGGCGGGAACGATCTTAGGGCTTGCCGGAACGGACCTCGTCTTGCCGGCGGTGCCATCGTTGCCCGATATCCTCGGCGGTACCCAGGCCATGGCACAAGGCGTTCTTGCCAGTTACACGTTCGGTATCGCGATTGGTCTTATTCTATGGGGTGAAGCGGGGTCCCGCACCAATCAGGTGACATTGCTGCTCGTCTGCTTGTTTGGATTTGCCATCGCGAGCCTCGTCGCCACGCGGGCGGAAAGCATTCCCATCCTGACGATCTGCCGCTTTTTTCAAGGACTGCTCGGCGCCGCACCGGCAGTGTTCGCACCTGTCTGGATTAGATTTCTCGTGCCTGAAGGCGCCGTCGTGCGGGTCTTTGGTTTGCTGGCAACGTTTGAATCGATGATCCCTGCCCTTGCGCCGATTATGGGGCTTTGGCTCCTGGCCAGTTTTGGCTGGACAAGCTCTTTCTACCTCCTTTTTGTGCTCGCTCTTGGCACAATCGTTCTTTTGCTGATCATCCGAAGAGCCGCGCCAAGCCTTCAGATCAGGGGGCATGCTGGTACCTACCGCAGCCTTATGCGCAACATCGTCTATTGGCGATATAGCTTGAGCCACGCGGCGTCGCTGGCGGGATTGTTGATTTTTGTCTTCGGCATGCCCGCGGTGATGGTGCACGTCTTTGGACTGGGCGTTCAGCGTTTCATCGTGATGCAAATCTCAGGGATCTTCTTCTTTGCGGTTTGTGCGAACACCGCAGGCTTTTTCACCAAGCGCTTTGGTGATGAGCAAGTGATCATTTTTGGCTCAGTCATGTCATCGGTAGGAATGCTTTTGATGATCCTTACACGGCTCACAGGGTCCGATAATGTCACCATCTATATCTTGATGTTCGTGCTGGTGAACGCCGGGTTCGGCTTACGTGCGCCACCAGGATTTAATCAGGCACTGGCGGTATCCGAGGGCAATGAAGCGCGAGCAGCGGCAATCTTGTTGCTTTTTGCCTTTGTTGGCACGGCGGTCGGAACCGCCGTCACCGCACCCTATGTCGAGCGCGGGATGATGGAGCTGCTTGTGACCTCGTTCATCGTGTTCACGATCTCTCCGGTCCTCCTCTTCGCTTTACCCCCATCAAGACCATCGTCTGTTCCAACCTGACGCTCTTGGTGGCGGGTTGGTCCGTCGAGGTTCAGACGCCGGTATTAAGGAGAGAAACCGCGATCAGGCTGGTCAGCTGCTGCTCATGGCCAACGGGGGTGGCCGCCACAGCATCGAGCTCTGAGAGGGAAATCCGGTATTCGCCGGGACGCATATGCCCAAGATTGGCGCGCGCCTGCACCTCAAGAAGGTCTTCATCAAGCGATGACAGCACCAAACGGTCAGCACGTTCTTCCAAACGCACGCGTTCGAGCTTGAGCATTTCAACTTGAAGTGCGCGTTCTGCCTTCACCATCGCCAGGTGTTCTGCCCGCCGCAATCCATCCGGGCCATTGATACCCAACAAGATCTGGTAGGCCGTGCCCACGATGAGGGCTGCAGGCACAACAGATTGTGTAAGGATGGCACGAATATTCAGCATAGGGATGAAGTCCTTTCGACGACTCACCCTTCGCCAAGCAGCGTTACCAAAATCTTACGGCGCTGACATTTTTTATCAGCGCCGTACCGATGTCTGATTAACCTTTAAGGATGTCAGCACCCGGATAGTGTGCTGAGGGCCCAAGTGCCTCTTCGATCCGCAAAAGCTGGTTGTACTTCGCCGTTCTGTCAGAGCGCGCGAGGGAGCCCGTTTTGATCTGACCACAACCTGTGGCGACCGCGAGATCAGCAATCGTTGTGTCCTCAGTCTCACCTGAACGGTGAGACATGACGGCCTTAAAGCCTGCTTTGTGGGCCATATCGACGGCCTCAAAAGTCTCCGTCAGGGTACCGATTTGATTGACCTTGACCAAAATCGCATTACCCGCACTCTTTTCAATGCCGGTTGCGAGACGCTTCGGATTGGTCACGAAAAGATCATCGCCGACAAGCTGCACGCTGTCGCCAACCTGACGGGTCAGCTCGACCCAGCCGTCCCAGTCGTCTTCGGCCATGCCGTCCTCGATCGATTTGATCGGGTAATCCTTGGCAAGGCCAGCGAGATAGCTTGCCATGCCGCCAGCATCGAGGGTCTGATTCTCACCGGCGAGGGTGTACTGACCATCCTTGAAGAATTCCGTCGAGGCGACATCGAGCGCCAACACCATGTCGGAACCCGGCTTCAGACCTGCTGCCTCGATTGCACCCATGATGAGATCCAACGCGTGGCGCGAGGAAGAGATGTTCGGCGCAAACCCGCCCTCATCACCCACATTGGTGCCCATACCATCGGCCTTGAGCGCTTTTTTGAGGGCATGGAACACCTCTGCGCCCATGCGGAGGGCTTCAGAGAAGCTGTCCGCGCCCACCGGCATGATCATGAACTCTTGGATGTCGACGGGGTTGTCCGCATGCGCCCCGCCATTAAGAATATTCATCATCGGTACAGGGAGGGTCGTTGCCGATGGGCCACCCAAATAGCGGAAGAGCGGCAGGTCATGATACTCCGCCGCCGCCTTGGCAACAGCGAGGCTGACGCCGAGGATAGCATTGGCACCGATGCGGCTTTTGTTGGCGGTACCATCAAGCTCGTTCATCGTCCGGTCGATAAAGACCTGCTCGGTGGTATCGACGCCGATAAGAACTTTCGAGACTTCCGTCTGGATCGCCGTCACCGCATCACGGACCCCTTTGCCCAGATAACGCTCACTACCATCACGGCGCTCATGGGCTTCATGCATGCCGGTTGACGCGCCAGAAGGCACCGCTGCGCGCCCCATGGCGCCATCAGCGGTTACAACGTCAACTTCCACGGTGGGAAAACCGCGGCTGTCGAGGATCTCTCGGGCTAGAATGTCGGCGATCGATTGCATGGGGGTCTCCTGAATTGTGAGGAGCCCATGCCAGCTTTGCGGATGGAGTGAAAGCAAGCTTTCGTCGCCCTCACCCGTTGTTCACTTTGCCAACCGGGAAAGCTTAACCCTGTTGGCAAAAGTCGCGCTTAATCGTCCTGCGGCGGCAACACTTGGCGACCGTTATAGGTGCCAGCCTTGAGGTCGATATGATGGTTGCGGCGCAGATTTCCTGTTTGCTGGTCCTCGATGTAGGACGCGCGCTCAAGGGCATCGTGGCTGCGGCGCATGCCGCGGCGCGACTTGGTGATTTTACTCTTTGGGACGGCCATTCGTCACTCCAGAATCCGGTAAGCCGCGCCGCATAAAGGACACCAGCTTCTCTGACAAGCGCAAAGATCGTCGTTAACCCAAGCTGTCATAAGGTGAACAGCAATCGCTCAATTTTGCGCGTCAGGAGTTAGCGAAAACTCACACCCCCTCGATAAGTGAATGAGTAACACTTTGGGGGTGTTGGTATGAAGTATGTCTTCTGGGCCATGGGCCTAGCATTGTTTTTGGGTGGGGCCGCTCAAGCCGAGCAAATGGATGCGGCGAGCCTGCGCTCTGTCTCGAACGTGTCAGAGTTCCCCGACACCGCGCGCATTCGTTATGCCGCGTCGTGGTCGCAGCTCACATCGGAGCAGCGGGAAATCATCGATCTTGTCGCGGCCGATATTTGGGAAACCGAACGCGACCATGGTGGGATGCAGTTCATGCAGCTCAGCACCGAGCGGAAAAACAATCTCCGTGCAGAAGCGATGGAGCGCCTCGGCATGGAAGCGCCGCGGGTCGCCGGGGTTGAGGTTTAAACGAGCCGCGAACGCTTGAGCGCGGCTTCGATGTAGCTGGCAAAAAGTGGGTGCGGTTCGAAGGGGCGAGACTTAAGCTCCGGGTGGAACTGCACCGCGATGAACCAAGGGTGGTCCTCGATCTCCATGATTTCAGGGAGGTGCCCATCCGGTGAGCGACCGGTGAAATGAATGCCGTGCGCTGAAAACGCCTCCTCAAGACCCATCTGGACTTCGTAGCGGTGGCGGTGACGCTCAAAGATCGTGTCCTGACCGTAGATTTCTCGCACTTTCGAGCCCGGCGACAATTGCGCTTCATAGGCGCCAAGCCGCATCGTGCCGCCAAGATCGCTATCCGACGCACGCTCTTCGAGGGTGTTCCCCTTCATCCATTCGGTCATCAAACCAACGACATGCTCTCCGCCTTCGGAGAACTCAGAGCTCGTCGCTGCGGGATGGCCCAACACACTGCGCGCCGCCTCAACCACCGCCATCTGCATACCAAAACAGATCCCAAAGTAAGGAATGCCCTTGGTTCGCGCAAAATGCGCTGCCCGGATCTTGCCTTCCGAGCCACGTTCGCCAAAGCCGCCAGGCACCAAAATTCCGTGCACATCGGCAAGCCGCTGCTGCGCCGCTTCTTCCGACGTGAAGACACTCGAGTCGATCCAATCAAGCTCGACACGGACATTGTTCGCAATACCGCCATGGGCCAGCGCTTCGATCAGTGACTTGTACGCATCTTTGAGCACGGTGTATTTGCCAACGACCGCGATACGAACCTCACCGTCAGGGGCGGTGATGCGCTTGGTGATATCCTGCCAACGCGTCAAGTCAGGCTCTGGTGCATCTTTGATTGCAAAGGCTGCAAGCACTTCGTCGTCGAAGCCCTCGGCGTGGTAATCCAGCGGCACCTCATAGATACTGCGCGAATTCATCGCTTGGATCACAGCGCTCTCACGCACGTTGCAGAACTGCGCGATCTTGCGCTTCTCGCCCTGGGGCACTTCACGATCAGCCCGTACAAGGAGGATATCAGGCTGGATACCGATGGAGCGAAGCTCTTTCACCGAGTGCTGGGTCGGTTTGGTCTTCATCTCCCCGGCCACCGCAATATAGGGCATGAGGGTGAGGTGGATGAAGATCGCCTGACCACGGTCGACATCATTTCCAAACTGACGAATGGCTTCAAAAAACGGCAAGCCTTCGATATCGCCGACCGTGCCGCCGATCTCACATAGAAGAAAATCGACCGGCTTGCCGTTTTCATCGAGCGCTTCTGAACGGATGAAGTCTTTGATTGCGTCGGTGATATGCGGGATCACCTGAACCGTCGCGCCAAGATAGTCGCCGCGGCGCTCCTTCTCGATCACTGAGCTATAGATCTGGCCCGTGGTGATGTTGTCAGCCTTCGTCGCCGAGACGCCGGTGAAGCGCTCATAGTGACCAAGATCGAGGTCGGTCTCCGCCCCGTCATCGGTCACGAAAACTTCGCCGTGTTGGTAGGGGCTCATCGTGCCTGGATCGACATTGATGTAGGGGTCGAGCTTGCGAAGCCGCACCGAATAGCCACGCGCTTGCAAAAGCGCGCCGAGTGCCGCTGAAGCCACCCCTTTTCCAAGAGAAGAGACCACGCCGCCGGTGATGAAAATAAACCGCGTCATGGAAGGCCGCCTTAGGCCCGACTCTGGCCCCTCGGCAAGCGGCCCTGCATAAAAAAGCCCCGGACCCGATGGGACCGAGGCCTTCGTTGGTTTTGGTTCAGTTCGAGGGACTAGAACTTGGTCGAGACGTAGAAACCATAAGTTGCAGGAGCCGCGGCGATGAAGGTCGCGATACCGAAAGCGTCGCCCGTGTTACCAGCATCGAGGAGATACTCTTTGTCGGTCACGTTCTCAGCGTAGACTTCCAGCGTGAAGCGCTCGTCAACCGAGGTCCAGGTGGCGCGAATGTCGAGCACACCGAAACCTTCTTGGACTTCGTCCTGGAACAGATCACCACCATTGACGTCGATGATCCCATCACCGTCAACATCGATCTGCCGGTCGTTATCGTCATCAAAAAAGATTTCTGAGCGATAAGTATAGATCGGACGGAGACTGAACGTTCCGTACTCGGTTTCAAGCATTCCGTTCACACCAACACTCAAGGCGTGCTCCGGCGCTAGACGGAACCGGTTGCCAGCAAAGGCCTGCGCTTGACCGTCGTCACTCTCATCATCGAACGTCGCGTCGTTCCAAGCATAATTGCCGAAGACCGAAAGCCAATCGGTCGGTGTGAAGACGGCTGTGCCTTCAAATCCGTAAGCGGTCGCGCCACCAGCATTGACCGTCTGGATATCACCGACGCCCAGGGTCACCGAGGTCTGGAAGTTGTTATAGTCGTAATAGTAGAACGAGCCATCTGCACGAAGAGTGTTGTCGAAGAAGGTGCCGCGTGCACCAACCTCGAAACTGTTGACGGTCTCCGCGTCGATCTCCTCAAAACCTTCCTCGGTCACACCAAGCGGCACGAGGCTTGTGTTGTAGTTGAGAACCTCAGGACGCCTGCCCCGGGCGTAATTGGCAAAGACCGTGAAATCGTCGGTGACGTCGTACTTGGCGCCGAAACGGCCGGTGATGCCTTCGAACTCATCTTCTGCCGTGACGAGATCATCACCGCGGAACCCAAGGCCATCAGCGGTCAGCACATCGGTCGCAAGGAAGATGCCCGCCCCGGTCAGTGCGCTGCCAGTACCCGATGCTGAAAACGCCGACTGGCCAGTCTCTTTGTCGTCATACGTGTACCGCACACCGCCGGTCAGTTCCAACCGATCCGTCAGGGCGAAGGTCGCGTCAGCGAAAATCTCGTAGGACTGCGAGTCCGAGGTGTTGCGGAACTCTTCCTCGAAAAAGCCCAGAGGCGCACCGAACAAAGGACCCGGTGACGCATTGGTTGTTGGGATCAACGAAAGAGGAAGCGGGTCTTGTTCAACACCCGGAAGATCGGTGAAGAGAAAACCGCCTAGAAGCGCTTGGGCGATGCTCTCGTCATAGCGGAGAGGCACGCGCTGCTCACCCTCTTCATCGAAGTAGTTAACGCCGACGAAACCAGCAAGACGTCCGCCATCGTCGTAATTGAGGCGTAGCTCTTGGCTGAACTGCTCGCCTTCCGCGTCCTCAGCGAAAAGAAACAGGTTGTAGCCAAAACCGTCCGGATCAAAGATCTCGTCGCTGTCAAAATCGCGGTAGCTGCTGATCGAGGTCACCGTCAGCACATCGTTGATCGCGTAATCAACCCGGCCCGTAACGTTCCAAAGTTGGCGGTTAAGGCCCAGCTCAGTTTTGTTTTCAGAGATCGGTCCACCGAAAACGTTGAGCTCAGCCGCCGAATAAGGCGAGGTGCTCCCGCCCGCTGGACGGAACGTGCCTGATTTGAACGAGGTGCCCGGATTGTCATCTTCTTGGTAGTTACCAATGATGTGGACGGATAGCTTTTCCGCCGGCTCCCAGAGTAACGATGCACGGATCGCGGCGGTTTCGAACCCCTGCAGATCATCCTGATCCGACAAATTATCGATATAGCCGTCGCGTTTTTTATAGCGGCCAGCCACCCGCACAGCGGCCGTGTCGCCCACCGGGATATTCACGCCCGCTTCACCGAAGACGTAATCGAGGTTGCCGTACCCGGCCCGCGCGTAACCTGAAAGCGCGCCGCCGATCTCAGGCTTGATCGAGTTGAGTGCGATCGCACCGATCAACGCTGAACGGCCAAACAAAGTCGGTTGAGGACCACGGAGGACTTCAACCTCTGTGTCAAAGACTTCCACAAAGCTTCCCCGCGAACGCGAGGTGGATACGCCGTCTTGGAAGATCGAAACGCGCGGTTCGATGTTCGCCGCGCCACTGTCCGACGTGATGCCGCGAATAACAAATCCAGGATTGTTGGCCGACTGCTCCTGCACCTCAAGACCGGGAATGAAATCGGCGAGATCATCGAATTGCTGCACACCCAGGTAATCAAGATCGTCTTGCGCAAACGCTGTGATCGCCGCGGGAACGTCAGTGATGACCTGGTCGCGTTTTTGCGCCGTCACAATGATCTCATCATAAGACGCATCCGGACCAATATTAGTTTGCGCGAAAGCAGCGCCAGACAACGTGCAAAGCGCTGTCGAGGTAATGAGAAGACGTTTCATGCGGAGGACCCCCTGGTGAAAAAACGTCTCGGCGCCTATGCGGGCGTTGTGACAGCCTCGCTACAGCTGTGTGACAGGGCTATGATCTGCCATCGCCACCGGTGCGGCACGCTGACCAACGACGAATAAAAAGGGATCGCCAATGACGACCATGGCCATCGTTTGCCCGCCGCGTGGGCAATTTAGCCCCGCCAAGGCAGGCGCCATTGAACTCGATATCTACGACGCCGTGGTGCATTCACAGTTTCGCGATCAAATCGTTGTGATTGGTCGGGAGACTGACGCGCCCTTTAGCGATGTACCCTTTCGCCCCGTCCCCGCGGCTGGCGGCGCTAATCAATACCCGCGCCATGTGATCCGTGCCCTGCGCGACATCAATCCTGGGTTCATCGAAGCACGGCAGCATATGAAGACATGCTCCGCGATCGCGCATGCCTTCCCCAACACCCCCAACATGCTGTTTCGGCACTCCCACACCAAGACACCAAAGGGACCAATTCAACGATGGTGGCGAACCCGTCAGTATGCAGGGTTTGATAAGATCGCGATCGTATCAGAGTTTGCGCGTAGCCGTTTCGCCCATGATTTCCCGCAACTCGCTGATCGCACCTATGTCGCCTATAACGGCATCGATAGCCACATCTACCATGCAAAAGATCAGAAGAAGGAGCAATTGATCCTCTTCGCGGCGCGTCTCATCCCGAACAAAGGCTCGCTCGAATTTGTCGAAGCCATGCACCAAGTGTTGGCCGAGCGTCCTGACTGGAAAGCTGAGGTTATCGGCGCCACCAATCCTTCGTTCACCGATTTCAATACCCAGCTTCACGAAGCGATAGAACGCACACCCAATCTCCGTTTCTCAGGCTACAAACCGTTTGAAGAAACGATGACGGCGTTCGCGCGGGCCGCCATTGTTGTGGTGCCATCCATTTGGGAAGAGACCTTTGGACGGACAGCGATGGAAGCCAACGCTTACGGCGCTGCACTCGTCTCGTCGGGTCGTGGGGGATTAAAGGAGGTCAGCGGCGACACGGCACTCTATATCGAGGAGGTGTCGGCTAAGACCATCAGCACATCGGTGCTTCAATTGATCGATGACCCTGCGATGCGTACGGACCTTCAAAAGCGTGGCCGAGAGCGCACCGAGTCACTATTCGATATCCGGAGAACCGTGGCCGTGATCGATGAGGCCAGGGCCGAGGTTCTCCGAAAGTCAGAAAAGAACGTTTAGTTGAGGGCGTCCTTGAGGCCTTTACCAGCCGAGAATTTCGGTTGGATCGAGGCTGCAATTTGAATGGTTTCGCCGGTGCGCGGGTTACGGCCTTCACGGGCTTCACGGCGCGCCGATGAGAAGGTGCCGAAGCCAACGAGACGGACGTCGTCGCCGTTTTGAAGCGCTTCTGTGATCGTATCGAACACAGCGTCCACAGCCTTGGCGGCTTGCGCTTTGCTCATGTCCGATTTGCTTGCAACTTCGTCGACGAATTCATTCTTGTTCATATCTTGAAACCCTTATTCCTAGCGGCTTTCCGCAGCTAGAAGACGCTAGAGAGGGATTTCGTTAAACGTCAAAGTGATATTTTAAACGATCGGGCAAATTCTGCTTAGCAATTCGCCAATGAATTGTTTTTTATTGCTAAATTGGTTCAGTCGGAACGCAGCTTTTTCCATGTTTCAGCCTCATGTTCGATGCATCGTTCGATCAATTCTCGCCAAACTGGCTCCGCGATTCGACCACTTAAGCCTTCGGTTTCCGCCGTTTGCATGACTTTTGCGACAACCTCTTCGATCCGCCAGGGCACGCGAACGTCTTCCGCACGCGGCTTAATACGTGCGGCGGCCTCCATATAACCTTGCCGAACGGCGAGGAGTTTCACGAGTTCCCGGTCGAGGGCATCGACGCCCTCACGGACCTCTTCCATGGAGCTGCATTGGGCAGGCGTTTTGGCTGTCATGGTCGCGAGATAGACCTCCTCAGCGCAAACGAAAAGAGGCGGCATGTCGCCATGCCGCCTCGCTGGTTATCGATCGTGACTAGAGCTTAGTGGGTGATCACCGGACCACCTTCGGGGGTCGGATCAGGTTTGCCAGAGGCCTGCGCCTTCAGCGCCTCCTCTTCAGGATCCCATTCAATCGGTGTCAGCGGTCCTGTCAGCGCCAATTTCAGCACGTCATCGACATGTTCCACTGCGATGATTTCGAGACCCTCTTTCACACTGTCCGGCACATCGGCGAGATCCTTCTCATTCTCTTGGGGGATCAGCACCGTCTTGGTGCCAGCCCGGAGAGCCGCGAGAAGCTTCTCTTTGAGACCACCAATCGCAAGCACCCGGCCGCGCAAGGAAATCTCACCGGTCATGGCAATATCCTTCCGCACGGGGATTCCGGTGAGGGCCGAGACGATCGCAGTGGCCATCGCGACGCCGGCGGATGGACCGTCCTTAGGCGTTGCACCCTCAGGAACGTGGATATGGATGTCTGTCTTCTCAAAAACCGGCGGCTTGATACCGAACTCCACAGCCCGGCTACGGACATAGGACGCCGCCGCCGAGACAGACTCTTTCATAACGTCCTTGAGGTTGCCGGTGGGGGTCATACGGCCCTTACCCGGCATGGTGACGCCCTCGATCTTGAGGATATCTCCGCCCACGGAAGTCCAAGCCAGACCCGTGACAACACCCACGGCATCATCGCCCTCAACCTCGCCGTAACGGAATTTCGAGACGCCCGAGAAATCAGCCAGGTTATCGACGGTCACGACGACCTTACCGTCCGCCTCACCTTTTTCGAGCAAGGTGACAGCCTTCCGCGCCAGGGTGGCGAGCTCCCGCTCGAGATTCCGTACACCAGCCTCGCGGGTGTAAAGACGGATAAGTTCTAAAAGCGCATCTGGGTTGATCGCCCAATCCTCATTGGAAAGGCCATGCTCTTTGCGGAGGCGCGGCATGATGTGCCGGGTTGCGATCTCGACTTTTTCTTCTTCCGTATAGCCCGGAATACGGATGATCTCCATCCGGTCAAGAAGCGGTTGCGGCATGTTGAGCGAGTTCGCCGTGGTGATGAACATCACGTCGGACAGGTCGTAATCGACTTCCAAGTAGTGATCCGCAAACGTATCATTCTGCGCGGGATCAAGGACTTCAAGCAAGGCAGACGACGGATCACCGCGGAAATCCTGACCCATTTTATCAATCTCATCGAGAAGGAAGAGCGGATTGGTCTTTTTCACCTTCTTCATCGACTGGATGATTTTGCCAGGCATCGAGCCGATATAGGTCCGGCGGTGACCGCGAATCTCGCTTTCGTCGCGCACGCCGCCGAGGGACACGCGCACAAACTCGCGGCCCGTCGCTTCGGCCACGGACTTTCCGAGCGAAGTTTTACCAACGCCAGGAGGACCGACGAGACAAAGGATCGGGCCTTTGAGTTTACCGGTACGTTTTTGCACAGCAAGATACTCAACGATCCGCTCTTTGACTTTATCAAGGCCATAGTGATCGCGATCGAGCACCTCTTCGGCTTTGACGAGGTCGTGCTTGATCTTGCCGCGGTTGTTCCACGGGATCGACAACAGCCAGTCGAGATAGTTCCGGACGACCGTGCTCTCGGCCGACATGGGCGACATCTGGCGCAGCTTTTTAAGCTCCGCGTTCGCCTTGGTTTTGGCTTCCTTGGAGAGTTTGGTCTTCTCGATCTTTTCTTCGAGTTCGCCAAGCTCGTCCTTGCCGTCCTCACCCTCACCGAGCTCTTTCTGAATGGCCTTCATCTGCTCATTCAGGTAGTACTCGCGCTGGGTCTTCTCCATCTGGCGCTTGACACGTCCACGGATCTTTTTCTCGACCTGGAGGACGGACATCTCGCCTTCCATAAATCCGTAGACAGCCTCAAGCCGCTGCGGGATCGACGAGATCTCGAGAAGTTCCTGCTTTTCAGCGATCTTGAGATTAAGATGGGACGCCACTGTATCCGCGAGCTTGGATGCATCATCGATCTGACCGATCGAGACGATGACCTCAGGCGAGACACGTTTGTTGAGCTTCACATAGCTTTCAAACTGAGTGTTGACCGAGCGCGCGAGGGCTTCGATCTCCGCCGGATCGCCTTCGACCTCTTCGAGAAGCGCAGCGTCAGCCTCAAAATAGGTGTCTTCATCCGTGTAGCGTGTAATTTCCGCGCGTTGGCCACCTTCGACCAGCACTTTCACCGTGCCGTCGGGCAGCTTCAAAAGTTGCAGCACCTTCGCAACGACGCCGATCGTGTAGATATCTTCTTCTGCGGGGTCGTCATTGCTCGCATCTTTTTGCGCGACGAGCAGAATCTCGCGGTCTGACTCCATCACCGTCTCGAGCGCGCGGACAGATTTATCCCGGCCCACAAACAAGGGGACGACCATATGGGGGAACACGACAATATCGCGCAGCGGCAAGACGGGATAGGTCTTGATCTCTTCAGCCATGGGAACTCCTTTCGGCAGTGTCCGGCGGAGATCCGCCCGATGGTCGGCACGGGCCCCGCCACTGCCGCGAAAATAGACTTAGGACGCGCGACAGCTGAGGGCATGTCGGGAACGCGCGGCATTGTTGCAAGGGCAACCTATCCCGCTTCTGTTAACTTGTCCGTCAAGTTGGCCCGAAAAGCTCTCCACATGCCAACTGTTTTTCCCGAACCGCGGCCGCCGCGTTCCCAAACCCGCTCGTGAAGAGCGTAGGCAACGGTTTGGATCAGCGGCTCGACCACCCCTATCGCCGCCGCTGCCGCGACACTGCGGGTGAGTGCGAAGGCCACGGTGAAAGCGACAACAAAGTGCATGGCCGCATAGGTCGACGTTTTGAAGAGAGAGCGCATAACTCCGATGTATTGATATTCATTCTCAATATCAAGTACTAGGGGATGCATCCTCATCAAGGCTTGCGGTCAGCGGGACTTTTGATGCGTCATCGAGACCTTGCTCACCGTGGGTTTTCGCCCAATCCCGCGGCAGCAGTTTCGCCGACACGAAGAACATCATGACTGCCAACGCCCACGGAACGGATAACGCATAAAGAGCCATGCGCAGCGCTTCGATCTTAGGCGTCCCGTCAGACGCAAAAACATCCCAAAGCCAACCGGTGAACGTGGGGCCCAGGCCCAGCGCGATCAGGTTCAAGACAAAGAAGAAGACAGCCGTCGACGTCGCCCTGACCGACACACCGGCCAGGTTCTGCGCCACCGAAAAGCTTGGCCCGAGGTAAAAGCCGAGGAAAAAGACATGTAGCGAAATCGACGAGAAGAAGAGCACCGCTGATCCCGTCGACCAGGCAAGCGCGGCAAAGCAAGCCGCCAGCGTCGTCGTGATGCCTGGCACAAAGGCGTAAGCGCCCACGTTCTTTTTGCCAAAATGGTCAGCAATCGCACCGCCAAGATAGGTGCCGCTTGAGTAGAAGATCGCGTTACCGACCCCGAGGCCAAGAAGAAGGGGAACGAGCGGGATATCGGCAAATTGGCCGACCATCTCATTCGGAACACCCACCATGTAGCCCATAAGAAAAGCCGAGACGGAGTAGGACCCAAAGCTCGAGAAGGCGATACCGAGGGCCATGGTCCAATAGCTTGGAACCTTCGCAAGCTGCGCCAGGCCCTCTTTGAAAGGCACGGGCTTGGCTTTGACCTCGTCCATCCGTCCGCGCTCAGGCTCAGGGATCACAGCTTTGACAATGAAGGCGAGCGGCAGGCCAGCAAACCCAACAACCAAAAATGCGGTCCGCCAATCGACGGTCCCGCCTGAAACGAAGAACGCGTTGACAAAGTAGGCCGTCATAATCCCAAACGGGATACCTAGCGCATAAGTGCCCAGCGCTTTGCCGCGCTCATTCGGCTTATAGAGGTCGGAAATGAGCGCGTGGCTTGGCGGGCTGCACCCGGCTTCGCCAATCGCCACGCCAATCCTCAGCACCGCCAAGGCAGCGAAGCCGCTCGCAAAACCCGTGACCATGGTGAAGAAGCTCCAGGTCCCGAGGCTCAAGGCGATAATCGTCACTCGATCGAAGGTGATCTTGAACCCGCCGATCCGCAGCGTTCGTGGGTTATCAACGATACCGGCAATCGGGATGCCAACAAAGGTGTAGAAGATCGCGAACAGACCGCCGGTTAGCAGCCCGATCTGCGTTCCTGACAGGCCAAGCTCGCCCTGAATAAAAGGAGCCAAGACGCCAACGATCTGTCGGTCGATGAAATTAAACGCATAAACGACCGTGAGGAGCGCGAGGATCGCCCCTCGGTTTTGAATCTTTGGCACGTAAGCTGCCTCCCAATGTGTTGTTTTTGGAGTGACCGTGCCTAGTCTCGCTGACAACAGCAAGCGAGAGAAACGCCATGAAGTCACTGATGTCAGTTACACCCGGTGGGCCAGATACATTGGAGATCATCGAACAGGACGATCCAACCCCTCAAAAAGGCCAAGTCTTGATCCGGGTGCATGCCGCTGGGGTCAATTTTCCCGACACGCTGATCATCAAGGATCTTTATCAGTTCAAACCTGAACGCCCTTTTGCGCCGGGCGGTGAGATTGCCGGCGTGATCGAAGCCGTGGGGGAAGGCGTCGATGCATCAAGAGTTGGTGAGCGGGTCGCTGCATCGGCCGGTGCGTTTGGTGGCTACTCAACGCATGTGTGCGTCGATGCTCCGACCGTGATGCCGATTCCGGATGCCCTGCCTTTTGATCAAGCAGCCGGTTTTATTATGACCTACGGCACCAGCTATTACGCGCTCAAGGACCGCGCGAAGCTTCAAAGCGGCGAAAGTCTCGTGGTGCTGGGGGCTGCTGGCGGCGTCGGGTCAGCGGCTATCGAACTCGGCAAAGCCATGGGCGCAACAGTCGTCGCCGCGGTGAGTTCAGACGCGAAGGCAGATTTTTGCCGAGAGCTCGGGGCGGACGACACCATCGTCTATCCACGAGAGCTCGACCGCGACTCGCAAAAGGCTCTTTCGAACGCGATCAAGGAAAAGACCGGCGGCGGTGCAGATGCGCTTTATGATTCGGTCGGCGGCGCTTATTGCGAGCCTGCTCTTCGTGCCATGGCTTGGGAGGGTCGTTACCTCGTCGTCGGATTTCCCGCCGGTATTCCGAACCCGCCACTCAATCTCACCCTCCTGAAGAGCTCGCAAATCATGGGTGTTTTCTGGGGCGCCGCGGTGATGCGAGATCCCGCTGGGCACGCCAGCAACATGGCGGATATCGGCGCGATGATGGCCGATGGCCGGGTGAAACCGCGGATCACCGCGAGCTTTGCGCTCGAGGACGGAGCGAAAGCACTCAAATTGCTCGAAAACCGCGAGGTCACAGGCAAAGTTGTGATCACCATGCCTTAAAGCGGGCGACAGGGCCACGGGCGGGCGCCCGTGGCCCAAAACAGTTATTTCAGGCTGCCGTCATTTGCATGAAGACCCATTCGGTCACGAGGGCCGGTTTGTCTTCGCCTTCGATTTCGACTTCGATGTTATAAGTCATCACATGCGTGCCTGGATTGGGCGATTTATAATCGATCAGGCTGAAATGCCCCCGCACTCTTTTTCCTGACCGGACGGGGTTGATGAAACGAAGCTTGTTGCAGCCGTAATTCACACCCGCCTGGATGCCTTCGAGCGCTGGCAACGTCCCCTCACCCATTTTGGAAAGCAGCGAGAGCGTCAAATACCCATGAGCGATGGTTCCGCCGAAGGGAGTAGCCTTCGCCTTCTCCTCATCCACATGAATAAATTGATGATCTTCGGTTACATCGGCGAACTGATCGATTCTTTTTTGATCAACGTCGATCCAATTTGAGGTTAATCGACTGTTGCCGATTTGTCGCATGAGTTCATCGACCGTGATTGTATTCATTGGAAACTCTTTTCCTCTCTCATCAATCCGCTATTCGTGTCTGATCGTTTTCGAATTTGTCTTCGTCTTCGCCCACATTGAAGGAGGGGCGCAATGGAAACGGCAAGGCGATCGAAACAAAAGAGCCTTATAAGGCATTAGTGGAGAGCCCCCTTCTGGGGCACGGGAGGAGTAGACGGTGAACAAAAACGTCTTTTTCGTAACGACGGCGCTGGTTGGCGCTTCATTTATGGCGCAAGCCGCGGCCCAGATCGACGAAATCGTCGTCACCGCGACCAAGCGTGAGCAAACCCTGCAAGAAGTTCCGATTGCTGTGTCGGTGGTCCAGGAAGAGACCGTTCAAGACGCACAGATCGTCGACGCGATCGATCTGCAATCGCTTGTTCCAGCGCTTCGGGTCAGCCAGCTCGAACGTTCGTCCAACACCACGTTCATTATTCGTGGCCAAGGCAACGGCGCCAACAACCCAGGTATTGAACCTTCAGTCGCTGTTTATATTGACGGCGTGTTCCGCTCGCGGACCGGTTCGGCCCTGAGTGACCTCATCAGCCTTGAGCGGGTTGAAGTTCTGCGCGGCCCGCAGTCGACCCTTTTCGGCAAGAACGCGACCTCTGGTGTGGTCAGCGTTGTCACCAAAAAGCCTGAGTATGAGTGGAGCGGCGTGGGTGAATTCACCTATGGCAACTACAACCAGATGATCGGCAAGGGCTACATCACTGGCCCGATCAACGACATCTTCGCCTTCTCACTCGCTGGTAGCATCAACCAACGCGACGGCTATTTCGAGAACAACGGCCCAGGCAACGACTTCAACGAACGTGATCGTTGGGCGATCCGCGGTCAGCTTCTCGCACAGCCAACCGATAACCTCGAGTTCCGCGTGATCGCTGACTACGACAAGATCGACGAGAACTGCTGTGGTACGCAGCTGGCGCTCGATGAAGGCGTTGATCTTGGCTTGAGCAGCACGAACATCGTTAACGCACTTGGCGCCGTTGGCGGCGACCTTGGTTTCACCTATGAGACCGCTACGGACCTCAACAGCCAAAGCGAAATCGACAACTACGGTGCGTCGTTCCATGCTGATTGGGACATCACGCCGAACATGACGCTGAGCTCGATCACGAGCTATCGTGAGTATGAAGACGTCAACAACTACGAAGGTGATTTCACCACCCTCGAGCTTCTTGGCAGCAACCTTCGTGACCTCGACACTGAAACGTTCACCCAAGAACTTCGCTTGGTTGGCAACTGGAATGACCGGGTCAATTATCTTTTCGGTGCATTCTATTACAACGAAGAGCTGACCAACACGGACAACCGTCTCTACGGTGTCGACGCTCGCCGGTATGTTGACTTCCTCATCGACGGTCCTGCGTCACTCACCAACACGGCGCTCGAGGGCACGCTCGGTGGTCTGGAAGCAGCGATCTTCGCCCCAACACTCGGCGCAGGCGCAATTGGCAACACATTCTACCAAGACGGCGGCGGCGTTGATTTCGTCAACACCCAAGACGATACGCAGTTCCAGCTCTTCACCCAGATGGATATCAACCTCACCGACAAGCTCGTCTTCACCGGTGGTGTTGCTTACTTCCAAGCCGACAAAGAGGTGGACTTCAGCAATGTCACGCGGACCAACCCCTTCTCCGATCTCGATTTTGTCGATATCGGTGCTGATCTGATCGCTGGCGGCATCATTGAAGCAACCCTGGCAGCGGACCCATCGATTGCTTCAGATGCAGCAGCACTTGGTGCCCTTCAAGCCCAGGCAGTTGCCCAGGGTGAAGCACTGTCGACAGATCCATCAGCGAACCCGCTGCTTGGTCTCTTCCTCGCTGGTCTCCAGCCACTCGGCCCACTCACCCCGTTCCCGAACTCAGTGGAAGATGGTGAGTCAGTCGACAATGACTGGCCTTATACCCTTCGCCTCGCTTACGACGCGACCGACCGGACCAATGTCTACGTCTCCTACGCACGCGGCTTTAAAGCTTCGTCGTGGAACCTGACGCCAGACACCCGTCCGTTCGCGAGTGACATCGGTGCATTGACAGCATCTAATGAGCTGGCCGCTGACACGGCAATCCCGGGTACGACCCAGGCGCTCAACACTGCGGTTGCCCTCGGTCAGTACGCGGGTACACGCCTTGCTGATCCGGAAATCACCAAGACGCTCGAATTTGGTCTCAAGACCCAGTTCTCTTGGGGTCAGTTCAACGTCGCTCTCTTCGACCAGACGGTTGAGGGGTTCCAGTCATCGACCTTCCAAGGCACGGGCTTCGTTCTCGCCAACGCTGGTGAGCAGTCTGCACAGGGTGTCGAATTTGACACAATCATCGCACCACCGATGATCCCTGGCCTGACCTTCAACATCTCGGGTCTGTGGATCGACGCAGAGTACGAAGAGTTTGAAGGTGCACCGGTTGTTAGTGGTAGCGATCGCGACCTTGCTGATGGTGTCCAAGACGGCGTGGCAGACCTTTCCGGTGAAGAAGTTGCCGGTATCTCGCCATTCTCGGGCTCGTTCGCCTTTGACTACCGCCGCGACTTCTCGATGGGTGAAGCCTTCATTCGTATGGACTACCAGTACGAAACGGCTGTTCGCCTGCTTGAAAACGTGGCGCCGGAAGTGGAGCGCGAAGTCGGTACGCTGAATGCATCGGTGGGTGTCAACTTCGATAATGGTGTTGAGCTCCTCATCTGGGGTCGGAACATCAACGAAGACGAGTACTACACCTCGGGCTTCCCAACGACACTTCAGTCAACGGTGTCGGCTTACCCGAACGCACCGCGCACCTGGGGTGTGACGGCACGGAAGCGCTTCTAAGTCTAGGGGCCAGCGCAACAAGAACCCCGCCGGTCTGACCGGCGGGGTTTTTTGTTGGCCGCATTTGGGATCGGTTAGGCTGGCGCGAAAAACGCCAGTTTGTTGCCATCGAGGTCGCGGGCATAGGCGAGGTAAAACCGCTCAGCTCTGATGCCCGGCTCCCCCTCGCTCTTCCCACCAAGCTCAAGCATCAACGCGTAAAGCTCGTCAACGCTCTCCTTGCTTTCACATTGCAGGGTGAACATCGTTCCATTACCAAAGGTCGCCGCCTGTCCATCTGCTGGTGTACAGAGCATAATCATGGGCTGACCTGGCCCTTTGCTCCAAATGGTCGACCGCTCGTTCTCAATAACGGGTTTGGCCTTGAGCTTACTCATCAGCGCACTGTAAAATTCTCGCGCCTTGTCGAGGTCATTCGTTCCAATCGTCACATAAGCTAGCATTGAGCTCTCCTTAACTGCATCCCGTCGTCGCGCCGCAGCTATCACAGCGCAAGCACGTTCCATTACGAACCAGGGTGAACTGCCCACATTCCGGACAGGCATCGCCCTCATAGCCCTTAAGTCGAGCCTCGTCGCGATTGTTGTCTCTGTCACTCGCCAGGGTTAAACCGCCCTGAACGGAAGAAACACTGGGGGCCGGTGGCACATCATCGTTCAGTGGTTCGGGTTCAGCTTCCTCTTCGTTAGGACGCATGCGATCGAAGTCGCCGCCGCGCAACACGACCAAATTGTCCATGGTCGAGGAACGAGTCAGCCCCTTAGAGATATAGCGTTGCGCTTCCTCGCGCACGCCCTCTGCCTTGACGCCGCCGCCAAGGTCAAACGTGCCGTCACCGTCCGGTACATGGCCAAGATCTGATCGCCCGAGATAGCTGATAGCCAGCTCACGGAAGATATAATCCAAGATCGATGTTCCGTTCTTGATACGGTCGTTGCCCTGGACCGGGCCCGCTGGCTCAAACCGGGTGAAAAGATAGGCATCGACAAATTCTTCGAGCGGCACGCCGTATTGAAGGCCCAAAGAGATCGCGATAGCAAAATTGTTCATCAGAGAGCGGAAAGCCGCACCCTCTTTGTGCATATCAACAAAGATCTCTCCGAGTTCGCCGTCTTCGAACTCGCCGGTATGGAGATAGACTTTATGCCCGCCGACAATTGCCTTTTGGATGTATCCCTTTCGGCGATCAGGCAACCGGCGCCGACCAGGTGTGCGCTCGACAATTTTCTCCACCACGCGCTCGGCATAGACTTTGGCACGTTCTCCCGATGGCAAATCACCAAGCTCGCCAAAATCATCGTCTCCTTGGGCTCCAAGAGCGCTCGATAAGGGCTGGCTCAGTTTTGAGCCGTCGCGATAGAGCGCCACAGCTTTCAAGCCCTTGGCGTGCGCAGCTTGGTAGGCCGTGAGGCAATCATCAGCCGTCGCGCTTGCAGGCAAATTGACGGTCTTCGAGATCGCGCCGGACACGAACGGCTGCACCGCTGCCATCATATCAATATGGGCACTGACAGAAAGCGCGCGGGTGCCGACACGGCCGCAAGGTGCGGCACAGTCGAACACCGCCAGATGCTCTGGCTTGATATGGGGCGCCCCCTCAACGGTCATGGTCCCGCAGCAATAAAGGTTGGCTTTGTGGACGTCCTCGTCAGAAAACCCAAGATCACGGAGTGTTCGGTAGCCTGACTGCTCCATCTGCTCTTCTGAAAAACCAAGACTCCCGCGCAAGAAACTCTCGCCCAGAACCTCACGGGTAAAGACATAGGTGATGTCAAACGCTGTCTTTAACGCCGCCTCGATGGCGTCGATCTGTTTCTCACCAAAGCCCTCCTCACGCAGACCATCGAGCGAGACGCCTGGCGCACCGTCAAGCGTTGCGCGCCCAACTGCATAGAGGGTGATATCTTTGACCTCACGATCCGAATAACCAAGCCGCTGCAGCGCACCTGGCACAGAGCGGTTGATGATCTTGACGGTTTGACCGCCCACCATTTGCTTAAATTTGACCAGAGCATAGTCCGGCTCAATTCCTGTGGTATCACAATCCATCAGAAGGCCGATGGTTCCAGTCGGCGCAATCGCCGAAATCTGCGCATTGCGCAGACCATGGGCCTCGGCTTTCGTCACCGCCACCGCCATCGCGTGTTCCGCAGCCTCTCCGAGGCCCTCGAAAGGAACATCAGCACACCGCAAAGAACGAGGTTCGATGGTGAGGCCTTCAAAGGAGCCAAGACCAATCGCAGCCCCATGGTTACGCAGCACACGAAGCGCTGCATCCTTATTGGGCTGATAGCGATCATAAGGCCCTACCCGAGAGGCCATTTCCGCCGACGTTTGATACCCAACACCGGTCATGAGGGCAGTCACGGCCCCGGCCACCGCACGGCCCTCGTCACTGTCATAAGCGACACCAGACGACATCAAGAGGCCGCCGAGATTAGCAAATCCGAGACCCAACGTGCGGTACCGATACGAACGCTCGGCTATCTGCGCCGATGGATAGGACGCCATCCCAACGGAAATTTCGAGTGCAATCGTCAGCAGGCGGCTGGCTGCCGCGAGGCCAGCTGTATCAAAGCTCCCATCATCTCGGAGGAACGCTGAGAGATTGACCGAGGCCAAATTACAAGCCGTGTCATCGAGGAACATATACTCCGAGCACGGATTAGAGGCAAGAATATCACCGTCGGCGGGGCATGTGTGCCATTCATTGATGGTATCGTGGAACTGCACACCAGGATCAGCCGCGGCCCATGCCGCATCGCCGATCTCGCGCCACAGTTCTGTTGCGGACACTGTTTTGGTGACCACACCATCAACACGGCGACGCAATGGCCATTCAGCATCATCCCGCACCGCATCAAGAAATGCATCCGTCACGCGCACGGATAGATTGGCGTTTTGCCCGCTGACTGTTCTGTAGGCTTCACTATCCCAATCAACTGAAAAGATGGGAATATTCGGTGTATCTTCAGTTTCGGCCAGCATTCGAAGACAACGATCGATGAGACCACTCGGCACGCCGTCGCGTTTGGCAGCATTGACTGCCCGGCGCAGCCGATCGTTTCCGCGCAGATCAAAACGCGTGGCGTCCGGCGCCTCGCGGGTGGCGGCGGTGATCTTCCTCAGATGGCGTTCAATCACCACCGAACCTGCGGCCAAACAAGCCACCTTCTCTTCTTCCTGCCGTTTCCAGGAAACAAACTCTTCAATATCCGGATGATCGAGATCCAAAACGACCATTTTTGCGGCTCGGCGCGTGGTGCCCCCGGACTTGATCGCGCCAGCCGCCGTGTCAGCCACCTTGAGAAAGCTGATCAGACCCGACGTGGTCCCGCCGGCCGATAAAGGCTCGCCCGCGCTGCGAAGGGCGGAAAAATTACTGCCCGAGCCCGACCCGAACTTGAAAAGCTTGGCTTCCCGCGTGATGAGGTCAAAGACACCGCCCTCCCCGACCAACGTGTCCTGCACCGACTGAATAAAACAGGCATGCGGCTGGGGGTAAGCGTAGACGTCCTCCACTTCCACCACGGTCCGCGATGTTTCATCAAAGCGGAAATGACCAGATCCGGGTGCAGAAATTCCGTAAGCCCAGGAGAGACCTGTGCTGAACCATTGCGGGGAGTTGGGCGCCACGATCTGCCGCTCAAGCATGGCAAAACACTCATCGCGGAACAGAACAGCATCCGACCAGCTTTTGAACAGACCTTGCTTCAGACCATGATACGCCCAGGAGCCAGCAACACGATCAAACGTGGCGCGCGCGTCGAGTTCACAGCCAAAGCTTGCGCCCTCGGCCGGAACGGAACGCTGAAGGCTCTCTGGAACAGCATCGTCGTGGAGGCGAACCGTCGCTGAGGGAACGCCAGCCCGGCGCATGTATTTGCGCGCCAAGATCTCCGATGCCAATTGAGAGAATTCCGATGGCACGGAGACATCCAAAGAACCATTGTCGGTCTCGATGGTGCGAACGTCATAATTGATGCCCGGCAATAAAGAAAAATGCGGATCGATGCGCACGGCATGCTCTCTTTCTATCGACTCACTTGTCTTACCACTGCTCGGCAACCGAGGCGACGCGAACAGCCCTTGAAACCATGACGATCGCGCCACGGTCACGCTGGCTTGGCCTCTCCCGTTACACGCGAGTCATGATTCGGGTTCTCCCCTTAAGCGATAATGACAAACAGCCACATCTGGGATATGGTTAATGGGGGCGTGGAGAGAAGCCGATGACTGAACACCTGTCTGGCCCACCAAACGCGTCATCATCTGGGGATGAGACATCCCAACCTGTGACCGAGGTCACTGGTACGGTGAAATGGTTTGATCAAACAAAGGGTTATGGCTTCATCAAGCCGGATGACGGCTCGTCCGACGTGATGCTCCACAGCTCGTGTCTGCGATCAAGTGGCCTGCCCGCGCCGGACGAAGGTGCCGATATCAAGTGCCAAGCTGTGCGCCGTGAAAAGGGCCTTCAGGCCATCCGGATCTTGCATCTGAGAAGCACCGAGCGACCTTCCCTCTCGCAGCCTGACGAAGAGCTGACGAGCAGAGGGGCGCCGCTCCGCACGATGACCGTGAAATGGTTCAGCCGCGCCAAGGGGTATGGTTTCTTGCAGGAAGACGACAGCTCTGAAGATATCTTTGTCCATATGGAAACCGTGCGTGCCGGTGGGTTCAGCGAGCTCACCGCCGGAGAACGCGTGATGGCCGCAGCGTCGCGTGGTCCAAAGGGCCTCCTCGCTACCGCCGTGGCACCGCACCGCGCCCATTGATCACGCTTTGCCCCTTGCGCAGCACCAAGCGCATTGGGACGAGGGTTTGATGACCACCCTCGACGATACCCGTTCTGCGCAGCCCCTCATTGTGCTCGTGAGGCCCCAAATGGGCGAGAATATTGGCGCCGCCGCGCGGGCGATGCTCAATTTTGGCCTCGATGGCATGCGGATCGTCGCGCCGCGTGATGGCTGGCCCAACCCCAAAGCAACTACCATGGCGGCGGGAGCTGGCCGTGTCCTCGACAGCGCCCGCGTTTTCGAGACCGTGCGTGAAGCGACAGCCGATTGTACCTATGTTCTCGCCACCACGGCGCGGCAGCGCGGTCTTTTTCTGCCAGTCTACGACGCTGAAGAAAGTGCCCAGATCGCGCGCCAACACTTAAGCCTAGGCGAGCGCACAGCGATCCTATTTGGTGCGGAAAAAGCAGGGCTTGAAACTGATGACGTCGCCCATGCTGATGCCATTTTGACCTTACCGGTCAATCCAGGCTTTTCCTCGCTCAACCTCGCCCAAGCAGTGCTGCTCATCGCCTATGAATGGCGCCGATCCGAAGACCGCAGCCTTCCCTTTCAAAGCCCGTACGAAGAAGCGCCGGCCGAACGCGAAGAGGTCGATGCCATGCTCGATCACCTCGGCGGTGTGCTGGAGGAAGCCGGCTATTTCTATCCGCCTGACAAAAGGAAAATTCTCGAACGAAATATCCGCACGATGTTCACCCATGCCAAACTCACCGTGGCAGAAATTCGCCTGTTCCGTGGTTTGGTTCGCCAATTCGCTTGGTGGGGTCGCGGCGGGAAAGTGTCAGATTCAAAAGACTAATTGGCTTTTGATGCAGTTTGTTCGGGCCCACCATAGGACCTCTCGTGTCAAGAGATGGAAATCCACAACAAGGCTCGCGTTAAGGTTGCTTGCTGTTAAGGCTCTTGCAACTCTGTGATGTTATTTTCTCACTATGGATTTCTCGGTGACCACGCAAGCGCCGACCCGGTATTCCGGACCACCAGGCGCCAACCTCCGCGGTGAACCTCCCGTGGGGCCGCAGGGAGCAGTGCAAGCTGCCTCGGCTCCGGCTTCAACAGCGGGGGTGAGCCAGGCGCAGGCGCCATCGAACGTCGCCGATCGCCCAAAACCGCAACAAGTCGGCCAGCTAACAGACGAAGAGCAAAAGCAAGTTGATGAGCTCAAAGCGCGAGATCGCGAAGTGAGAGCGCATGAACAGGCCCATAAGACCGTCGCGGGGCGTTATGCGGGCGCGATCAGCTATGACTTCCAACGGGGCCCCGACGGTCGCGACTACGCGGTAGGCGGGTCCGTGCCAATCGATGTCTCCCCCGAAGGCGAGCCCGAAGACACGATCAGCAAGATGCGCATTGTGATCAAAGCGGCGCTCGCGCCGGCCGAGCCGTCGGCCGCTGACCGCGCCGTGGCCGCCGCCGCGCAGCGTCAGCTTCTCAATGCCCAAGCTGAGCTTGCCGTTGAGCGCGCTGTTGAGCGCCGCGAAGGAGACCAAACGGCATCAGGTCGCGTCAGTGCGGCCATTGCGGTCTACGCTCAAGCGAACGACGTCGAAGCATCAAGCCTCCAAATCACGGCCTAAGAACCGCGTTCTTCTGCGAAATTGCTCGACGCGGTTCTGCTGCTCTCAGAAGCGCCTCGGATCAGCCTCTTTTCCAACAGTCGACAAAAACCCTTGAAAGCGCTGGCGCCATGCGGTCTACCCGCCGGTGGACAGGTGGCCGAGTGGTCGAAGGCGCTCCCCTGCTAAGGGAGTAGGCGGTTTGTCCCGTCTCGAGGGTTCGAATCCCTTCCTGTCCGCCACAAATCTCGAACATTCAGATTAAGTTCGAAGTGATGGTGGTTTGGGAGATCAGTTGATCCCCCATTTGTTCCCTCAACTCGATCAAGAGCCGGAGCTCGGGGACTGAGAACCGATCTTCAATATGACGAACCAAGGGTTTGAACGGCGCCTTCTCACGTTCTTTCGTGCTGCCAACATCACTGTACTGAACTCAGACGAAAAGAATGCTGAAGCGGTAACCAGCGGCCCGTTTTTGGAAAAGTGGTTCACGGTATTCGTGAGATCCGGAGCCTTCTACATCTAACGTCATAGGATGATCACCCGTCCCTCGCTTGGCTCGTCGACCGACAAAAGAACTCCCCAAAGCGGATGATCTGCGCAATATGCCGGCAGCGGTAGGTACCAAGGCGATGAGGAGTTCATGGTGATGATTGGTTTGGCGGTCGCAGTGCTTGCAGCGAGCACCCTAGCAAACGCAGACACATGCAGCTTTTCCACGCTGTCCGGCGATCAGCCGATGGTCATTGCCCATCGGGGCGCATCCGGTGAGCTGCCCGAACACACCATTGCTTCTTACCGTCTTGCGATTGAACAGGGTTCGGATGTTATCGAGCCTGATCTCGTGATGACAAAGGATGGGGTTTTGATAGCGCGTCACGATCGGTATTTGTCGACCACGACGGATGTCGCGTCGCGCCCTGAATTTGCTGATCGCAAGAGACAAAGGCGCGACGGTGTCTTGTTAAAAAATGATTGGTGGGCCGATGACTTTACCCTTGCCGAGATCAAGACCCTGCGCGCGATCCAGCCAAGAGCCGATCGCTCTGACGCCTTCGATGGTCAGTTCGCTATCCCGACATTCGACGACGTGATAGAGTTGGCAAAAGAAACCGGTGTCACGATCTACCCCGAAACCAAGTCTCCATCAGCCCACGCGCAATCGGGACTCGATATTGAAGCTGCTCTCATCGAAGCTCTAAAGGACGCAGGCTGGACCACGGCGAGCGCACCCGTTTTCGTGCAATCCTTTGAGCCTGAGATCCTGCGATCGCTGAATGAAGAGATCGATGTGCGATTGGTTCAGTTGGTGACACCCATCCCGACACCAAAAGGGCTGCGATCCAATATAGATCTCGATTCTATTAAGACTTATGCGGATGGTGTGGGCCCCAATAAAGTTCTTGTTATCAATCGCCGCGGCGGAACCACCGACTTTGTGTCCGAGGCGCATGAGCGTGGTCTCTTCGTTCATCCGTGGACTGTGCGCGATGACCAGGCGCCCACGGATGGTGCTGATGTTGAAACGGAGCTTACACGGCTGTTCGCGTCGGGTGTCGACGGCGTGTTCACCGACTTCCCGCAAACAGCGATCCGTGCACGGCAATCGTTTTGTGAAGCCTTATCAGCACAGTAAACTCGCCGTTTCACCAACAACACTGGCGTCAGTTAGATGTGCTGGCCCACCGCCCTATTGGAGTTGGGTCGCAAAAAGCGCGAGCATTCGGCCCCATGCCCGTTCGGACTGTTCAGGATGATACGCCCGCCCATCGGTTGGCACCCATCCGTGCATCGCGTCGGCATAGACCTCGATTTCGGCGGGCACGTTGGCCTTTGCAAAGGCGTCGATCAGCACACCTTGCGCTTCTGGCTGCCGTTCATGGTCATTCTCCGCGATCGCAATAAGGACGCCGCCAGTGATTTGATCGGCCAACAGGTGCGGGCTGTCGGGTTGGTCGGTAACAAGTCCACCGCCGTGGAAAGAGCTGGGCGCTTTGATCCGGCTCGGTACGGCCGCTGCGGCGCGCAACGTCCAAGAGCCTGTCATGCAGAAACCGACAGCGCCGATACCCTTTGAGGTATCAACCGCCTCTTGCTGATCCAACCACGCCGTCAGCGCCGCCGCATCGACCACGACGGTTTGCGGTGTCACCGACGTGTAATGCGGCATGACCAACTCGCGCCCGCCTGGGTCTTGAAAGGTCATGCCCTCGTCAAAGAGCTGGCCTTTCGTTGTTCGGTAATAGGGATTGGCCGCCAAGACGGCGTATCCCGCACCGGCCAGGCGCCTAGCCATGTCAAAGAAAGCCGGCCGGACGCCGTGAATATCGGGCCAGAAAATGACGGCGGCGTGCGCCCCCTCCGATGGATAGATAAAGAGCGCGTCGGCCTCACCATCAGGGGTCGGCACCAGCACCTCGGTTTCCATCAACGCAGCGGGCTCATGATCAACAGCCGCCAAGGCGACAGGCGCTAACCCGGCAGTCACAATCGCGGTGGACGCTGATGCCGTGAAGCGTCGCCGGGTCAGAGCCTTTTTCGCCAGATAAGCATCAAGTTCACGCTCGGTGGTTTCATCGCACATGGTGTCGGCTTTCTTCGCTATATTCGCATAACCTAGCCGACCGCAGGGCAATGTCGAATAGCGCTCGCATCCGGGTAATCACATGTTCATCCGTATGCATCTTTCTAGCAAAATTGGCTGAACGCGACGATGTCGGTCGACGATCCAACCGTTTTCCTTCAACACGGGATGCCATAAGAGGACCCTATGACAGACCAATCCGTGTGCTCGATGAAAGGATTACGCTTCTGTTACCGCAAAGGTGCAGCGGAACAATTCGTCCTCGACGATCTCTCGATTGGCCAAGGGGAGACGGTCATCCTGACCGGCGAAAGCGGCGCGGGGAAGTCAACGGTTCTCGGTCTTCTGTGCGGCGTCTTGGCGCCGTTTGAGGGATCGATCGTCGTGGGCGGACAAACCTTGAGCGGCGCAACAGGGTCAGGGCGTGACCGGATCCGTGCTGATCATATCGGCTACATCTTCCAGCGAGCCAACCTCCTGCCCTATCTATCGCCTGTAGATAATGTTCTGTTGGCGGGGCAGTTTTCCCAAGCGCGTTCGATTGCGGCGGGCAAAACCCGTAAAGGGCGTCAGAGATATGCGGAAGACCTACTCGATCGCCTGGGTCTTGATACGATCAATAGGCCCTCCTCAACCTTGAGCGTGGGACAACAACAGCGCGTTGCGGCAGCGCGCGCATTGTTCGGTTCCCCTACATTGCTGGTGGCTGATGAACCAACCGCTGCCCTCGACCACACCAATCGTGATCGGTTCTTTGAGCTCATTTTGGCGGAGGCCAAGCGCTATCAAGCAGGGCTCTTGGTGGTCAGTCATGACATCAGCGTGGTGCCGCTTTTTGATCGGCATCTTGACCTTGGGTCGATCTCGCGTTGGGAACCGCTATGATTGTCGATCGCCTCTCCCTCGCCGCTAAAAGCCTCTCCGTCCGTAAGCTCCCCGTTCTTCTTTCGCTCCTTGCGATCGCTTTGTCGGTCGGTTTGATCGTGGTCACGGAAAAAGTACGCAGCGGTGTTCGCGAAGGATTTGAGAACACCATTACCAGCACTGATCTTGTGGTTGGTGCACGAACAGGCCCGTTGAGCGTTGTTCTTTATAGTATCTTTCGGCTGGGCGATCCCCTCCAATCGGTCAGCTGGGAGACCTATCAACTGGTCGACAATCACCGGGATGTTGCGTGGACTGTGCCGCTGTCTCTTGGGGATAGCCACCGCGGCTATCGTGTTCTTGGTACGGATGAACGCTATCTGCAGCACTATCGTTATGGGGATGAGCAATCCCTTTCGTTTGCACAAGGTGGTTGGACAAAGGACCTTAAAGACACCGTCATCGGTGCTGAGGTCGCGCGATCGCTGGGGTACAAAGTGGGCGATACTATTGTTTTGTCCCACGGTATCGTGTCGGTGGGCTTTGCCGATCACACTGATGATCCCTTTACTGTCGTGGGCATCTTTGCGCCGACCGGAACACCTGTCGACCGGACGGTTCATGTGAGCTTAAGAGGACTGGAGGCGATCCATACGACGTCGGAACAGGTCGATAGCATCCAGCCAAAGGCGGTGACAGCGTTCCTGGTGGGCATGAAGAGCCGACCCCTGGTTCTTCGTTTCCAACGCCTCCTGAACACTTATTCTGACGAACCATTGACCGCAGTGATCCCCGGCGTTGCCCTGTCGCGACTTTGGTCTGTCATCGCGCCCATTGAGAACCTCCTTCGCGGCATCACGTTTCTCGTCTTTGCTATCGGAATGATCGGCCTATCAACCACCTTGCTTTCAAGCCTCGCGGGCCGAAAGAGAGAGCTAGCGGTCTTGCGTGCTGTTGGGGCAAAGCCGCGCGACCTTCTCACCGTATTGATGGTTGAGGCCATAATCACCAGTCTCGGCGGTGTGATCCTTGGGTTGTTGTTCGCTTATCTGAGCCTTTTGACCTTGGGTCCTTGGTTGCGATCATCGTTCGGCCTTGTGATAGAGGCTACGGCGCCAGGTCAATTTGATGCGATGGTTGTGCTCGCGGTTCTCGCGGTGGGAATGATCGCAGGCCTCGTTCCCGGGATCGCGGCCTATCGACAGGGCTTGAACGAAAGTCTTTCGTCCGACGCGTGATAGCAACGCCGCGCCCGGAGCGCCCTACCGATAGGGCCGTACCGATTCTAATTCCAACGTATACGCAGCATTTCCCAAATCTGTGTCCTGGCGGTTGGCCTGCATCACGCCCGTGAACCAGAGCGGGTAAAAAATATTGCCTAACTCCTGCGCAGGATTAGCGGTGACGTAGATAATTTGGTTAGGCGCGGGAGGAGGGCTGTGAATGCACGCACCAAAATAAGGCACGATAAGAAAGGACGCATGCGCACGACCTTTAAAGTCGAGCGGAACCACGAACCCGGGGATTTCGACCCGCCTGCCATCAAGACCTTCAACCGTGTTGAATGTTCCCAGTTGTGGCATGGTATCAAGCGGCGAGCCTTCCATGATGGAGCCAAGTGCACTGGCCTGCTCACTCCCCAGACCACTATAAAACTCTTCATAGATCGCGATCAGTCGTTCCTCCTCACCGATCGGGAGCAAGTCGGTCCAATCAAGAACAAGCAGGTTCTCGCCACTGATGACGCCCTTGACCGGATTTTCCGGTTGATCCGCATTGGGCTCGTTGAGGACGAGCGCAACAGCCTCTGCATACATCAGGCAGCTGACTGATACGAGAACATGAAAAACCAGCCTCACTTAAAGCGTACCACCCTCTTTTGACGAACAGCCACCTGCTCGGCCTGCTGCTTCTCCGTCAGGACCGTGACGGCCACTCTTTCTAAGCCAGAAAAGTGCTCAAAGGCCGTCACCTCGACGGTCTCAATCATTGGCGTACCGGCGCAGCTGAACCGGGCGCGCACCAACACATCTTGGTGTTCTTCTTCGTCAGCGTGATCGTCATGGTCAGCATGCTCCTCATCGTGATGGTCGTCATGGCCATGGTGGTCGTCATGGCCATGGTGGTCATCATGGCCATCGCCATGGCCACTCAGTCCTTCAACGTCGCCATGCTCGTCGATATCGACACTGGTAAGGCTACACGCCACCGACGTACCCAACTCGAACAAAAGCGAGGACGAGGATAAGCGCTCAGAGACGTCGTCCTTTCGTTGCCTCTGCGCGTCGGTTGAAGCGCGCCCCTCAAAGCCGAAGACAGTGTGTTGATCGGCCATAAACTCAGCGACGATCGCGCGGCCTTCCGCAGAAATCGTCAGGTTCCCCTCACCATGAACATGGGGATCAAGTTCGTTGGCTAGCTGCGCCGGCGCCATCAAACCGAGTACCATAGAGAGAAGCATGCGATTGGTCCTTAATTCACCCAAGGGGCGCTTAGCGCAATTCGGCCCTAAATTTGTAGTGAGCAATGGTTAGGGGTCACCTGGCCCACCGCCATTCATCCCCATGCAACAAGCTCGTGAGCCAAAAGGCCCGACAAATGAGGCATTTACGGGTCAATGGCGGACTACCGCTATAGTGCCGCCCTCACCGCCATGGTGACCATGGCCTCTGAAAGGGAGGCTTGGGCATGCTTCGTTTACTCAATAATCGCGCCGGTCAAATGGACACCACACTTCTTGAATCCGCATTCGAGATGCGTGCGAGGGTGATGTTTGACCAGATGCACTGGCGCTTCGATGGTCAAGACCCCGAACGCGATACGGACGTGTTCGACACGGACGATACGCTCCATTTTGTTAGCGCTGACGATAGCGGCCGGGTGATCGCTTATGGCCGGCTCAATCCCACCATGGAACCCCACATGTTTTCTGAGCTGTTCTCAGACTATTGTGATATGAAAGGTGTACTGAGGAACCCTCGAGTTTTCGAGCATTCGCGTTATCTTGTCGATAAAACGAGCACGGATAAAGATGTATGGCGCCGTCACCGGGGGGCAGTGGAAACAGGCATTGCACTTCTTTGTGTCGAAGCCGGTATTCGCGCTATTACTTGGCTCTCCTCGATGGAGGCTTACACGCACGTTGCGAAGATCACGCAAGGCACACGACCACTAGGGCTACCTATCTATTCTGATACGGATGGTTGCGACCATATTGCAGCGGTATCGGATTCTGTGCCGGAAGCGATCCCGTTCATGGCAGCCTATTATGGCTTTGACGAAACACAGATGTCTGATTTTCAACGTCAAGTTGAAGCTGTCGCACCAAGCGTCGCTGAAACGATCCTCGAACAAGAGCGGGGGATAGCCGCCTAATGAAACCTCAACCGTTTACCGAAGACCATCTAGAGGATCTCAGAGAACAGCTCGCGATGAAGCTGAAACGGGAAGGACTGGCCCTTCGATGCCGGCCCCTCTCGGTTGAAGCATCCGAAGCGCTCGACGATCTCGCCTTCGCAATGGGGGTCGTTGCAGACGAGCACGAAGCCATTCGGTTGGTTCGCCAATTCGCAAGAGCTCTTATTACAGAAGAATTACGTTCAAACATCAACGGGGTCTGATCCAATGATTAATGAAACAGAGATCAAACAACGCTTCGAAACTGACGGGTTCGTGCGCGTGTCAGGATTGTTAGGGCAGCACGAAGTCGAAGCGCTGCGCAACGCTGTCGATCACCAGATGGACGAGCTCTCAAACACGCCGACGTCTTATGACTTCCAAGCTTTGTCCGACTACGCTTTTTCGGGCTCAGACGATGCACTCGCGCGTGATGAAGAACGCCTCAACGTTGAACTCTATAAAGCCGTGATTAACAACGACGAGGAAGCTCGCCCGCTCGACGATGTCGCGCCGGGCAAAGCCAAAGGACGCTTTGGATTCAACGCAGGCGGATGGCATCAAGATGCCCGCATCGCACGGGTCGCGCTAACGTCTGAGATGTCGAGCTTTGCCAGCATGCTGCTTGGTGACCAACCCTTGAGGCTCTGGGAGGACACGACCTTCGTCAAAGAGCCAGGCGCCACAGTGAGAAGTGCATTTCATCAGGACAAACACTTCGCCTGTTTCGAAGGTGACCAGGACATCGTCGCGTGGGTGGCCCTCGATCGTGCGGATGAAGACAGCGGCGCTCTTGAGTACATCAAAGGCTCGCACCGTTGGAACGAAACGTTCGCACCGAACATGTTTTTTGCACAAACAACCCTTCCAGGTGCGCCTTCCAGCAAACTGCCGGATATTGAGGCGAACAAGGATGATTATGAAATCGTCCGGGTCGATGCAGAGCCCGGCGATATCGTGTTCCACCACGGCCTTACGGTCCACGGCGCAGGCGGTAACCGATCCTCCCGCATCCGTCGTGCCATCTCGTTCCGTTATGTTGGCCCCGATTGTCGCTACTGCCTGAGGCCAGGGAGTCTTCCCCAGAGCTGGGTCCAACACTCATTACAACACGGAGATCCGCTCGATTGCACCGACTACCCCGTGGCTCGGTCACGTTCGATTGATGTCCTGCGGGAAGCCGCCTAACTAACTTGGCAGGATCACGCCGCGAGAAAGGCCACGGACAACCGCCATGGCCTTTGTCGTCGCGTTCAACTTATCTTTGGCAGCGGCAACATGCTTCTCGACCGTGCTGACGGAGATTTTTAGGATCGTTCCAATCTCCCAATTGGTCTTTCCCGCAGCGACCCAATGCATGATTTCCGTTTCCCGTTCTGTCAGTCGACGGACAGGCATTGTCGTATCGCCATCCCATCCAGCCTCAATCCGCGAAAAGGCATGTGTAGCGATCAAATGAATGGCACGCATGTCCTCGTTGCTGAGAGATGGCGATTTGCCCCCCAGTGTTATCAACCCAGGCGGTCCGTCCAATGACCTAACGGGGATCGCCACACCTTCATTAAGCCCTATCTCGCGGGCTCGTTCAGTCACGTCGAGACCAGCAGCGGAGGCAAGCCGATAGGCATCACTCCATAAAAAGGGCCGGGTTGTGCTCAGCGCACAGGCGATCACCGGGTCGTGCAACATCGAGTTCTTGTTGAGCCACTGGCCAAACCAGTCCGAGGGCACGTTATGGACGTGTTTCCATTCAGCTTCCACTGACGAGAAAGCCATCGGGTTGACAATTTGCGCGATCGCCGCCCGTTCCAATCCCGTCTCTGAGATTGCATTCAGCAGCGCGGTCAGTACCCCGTTATCATCCACGCACCGATCGATGCGTTCGATCGCGTCGAACACGTGCTCCTTGCTGATGATGCTTGCCTGTGACATGGCCAACCGACACTCTGGTGATAACAACGTTCAAGAGCTATCGTTTAACGTTATTCACGGAGCGCCAGTAACTCAATCCGTACCGACAGCGTGTGCCAAGGAAAATATAAAGACAGGATATAGATCGTTGAACTACCAAAAAAATTTTAGAATAGAAATTTATTCAGCAAGCAACGAACCAAGCCCCGTTGATGTTGTCATTGGTGCACGCCTGCGCCTGGCGCGGATGATGCGCGGTTTATCCTCTGCCGATGTTCTGGCTTGTACGGCCATTCCGCGCTTGACGCTTCAGAAAATTGAACGCGGCGAGATCCGGGCCGGCCTCGAAGCATTACGCCTTTTATGTGACGCCTACCGAATAGAACTTGGTCAACTCTTTGCTCCCGATACCGAGAAACATTCATCGACTGACGAATCTGATCCAATTCTGACCCTGTTCGATGACGTGCTTCGAGGCCAGCATTAGGCTGTCCGTACACAATTGACCTTAGCTATGTTCAGACCTCAGACCGGAACACTATCACCACAACACCTCAAAGTGCGTGATCCCCTCGAACAATCAGCGACCATTCGATATCAACGATGCACAAGAACGGAGCATCCAACTTAGGCGTTTAGACAGCGGCGTTCCACCATGGGCCAGATTTCAACACTGTTCGTTCACAAAGTGGTGCAAGCTGCGACAGCGAACGATCCACGTGCAACCTCGCGGCGTCGCGATCTTTTTTTGTCTGTAGGCGTCGACCCTGATGCTCCCGTCGATCCAAAACTGATGGTTCTCGACCAGGACTATTACCGATTGTGTGAACGCGCGATGCTGGAGGATCAAGATAGCACGTCGCTCCCGATTCGCGTCGGATCATTAATGCGCTGCGACGACTACGGCGCTTTTGGTTTAGCCTGGAAATCCGCCATCAACCTAGTCGGCTCACTGGAACGCGCCGTTCGATACGGACGCGTTCTCACCAGCGTCTCGATCTATGAAGTTCGGCGCGAGAAAGGACGCACCTACATGGTCCTGAACCGCGAGGGCGAGCGACGTTTGGGATTACGCGTATCAAACGAGCAAACCATTGTGGCGATCGCCACAATCTGCCGAGAAGTCTGTCCCAAACCGTTTCGACCCGCATCCGTTCATTTCAAACACCAAGGGCCATCTGACCTCTCTGCACACGAATCTTTCTTTTCTTGCCCGGTGATTTATGGGTCAGACCGGGATGCACTCGAAATCTCCCAAGAGTTTCTTGAGACACCTAACCGATTGGGTGATCCGACCATCTCTCAATTTTTCGATACCCACATGGAGACTGAACTTACTCTTTTGACGGATGATGATGCACTGGATCAGCGTGTTCGGATCCAGGTGGCCCAAGCATTGAGCGATGGCGTACCGACGGTCAGTCACATCGCGACAAAGCTTGGGATGAGCGGCAGGACGCTCCAACGGCGGCTCGCCGACCAGGGCCTTGCTTTTCAAGAGCTTGTCGATAGAGCACGTCGGGATCTTGCCGAAAAATTTCTACGCAACACGGATTATTCTTTGGCCGAAATCGCGTTTTTAACGGGCTTTTCTGATCAAAGCGCCTTCACCCGAGCATTCAAACGCTGGTCTGGCGGCACACCAGGATCGTTTAGGTTATCGCGCTGATGCGCTTTGGCGCAAATGATCAAAAGTTTGGCACGTGGTGTCAAGCGATTGGTCGCCAGGTTCCTTAGATCAACTCCAAGCCCAAACCGATTGGAGACGATGATGGGAAACACTGCTCAAACAACGACAAACGGCCCGATGCTGGTCATCGGCGGCACAGGGAAGACCGGTCGCCGTGTCGCCAAGAAACTTCAGGACAAAGGAGTAGAGGTGCGGATCGGGTCTCGTTCGGGATCACCGTCCTTTGACTGGCAAGATGAGCAAAGCTGGGACGCCTGCTTACAAGGCGCAAAAGCCGCCTACATCACGTTTGCGCCCGATCTCGCTGTTCCAGGATCGACTGACCTCATCGGCTCGTTCTGCCGACGGGCCAAACGAGCCGGAGTGGAGCACCTTGTGCTTCTCTCTGGTCGCGGTGAAGCGGAGGCCCAGGCCTGCGAACGCATTGTTCAATATTCCGGCCTTGCTTGGACAATCGTTCGTGCAAGCTGGTTCAACCAGAATTTTTCCGAAGGCGCCTTCCTCAATATGGTCATGGCGGGTGCGATCACCTTGCCCGACACTGGCGTGCGTGAACCCTTTGTCGATGTCGATGATATCGCAGACGTAGTCGTCACGGCACTGACTGAGCCAGGTCACCAAGGCGAAGTCTATGAAGTCACTGGCCCCCGGCTCTTGTCCTTTCAAGACATCGCCGAGGAAATCACCCACGCGTCCCGCCGCGACGTGACCTTCACCGCTATTCCCCACTCTGCTTTTCTCGAAGGAATTGAAGCATCTGGCGCACCAAAGGAGATGGTTTGGTTGCTCGACTATCTCTTCACCACCGTTCTTGACGGTCGGAATGCGCACCTCACTGATGGTGTTCAGAGGGCTTTGGGTCGGCCACCGAAGGATTTTTTGGATTACGCCCGCGAAGTTGCTGACGCAGGCACATGGACGCCTATCGCACACGCGGTATCAACGGCATAACAGACAACGAGGCTGATCCATTCAGCATAGACCCGACCCGGTAGGTCATGGGGAGAAGAAAATGAGAAAGACTTTAATCACTGTCTTCGGCACACTGATCGGCTTTGTTCTCTGGTCGGTTTTGGTGTTCATCGGCATGAGCGAGGGGTGGGATAAGTCGCCCATCACCTCGTCTGACGCGCCAGAGTCATTTATCGAGGCGGCGCAAAACATCGTAGACAACGAACATGTTGGCAATTTGAGCTTTATCTTGATCGAAGATGGGAACATCAGTGGACAGTTCTATCGGTCCTCTGGCCGGCCTGTCGATGGAAGCTCTGTGTACCAAGTTGCATCACTTGGAAAATGGCTCACCGCCTGGGGCGTGATGGCTTTGGTAGAAGATGGCTCGATCGATTTGGACGCCCCCATTTCGACCTATCTTTCCCGCTGGAGGCTTCCTCCCAGTGCGTTTGATCCAGATGGTGTGACAGCGCGTCGGCTTTTGAGCCATATGGCTGGGCTCGATGATGGGCTTGGGTATGATGGTTTTCTGATTGAAGATGACGTTCAGACGTTAGAGGATTCCCTCACCAAGGCGCTCGATGCCTCCCCAGGCAATAGCGGCATCGTTAAGATCGGCCATCAACCAGGTCTTGAGTGGCAATATTCAGGAGGTGGCTACACCCTCCTTCAGCTGATGATCGAAGAAGTATCCGGTCAAAGCTTTGCTGCATTTATGACAGAGCGGGTTTTCCAACCCTTAAGCATGGTCAACACAACGTTCGATCATCGTCAGGCACTGGAGCGCGGACTGGCAGAGAACTTTGATGAGAATGGTCGAACCGAGGAGTTTCGGTGGTACACCGCTCTCGCGGCCACCTCTCTCTTCACCTCCGCGGAGGATCTGGCCATCTTTATCAAGGCACAAGGACCTAATGGTCAGCAGCCGGTCCTTTCGCCAGAAACTCTTGCTTTGATCAGCTCACCCCATGCAGCGCAGATGGGAGCAGACATCTGGGGTCTTGGCGTTATTCTCTATGCCCCTGATGATCATGGTGGCTATATTATCGGGCACGACGGCAGCAACGGTCCTGCTATCAACACGGCTGCACGCGTTGATCCGAACACGGGCGACGGCATCGTGGTCCTTGAGACCGGAAGCGCATTCCTCGCGACGCAACTTGCAAGTGAATGGGTCTTCTGGAAAACCGGGCGTATCGACACGCTGTTGTTTGCGGCGCGGATCGAAGCGACGCTTCTGGTGATCACTTTAGGCGGGTTCGTTATCGTTCTGATCGGCGTTATCGGGGGGTGGCGCTGGTCACGAACGCCGCGCTCGTCCTAACCCATACTCATGCTCGACAGATTGGTGACGCCGCGTTGATAGGCTCAACGCGGCGTTCTTGTTTAAGCCGCTTAAAGGCGATCGGTACTTTAGGCAAACCGCGAATCGTCAGCACAAGCCTGATAATCATCAAGCAGATGCGCCATGCGATGTTTGATGCCGCCAATGAATTCAGGGTGCGTGAAGATATAGAGCCGGTTAGCCATCATGCATTCCACGGCCCATTCGGCCACAAGGTCAGGTGACAAGCCGCTATTGATCACCGCCTCCATTTGTTGAAAGTGCGGTGATTGCATCGCTTCCTCGATATCGATCTCTGCCGATGACGGAGCACCAAAGCCGCTTTTATGGATGTTGGTGGCGACCCAGGCCGGACAAAGGGCACTGCAACCGATGTTGTGCTCAGCCAATTCCAAGCGAAGCGTTTCTGAATATCCGACCACGGCGAATTTTGTGGAATTGTAAGGCGCACCTGTTCCGGCGCCAGTGGCATGCCCAGCCATGGAGGCTGTGTTGATGATATAGCCTCCCTCGCCATGCAATTTCATCAGCGGTACGAAGGTTTCTACACCATGGACAACTCCCATGAGATTGATTCCAACCACCCATCGCCAATCGTCAAGCGATGTCTCACCTGGGGCGCCGCCCGCACCAACACCAGCATTGTTCACAAGAACATGAACTTTTCCGAAGCGATCGACCGTTTTGTCCGCCGCCGCCTTGACCGCATCAGCATCGGCAACATCGCAAACGACCGAATCCGCGCGTTCGCCAAGCGTTTTGACGGCATCGGACAGTGCATCGGCCTCTATGTCGGCGAGCATGACGTTCGCCCCCTGCTCAATCATCACCTTCGCCAAGGCGAATCCGATGCCTTTCGCGCCGCCAGTGATAAACGCGGTTTTTCCCGCCAGTGTTGTGATCGCCATCATAGACCCCTTTTTTGTTGAGGGGGACTTAGCGCATCACGAGCACCATACCAGCGGCCATCGCACGCGAACGCGTTATTGTGAGTCAGCCATGCTCGTAGAACTTTGGGTAGCCCTGGTGGCACGTTCACCCTCGAGAGCTTTCAACACGGTTGAGTGAAGGAGTTCAACTTGAACTGGTTTCGTCAGTAGGCCATCCATGCCTGCGGTCTCGACTGCCTTTGTTTCCTGTTCGCTGATACCCGCAGTCAGTGCAAAGATGGGGGTGTTTTTGTTCGGACCATCAGCGTGCCGGATTCGGGTTGTTGCATCCGTTCCGCCCAGCACAGGCATATAGACATCCATCAAGATCGCACCAAATTCTTGAACATCAGCCAGTTCGACGGCCTCAAGTCCATTTGATGCACAAACCGTCTTAACACCAATCTTCTGTAAAAGGCATTCAAGCAGCTTACGATTGGCAAAGACATCATCAACGATCAACACCGGCTTATCAGATTTTGCAGTCGCCAGAGAGATCACATTGTTACGCGGTGCCGACGAGCTTTGCTCGTCCATAGTGTCGTTTGACGACTCGTCCGCTTTAAAAATGGAAGTCAATGCCCGCTCAAGCGCGGTGATCGTTACAGGTTGATCGATCGTGAGCACACCCTCGGCACCATCAGAAGATGTCATACCCGCGAACACCGCCGCCCGTCCCTTCGCGATCAGCTGGTTACGCTCAGCACCGCGAATGATCTCGTCGGCAGTAAACTCCGTGCTGGTTCCATTGACCAACAGCGCCGCAACCACTTCGCCGCGTTCCGCCAGGGTTCTCATACCGTCAAACGCTGCTGCCTTGCTATCAAAGGTGATCGCTTGTGCTCCGAGGCTCTGAAGCATCGCTGAAACAGCGCGGCGTTGGATCGCCTCATCGTCGACAAGAACAACGCGCGGCTCATTCACGAAGGTCACGTTTTGCGGCCGAAGAGGTACAGCGTCTCCTTGACGTTCCGACAACGGAATGGAGAAGCGGAACGTGCTGCCTTCGCCGGGCTCGGACGTACACCCGATCTCACCGTCCATTGCCGTCACCAGCTCTTTGCAAATGGCAAGACCAAGGCCAGAACCCTGGTACTGACGGGTTGCGCCTTCATCGACTTGCGAGAAACGTTGGAAGAGGAGCTGAACCTTCTCTTCGGCAATCCCAATACCTGAGTCTTCGACAACGAATTCGATTTCACCGGTATCTGACGAAGGTTGCACACGGACCGAGACGCCGCCGCGCTCGGTGAACTTGACCGCGTTCCCGATGAGGTTGATCAAAATCTGACGAATACGGTCTTCGTCACCATGCACATAGGTCGGAAGCGTTGGATCGACATGCACGATAAGGTTGAGGTTTTTCTCTTGTGCTTTTGCACGGAGAAGTTTGACGGCGTGTTCAGCAACAACCCGCAAATTGAACATCGCGCTACGGAGCTTGAATTTACCCGCCTCAAGCTGTGACAGATCAAGAATATCATTGATCAGGGTCAGGAGCGCACCCGCAGACTGATCGATGATCTCGATCTGCTCGCGCTGCTCTTTCGACAGCTCACCCGCAAGCAGCACATCGGTGAATCCCAAGATTCCGTTCATCGGCGTCCGAAGCTCGTGGCTCATGGTTGCCAGGAAGTTGGACTTCATGCGATCGGCGTCTTCGGCACGCTCCTTCGCTTTGATCAGGTCCGCTTCGACGAGCTCGCGGCGTTCAATCTCTTCTCCCAAGCGCTCGACGTTGGTCGCCAGATCTTTGTTCATTTTTGCGATCCGGCGATTGTGGCTCAAAATACCGACGGCCATCAAAAAGGCGAAAAGGACTACAACCCCGCCAGCAGCAATAACCATTTTCTGGATTTGGTGCCGTTGGCGAGCGTCAATCAACGCGCTCTCATTTTCGAGTTGATCGTTCCGTAGACGCTCGATATTGAGTTGCTGCTCAGCAAACTGGAACCGAGCACCGAGCAACGCAAGATTGGACGAAGCCGCAACCGACTTTGCCTCATCCGACAAACGTTTGAAATTGCTTTGGTGAAGATAGGCCGTCTCCCAATCACCAAGCGAGGTATAAATATCCGCAGCCGTTGCATGCATATTTTCGAACGACATGGACGAGGTGTTCACATCCATGCCAGCGAAGGCTTGCTCAATGGCGAGCTGAGCACGTTCCATGTCACCTTGACGATAGGCGACATCGGCGTCGACACCGCTGACAAAGCGTAGCCAAGGCGCTCCGCCCTCAACGGAAAGGTGCTGACGCGCCACGTTGGCGTAGAACGTTGCAGCTTCGAGGTTCTCGGCTTCAACTTCCAATTCTGCTCGGTTCGTCAGGATGCGCCCCATGAGAACAGCGCTATCCATCGACTCAGCAATGGTGAAGGCCTTTTCAAAACCTGCGCGAGCACCCGCGAAATCTCCGATCTCGCGAAGGATGTTGCCGACATTGTTGTTGATTGACAGGACCACGATATCGTCGCCCTGATAGATATCAGATGCACGCTGATAATACTCAAGCGCCTTATCGTAGGATTCGGCGTCATTATAAATGGAACCGAGCGCTTGCAGAGTGATTGACTCTTTGCGCTTGTCTTCAAGCTCGACGAACAAAGCATGCGCTGCGAAAAACGAATTCACCGCGAGGTTCACATCGGCCAGTCGGCTTGCGATCCGGCCATGGATGAGAAGAATGTTTGCGCGCAGCGCATCTTCGCCCTCAACCGTTTCCATAATCGCAGCAGCCGCTGACGCCGCGCTGGCGCCCTCTTCGGGTTTGCCGCTGCGGAGTGCGGCTTCGGCCTTCAACCAAAAAGCAGTGGCCCGCGCCACCGTGCGGCGATCTGCAGGCATTGCGCTCGCGAGTTCTTCAGCACCAAGAGCTGCTGCATAGGCATCAGCTGGGGCTTTCATCATCTGAGCCTGCGCCGTTTCAACAAGCGTCTCAAAGGCGCCAGCCACAGACTTCTCACTTACCGGTTCCATTGAACGGAGGTCTTTAGCCTCAACGTCCGGTGTAAGACCGGCCAGTGCAATCGACCAAACCGCAGCCACAAGCATCGATGAACGGGCTAAGTTAGCGATACGAGCAAGATACTTGATCATGATCATCTCTCCCTACTCGCCCGATTAGTAAGTCATCGAAAAACGTGTACCGACGGAAAAGGCATCATAAGTACCTTGAACATCGACATCGTCTTGGTCGAAACGTGTGAATGCCCCAACACTCATCGCCCCTTCGTTGAAGGAAATTGCATACTCGGCCTCATAAGCCAGGTGGCGGCCACCAGTGGCCAGGTCCCAACGTTCCGTGACTTCGCCAATTTCGCCAGTCTCGCGATCTGTGACCTGGACGGAGGTGAACGCTAACGACCCCTCCTCGATATGGAGCGGCTGCGCGAATGAAAGCGTGAACCGGTCTGTTTCACTCAACAATGCACGGTACGTTGCATTCAATTGGAAGGCCGTGGCTTGTAGGCCGTCGTCCGCCACCGTCAGAGGGCTGTTGTCCAAACTGGTGCCGCGGGTGGTTGCACCCGTCATCGACGCGGCGAGTGATAAACGCTCCGTCAGCCGATAATGAGCCTGCAAGGTCAGCGAGTCCGTCCGGCTGCCGCCATCCATGGTCAGAAGACCAGCGCCTTGCGCACCAAGGACACCGTCGTCTTCATGAAGATGGGTATAGCCAAAACCAAGGTTGAGGCGGTCGGTGTTGTAAAAAGCGAGTTCGGCAAAAACAGCCGAGGCATCGCGGCTTCCCAACACAGGGTCTTCCACCAGATACTCACCCGTGAAGACGTCCTGCACCCGCTGATCGTTTGACGTGTTGGTCGCGCCAAAGCTCAAACGCATGGCCTTCGGCATGGCTAGAGACACCCGATTAAAGCTACCGCCTGTGGCTAGACCGAGCATCGGGTTTGCACCGCCAAAGTTCGGATCATAATCTTGGAGCTGATCAAAGCCGCCCAGCGCGCTGAAGTGTTGGGCGCCGCCGCCCTGACCACTGACGATAGAGAGCGACCCGTTGGTCGCCTCGAAATGCATGGCTCCCCAGCTGTTGACGTTGTCACCAGGAGTGAACGACAGAGTCCAGCCATTTCCGCCTGACACGAACGTAAAATCGTTGTCATCACTGGACGTGGTCGCGGGTGTTACCGGCGTGGGTTGCGCCGAAGCCCAATCCAAGAGGCGCTGCTCTGTATGCCGCTGGAAGCGTTCGGTGTTGCTGTTGACGGTCATCGTCTGACCATCAAGCAACGAACTCAGCGGAACATAGAAGTCACGATGCGTGTTGCCGATGGTCTCAAAGGCATAAATGTTGGCGCCTTGCACTTCCCAGAGATTGAGCGTGCCTTGATCAACAGCGGCGGCGGACAGCTGCGTTGCTGTCAGGTTGGATGATGATCCACCCACATTCAGCCAGACTTCCAGACTGCTCCAATCAAGCGGCGATTGCGACGCTTCGACGTCCAGGAGGCCGTGTCCGTAGACTTCATCAACACCAGGTGCACCGAGATCTTGAGCACTCTCCAAAATGATCTGTGTGGTGACATCGGCATGGTCTTGAAGCCATGGCCAACGGTCGTGAAGCAGAGAGATCGCACCTGTCACCAAAGGCGCAGAGAATGATGTACCCGATGCGCGTGTGGTCCCGCCATTGTTATCGGATACGAGGAGGAGTTCACCCGGCGCGACCAAGAAACGGTCCATCATCCGGCTACCCGCATCACAGGAACCGGCATTGGTGAAGCAAGCAGTACCTGGACGGTTGGAGAAGTGAGAAATTCCGTTCACGGGATTGACCGAGCCGACGATGAGAAGGCTCGTCAGCTCAATACCATCGTCTTCCCATTCAACATTGCTCGATTGAACCACGCCGTCATTGCCGGCGGCCGCGACAATCACGGTGTCGTTGCTATGGGCACTGAGGGCACTGCCGGTCACAATATCGGCAATCTCTTGGTCAAACGTATACCCTGGAACGCCGAGTGACATGTTGATGACGCGCGCATCGTGCGCCGTCAACGTCTGAATACCGGCTCTGATGTCTGCGTGGCTAGCCGTTCCGCTGTCGTCAAATGGATTGTAGTGGTAAACCGTTGCGTTCGGAGCAATGCCCATATTGCCCAAGCCATCATGGCGCGCAGCGATCAAGCTTGCGACAGCGGCGCCGTGGTTGCTGCCCACCGTTTCATAACCGCCAACATCGACGAGATATTTGACCATGTGCTCTGTTTGAGCGATCCGCGCATCGAGAAGACCAACGCGAGCGTCACGCCCTGTTCCTTGGTCTTGTGTGATGGCGGGTGTCCAATTGACCTGGGGCATCCAGTGATCAATTTGATCAGCACCAGCATAATCCATCAAACCGTCGTACCACGCGAGGAACAGCGCCGACCGTTCCACTGCCGTGACATCAGCCAGCGAATTTCCAGAATTTGCGTTAATACCAAAGTCAGCAAACAGAGGGTTGGAGAACCCAGCCTTGAAGCCTACCCCAGTTTGGCCTTTATACGTGCTTTGCCAAGCAGCCTTGCTCACATCCACGAGGTTGCGGAGGCTAGCAGCAACAGCATCGAGTGCTGCGGTGTTGTCACCCGGCATCGCGAGAGCCGCGTCCCAAGCATCATTGATGTCACCAATCATCGGGCCAACTGTCGCCCAGTAATTGGCCATCCCGCCAACGACCTGGTCGCCAGACGGACCAAAGGGCGCGATATCACCCCAGAACGCTGCGATATCGCCGCCGAACGCTGCGATATCACCATGGTACGGATTGATGTCACCCCAAAACGCAGAGATATCACCCCAAAACGGGCTGACATCACCATAGAACGGGCTAATATCACCGTAGAACGGATTAATCGTTCCGTGGAAAGCTGAAATATCGCCCCCGAACGCCGCGATGTCACCATGGAAGGCGGCAATGTCGCCGCCGAAGGCTGAAATGTCACCCCCAAAGGCAGCGATATCGCCAGAAAACGCACTAATGTCCCCAGCAAACGCGCTGATGTCTCCTCCGAAGGCGGAGATATCTCCACCGAACGCAGCGATGTCACCAGAAAAGGCCGCAATGTCTCCTGCATACGGAGTGATCGTGTTGTCTTCGTCGTTCGTGGTTTGAGCAGCCGCGTGCGTCTGCATCGCGATGCCCGCCGCCGACAAAAGAAGTACCTTGCGCCACATGATCTCGTCCCTCGGAAAGCTCCGATTTCGAGGGTCATTAGGAGCGACTTTTTCTAAAAAGCTGTGAAAATACTTTGTTAATGGCTGTTAGCTATAAATAAAGAGAAATCTGTAAATATCTATTACTTCAATAACTTACGATTATACTCTGGACACTCGCGAGGAAAAGCGAAAAACTTTTCGCGAGGAATCGAGAAAAATTGTCTTCAAATTTTCGCGCTGATCGCGACCCTTGAATCTTATCCCTGGCGCTGATGAACTTGCTTACCGAGGGAGGAGAGTGCGCTCGATGGGGTGGCCGCGCTGCACCCTAGTCGGTGATCTCGACAACAATATCGCCGAGATTGCTCGCCTGATACCGAACGGTATCGCCGGGCTGAAGAAAATGGCCTGAGGCGACTTCGTTCTCGACAAACACAGGAATAGCGATGTCCATCAGATCTTTATCGCTCCAAGGTCCACCTGCCATCGCGTAGGCCAGCGCCATCTCAATATAGTCATGGCGTGCTGGTGCGGTGAAAATAACGCCCTCGGACGTGCCCGACATCAAGGTCATATCCTGATCAATCTGGCCCGATGGCGCGAGCTTATAGAACGCACCATCATAAAAGAAGCGGGGCTCCTCCATATCGGCCAACACCTTCTCGGTTAGCTGACGAAAATCGAGGGTCATCTCTTCGCCGCGCGCATCCTGACGCGCCACACCATTGTGGTGGGTCATCATACGAGTCTCATCGATGAACGCTGACCAATCATAGGGAATGACGAGAAACGGTCCCGTTGGGAAAAAGCCAGGGCCGCTTTTGGCGTCACTGAACCCATAGCCAGAGTCGAGATTATCAGGATCAGCCAATTCAAGGATAGCGATCCGATCGGTGAAATCGGCACACAGAAAGACACCTTTGACGGCCGCATCAAAATCATCGAGCGTTGCGATCGCCCGATCAAAGCGCATGCAGAGCTCCACCTCATAATCGAGCAGACCTCCTTTCGCCGCTGAAACTGTGGTGCGCGCCGGGGTCGCCGTGCCGAATTTTGGGAAGTTGAACACAGAGCTGCTGTTCGATTCCTCGGCGTGCTCTGGGAAGTTGGTGCCAATACCCAAATGCCGGCTACCTAGCGAGCCGGTTGGCAACAGATCCGCTATCTTGACCGTCTGACGGTCAAAGGGGCCCATCATCGCATCCCTGAGCTGGCTCTCATCAAGCGACGCCAAAACAGCAAAGGGGTCGACGAGGCTGGCCGCCCCTAGATCCGAAAGGTCAATGCCGATGACATGATCGCCTTCTTGGCGTTCGACCAAAAGCGTCACAACAGTGCCGTCCCCAGCCCGGTACTGAGCCAACGTTGTCGCGACATCCGGCGAGGCAATGCTTTGCGCGAACGGCGCATCTTCAAAACTTGCCGGATTGAACTTGGGGTCGTCGGACGTTGCCCAAGTGATCAAAAGCGTGGCGCCAACCGCAACAAAAGCCAGGCCCAATAAGCGCGAGATCCAAACCAGCATGAGACTACTCCCCTTTTTCGTCCGTATGCCCGACATTCACGCTAGCATACCCGGTGGTGAATTCAGAAGGCATGCGCGCCGGACGGCCTGTTGTGAGGTTGGTGCACACATAGTGTGAGGTGGCGCGAAGCAGCATCCTTCCATCCGCGGGACGGACAATGCGAAAGCACCGGGTGGCGCGAAGCTTACCATCGTTTGCCGCAACCCAATTGGTGACCGTAACCTCGTCACCGAGATAAGCAGCGGTGAGATAATCAATCTCATGGCGAATGGCGGCCATGCCGCGGTTCAACGCACGGCACCGTCCCTCGCCCAAGCCCACATGGCGGGTATGCGCCCAGACCGTCGCGTCGAGCCATTTGAGGTACACAACATTGTTCACATGCCCCAGGCCATCGATATCGTCCGGCATGACGGTAAAGGTTTTCGAGAACGCGCCCGATTGTTCTGCATTGTCGGTCATATCGAACCTTTGATCCTCCACAGCACAATGCTCAACGAAAATAAGGGTTCGCCGCAATCGCGTCGTTGCGAAATGACAGAAGGTGCTCGACGATCATGTCTCTTTTCTTGGAAAACCGCTGGGAAGGCGCCGGGATCGAGACTGCGTAAAACTCATCGCCGACAGTTTGAAACGCGACACCAGCGGCGGAAATACCGTCGGTATGGTCGTCTTCGTCAAAGGCGATGCCGCGCTCCTGGATGGCCGCCAAATCGTTCAAAAAGACCCGAAGATCCCGTCCGAGCCCTTCCCGCCGATAGATGTCCACCGCCTGGGATTCAGAGAGCTTTGATAAGATCGCCTTGCCATTGGCAGTGTTGGTGAGCGGAAACTCCTGACCCGGAAGAGAGACAGCGGCCAAGCGTTCCTTTCCAATGATCTGATCAACAAACACCATGTGGGCATGCTGAAAAACAGCAAGATCAACTGTCTCATCGGTTTGTTCTGACAACCGCTCAAGCTGTGGGCGCATCACACTGACAACATCAATGCGCCCCGCGGCGGCGAGGGATTGGATTTCAGGGCCTAAACGCAGGTCGCCATCCTTACCCGACGTGGTCACAAACGCTTCCGCCACCAAGGCGTGGACGATCCTCTGCACCGTCGAGCGAGGCAAACCCGTTTGGACAGCGATCGAGCCAAGGCTTTGGCCCGAATTATCCCGTTTCAGCTGACGCAAAATCTCCGCTGCACGGGTGATCACTTGAATGCCGCCACCGGTTGTCATGGTGCAGAGCGCCCCTTGTTTTTCCTTGATCGTTCCATTATACAATACATCTGTACCATATTACAATACACATACAACGATCAACAGGATGCGCAAGAGGGAGCGATGACGGATCAAGGACTGGGTTACTCCGACTCCGAGCGAGCATCTGGTCGGTATGCTGCGTTTTACAATCCGGACCTCCCCCCTCTTCAGCCGCAGGTTGCAGAGGCGCTTTTGATCGGACAACAAGCGCAAGAGCTTTTCCCTCCCGTCGCCGATGCGCCGTCCTTGCTGGAGCCAGGCAATTGGCCCGTGGAATCGGGCTACACACGAACAAATTCGCACAGTATACGGGTATTTTGCCTCACAGATATGCCCGGCGTGTCCCCTTCGATGTGGGATTGGTGGTTTGGCTGGCACGGCTGTGAAGCGTTAAGGTACAAGCTGTGGCATCCAAAGGCCCATATCTCCGCGCAATGGGCAGATGGCCGCGATGATGAAAGCTATATTGGCCGCACATCCCTGATCACCGAATATCTTGGTGCCGATAAAAAGAACGCCTCTATCAGTTTTGTTCCGCCCTCTGAGATGGGCTTTGATGAAGGTCGTCTTTCGCAGCAGGGCGAAGTGGTGATTTGTGCGCGAGTGGGTATGCCTGGCACGCCATTATCGGCAGGCTGGCTTTTGCACCAATTAAGGCCGACCGACACCGGCTGTGAGATGCGTTCCCGCATGTGGCTTGGCGGGGAGAACACCTCCATCGGCCAGAATCCAGGTCCACTCCGCCGCGGATTGGCGGTCGCACTTCGTCGTCCAGGCAGCGCCATGCTCCCCAATCCAGCCGAACTTCTTGTGCACAACGCGCAAGAAATGGCGCATCTCGCCGGGTTTTTACCGCGCCTTTACAAGGCTTTCGGTCCTGGTGCGCAAAAGGGGGCGGCATGAAACGTCCTAAAGGCAAAGGGCGGGTCTGGGAACGCGGCACGCCAGGTTTCGATAAGGCCGTCCTTGCGACGAGTTTTAACGGGCGTGATCCAGGACGGCGCCCTGATGTGCTCATCGAAGCCAACTGCCTCCTTGACGTTCACGGAGCGGTTACCCGCGCGCGCCAGGAGGGACTGCACATCAGTCTTTGTTCCGGTGGCCATTCATGGGCGCAAAACCACTTACGGGACAGCGGGCTTCTTTTAAGCCTAGCCCGGATCAACACGATCGAGATCGACGCAGAAGCAAGGACGGCGCTCGTTGGACCGGGCTGTTGGGGACTTGATCTTGATCGGGCCCTCAAGAAACACGGCTTGTTCTTCCCGATCGCGCACGCGCCTGACGTCGCGCTTGGCGGCTTTCTGCTCCAAGGCGGGTTTGGTTGGGGCAGTCGTGAACTTGGGATTGCGGCGGAAAGCGTGCTGGGCCTGGATCTCATCCTGGCCGACGGGCGCCTTGTCCATGCTTCAGCAACAGAGAATGCGGATCTTTATTGGGCTGCCCGCGGCGCTGGTCCTGGCTTTTTTGCGATTGTCGTCCGTTATCACCTGAAACTGCATCAGCGCCCTCGTTTTACGGGCATGAAAATGCAGGTCTTCAAGCGAAAGCACCTGGACGATGTCTTTCGCTGGGCTGATGAAATCGGGCCGCATATCGCACGCTCAGTCGAGTTTCAAATGCTCATTACACCGAAAGCTCTTGGTGTCTTCGAGCCAGGGCTAGAGGTTATAGCGCCGGTCCTGGCGCATAATTGGAAAGAGGCGCGCGAGTCCGTCCGCTTTATCGACAAGAGCCCCATTCGAAAAAAAGCAAGCTTCACAACGCCGCTTGTTCCTATGTCGACGAGCGTGATGTCGTCGGCTGCCAACGTCACGCATTTCCCGCCTAACGTCCGTTGGTGTGCCGATAATATATGGACCAACGCCCCGATTGACGACCTCCTCCCCGGCCTCAACCACATCGCCGATTCAATGCCTCCCGCCCCAAGCCATAGTCTCTGGCTCAATTGGTATCCACCCGAAAAGAGACCCGATATGGCGTTTTCGCTCGAAGCCAATCGGTATTTGGCTGTTTACGGAGAATGGAACCGAGCTGAGGATGATCAACGTTATGACGGCTGGGCAACCGAATGCATGGAGCGGATGGAAGGCGTCTCTATAGGGATTCAGCTGGCGGACGAAAATCTTGGGCAAAGGCCTGCTCGGTTTATGGCCGATTCCAATCTCGCAAGGCTCGACGCTCTGCGTTCGAGATACGATCCCGAAGGCGTGTTCTACGACTGGATGGGGCGGCACGACCGCGAAAGCGCATGGTGAGCGAAGCGAGAAAGGCCAAACCATGCGTCGATTGATCATTATACTGCTTTCATCATTTGGTGCCATCATTGCCCTCATCACGTTTGCTCACCTCAAAGAAGAGATCGAGGTGCGCGCATCGAAACAAGCTGTTCTCTCGATGACAACCGATCTTGATGAGCCCCCCGTGCCTCCAACCGAAGCCGTCACGCCGCCGGACCGCCCCCCGAATATCATCATTATTCTCGCCGACGATCTTGGTTGGCGGGACGTGGGATACAATGGAAGTGAGATTAGGACGCCGGTGATCGATCAGCTCGCTGGCGCCGGGGTGACGCTGAACCGCTTTTATGTGCAACCCTCCTGCAGCCCCACGCGAGCGGCTTTGCTAACCGGTAAATCACCGCTTCGGCTTGGTATTTTTAATCCGATCTCGAAGAAAAACCCCAGTGGCCTACCATTGAGTGAACGCACCCTCGCCGATCGTCTGAAGGCGGCAGGGTACCAAACGGCGCTCACGGGAAAATGGCACCTTGGTCCCCGGGACCTCGACTATCATCCGAATGCGAGGGGATTTGATCATTTCTACGGGAACCTTACAGGCGGTGTCGGTTATTACGACAAGGTCCACGGCGGCGGATATGACTGGCAGCGCAATGGTGTGACTGTTCGTGAAGAGGGGTACACGACGCAGCTTCTTGCCGAAGAAGCCGTGCGGCTGATCAAAGGCCGAAACCCCGATCAGCCTTTGTTTCTCTACGCAGCTTTTGGCGCACCTCACCTACCGAATGAAGCACCATCTGCTGCCCTTGAGCCTTACCGATCAATAAGGAAGAAGCAGAGGCGGATCCACGCCGCCATGGTCCATGAACTCGATACCGCCATTGGCACTATTCACGAGACGCTGATTGCCGAGGGCATCGAGCGAGACACCCTCATCTGGTTCATGAGCGACAATGGCGGATTAATCGCAAAGAACCCTGCACAGCATATCCCCGAGCCTTTCTTTACAAAGACGGTTGAGGCTCGTTTCGATGTTGATGCCACCCCGGAGTTCATCGACTTTGTCCGTACCAATCTACGGGATGGTGGATCGGACAACCGCCCTTTCAAAGGGGGTAAGCAATCCGTGTCGGAAGGGGGTGTCCGTGTTCCGTCTTTCATCTACTGGCCGGGAACACTCACGCCGGGTCACTACAACTCTATGGTGACCGTACAAGATGTGGTCCCGACACTGATGGAGCTTTCACAGAAAGAAAACGATGGCGCCCAATTTGACGGCCGCCCTCTATGGAACGCTGTTCAGTCCCAAAAGCCCGCTCCTTCTATGGACTACATCGTGCAGACCAGCCAACTCGATGAAGCATTGGCGATTTATCGCTACCCCTACAAACTGATTGAAAGCGGCGGTAAAAAAGAGCTTTACAACATCGAGAGCGACCCGCTGGAGACCCGCAACGTCGCGAGCAAGCAGCCGGATCTTGTGATGGAACTTTCCGCCTCGCTCAACGCCTTTCCTCGGGGCGCCAGCATCGCAATCCCTCTTCAGGACGTCGTCGACGACCCTGATTTTTTTGGAGGGTTAGAAGATCGTGCACCGTGGGCAGATCAAGCTATCGCTCACCAAGGATCCCGCTAGGATCAAAAGAGGTTACTATGCAGATGATGTTTCACCGCTCTATCGCAACCTTCCTCGGGCTAGCGGCGTTTTCCTCGTCGCTCGCTCAAGACGAATCCATGCAAAATGCCATCGAAACATCGGTAGCAAGAACGATCGAGCAGGTTGAAGACGTTGAATTCACCGCTTCGGTCTGGGCGGACAATTGGTTTGCGCTCTATGTTAACGGAGAGTTGGTCGGAGAAGACTCGGTCCCGATCACCACGATGCGCTCCTTTAATGCGGACACTTTCACGTTCCTCGCCCGTTATCCGCTGACGATTGCGCTGGTGTCGAAGGACTTCATCGAGAACGATAGCGGGCTCGAGTATATCGGCTCATTGTTCGGTGTTCTGCCGATTGGGGCTTGGTTCACGTTGACCCAGCAAATCGGCGATGGCGGACTTATCGTCCAGATTGCTGAAACAGCGAACGGAACAGTCGTTGCAGCAACCACCAATGACTGGCGCGGCTTTGTCACCCATAAGGCGCCGCTCAACCCCAGTTGTGAGAAATCAAGGCAACCCTTAATCGATTGTCAGTATACCATCACAGAAGAACCCGCTGGCTGGAAGGAAGCAGGCTTTGATGATGGCGATTGGATAGAGGCGACAGAGTACACCAAGGACGAGATCGGCGCTCGTTTCGGCTATAACGACGTTGCATGGGATGCTTCTGCCCGGCTGATTTGGACCGACGACATCGACGCTGACAACACAATCCTCTGGCGGATGACGGTGAACGCGCCTGACTGATTCGCGCCTCTGGGCTTTTCCCCTAAGGAAAGCCCCGGATTGTGACCTCTGCCCAACGTGTGATTTAAGGCCCTGGAGGGTCACACGGGAGGAGGCGTTGCCCAGCTTAATCGACCGGCTTCAGTGCCAGCTCGTTGAGGTCCAAAGCCTCGGCGATGAGGCGCGTGCGTTGTCGGAACGGCAATTGATGCCGGGGTCGACCAAGCTGGTGCTATCGCAGCTGCCGCGCGAAGTGACCCTGTCAGAGGCCGCCGGACGGGTGGCTGATGCCTTCAACCTGCTGCATGGTGGGCATTTCAACAAAGTTGTTCGGCGTTCCGGCGCCCTCACCTTTCAGATCGACGATCGCGACTTTCCCTTCGCGTTGGACGATCCGGAGACGGTCCTATCGGTGATGGAGGAGACGCTCTTGTTTGCTCATGCGATTCTCGTGCTGACGGCGCCTGAACAGGCATCCAAAGGACTTCTCGGTGTTTCATTGAGGCGGGAAACCCCAGAGCCGTCGGTACCGTTTGATGGTCTGACCAGCATCCGATACGGCTCCAAGGTATACGGACTGCGCTATAACGCAGATCTGGCAGACCAGTTGGTCGATCGGCCGCAGCGCGAAGATCTAACGTTTGAAGCAGTGGTCCGGACCCAAATTAAAATTCTCAAAGAGATGAGCGGCAGCATCGAACAATTGCCAGACCTCGTGCTGGCCACCATTCGCAAGGGCACCACATCGCAAGACGAGGTCGCCGCCGAACTGGGCATGAGTGCTGCGACACTACGACGTAAGCTGAGCGAGCGTGGAACGAATTTTCGCTCACTGCTGAGCGACGTGATGGTTGAGCGAGCTGACGCTTTATTGTCGACGCCGATCACGCTGGACGACCTTGCGACGCGCCTCGGTTTCTCTGATGTGCGCAGCTTCAACCGAGCCTACCGAGCGCGCAAAGGCGTGACACCCGCCGTCGCGAGGCGACATAGACGCCACTAAAATGATCGAAAGTGTTCACTTTCAAAGATCGTTCCGGTCGTGTTGCCGAGGTCCATTCGCGCCTATTATGCAAAAACAAACAAGAATGTGATCCGAGCCAAAAAAAGGCGTTCGGACAGGGAGGATGAAATGAACCGCTGGTTTCTCAGTGTGGGCACGGCTGCCCTAACGGTTGGCGCCATGGCGATGGCTCCAGCTTTTTCGCAAAGCAACATCAATGATGCGGCCTCGGACGCCACCAATGACGTCATCACCGTCACCGCGCGGCGCCGCGGTGAAAGTCTTCAAGACGTACCAGTGGCCGTGACATCAATCAGTGGTGAACAACTGGAAGATCTGGGTGCACCTGATATCACCTATGTCGCCCAGACCACCCCCAACGTGACCTTAGAGGTCAGTCGCGGGACCAACACGACACTAACGGCATTTATCCGCGGTGTCGGTCAGCAAGACCCGGTGGCAGGTTTTGAAAATGGCGTCGGCATTTACATCGACGATGTCTACCTCAATCGTCCGCAAGGGGTCGTTCTCGACCTTTACAACGTCGAGCGGATCGAGGTTCTAAGGGGACCACAAGGTACCCTTTATGGCCGCAACACCATTGGTGGCGCTGTGAAATATGTCACAAGGCGTATCGGTGATGAACCGAGCGTCTCGGTCCGCGGAACCTATGGCTCGTTCAACCAGCGCGATGTTCTGGTCACGGCAGAAGCACCGCTTACTGATACCCTCCGTGTGGGCGGAACGATCGCGAGCTTTAAGCGGGATGGTTTCGGAGAAAACGTAACGACGGGTGCCGAGAATTACGACAAAGAGATCATCGCCGCCCGCGCGACAGTCGAGTTCGAACCGAACGACAGACTGTTCGTCCGTCTCGCTGGCGACTACCTCGAAGACACATCGAACATCCGCGGGGGGTTCCGCGAAATTCCCGATCTGACGGATCCTAACGGCCCTCGCGTCACCGATGTCTTTGATACCGCTGGCGGAATAGAAGGCCCCAATGAACTCGAAGCATGGGGTGTCGCCCTCACCGCAGAGCTGAAGCTGACAGACAATCTGACCCTCAAATCGATCACGGCACAACGCGAGGACGAGACGGAGACCCAAATTGACTTTGACGCTCTGCCTGCGGTCGATCTTGATGTGCCTGCGATCTACGAAAACGAGCAGTTCACCCAAGAGGTGCAACTGACCTATGAGGGCGACGCTGTCAGCGGTGTGGCGGGTGTCTTTTACATCGACGCCAATGCACTCACCAATTTCGACGTGCTGCTCGGCACGATTGTCCCGACACTTCCTGGTTTCAACGCCAACACGTTTGGCGACGTCGACACCGAAAGCTGGGCAATTTTCGCTGAAACCAGCTTTGATCTTGAAAAGATCCTAGGGTTACCGGGATTTGAGCTCTCAGTTGGTGGTCGCTATACGGAAGATAAGCGGTCAAGCCGGGTGTTACGCCAAAGCTATATCTCGGGCCGCACACCAGAACTCGGCGGCAATCCCGATGCGCAAGTACCGTTCGGCGATCCGACATCGGATTTTGACGACTCCGAGACTTTCACGAATTTCGATCCTCGAGTCTCGTTGGCCTATAGCCCGAACGCGTCGCATAATTTTTATGTGAGCTACAGCCAAGGCTTCAAGGGCGGCGGTTTTGACCCCCGCGGTCAGACCACATCGGCACCCGACGTGAATGGTGACGGCATCGTTTCAGAGGACGAAGTCTTTGATTTCATGAAGTTCGATGAAGAGACCGTGAACTCCTACGAAGCGGGGTGGAAGTCGACGCTGCTTGATGGACGCCTTCGGAATAATATCGCCGTGTTCTTCGCTGACTACCAAGACATCCAAATTCCTGGATCGTTCGGTGGTCAGGATGCCAATGGCAATCAAACCTTCGTCGGTGTCACGACCAATGCGGGCGAGGCAGAGTTCTTCGGTGTCGAACTCGAAGGATCGATGCTGTGGACAGATGATCTGACCGGTGCAGGTGATTCGTTCAGCACGGCCTACAGTGTCGGTGTGATCGACGCTGAATACACCGAATTCGAAGCACTCGTCGGTGGTCAACCAACCGACGTTTCGGATCTCAGGGTTGTTCAAAACACGCCTGAAACCACAGCAAGCTTGACCACCAACTACACCCGACCCTTCGCTGGCGGTGATTTGAGCGTTTTGACGGTCACGTCCTATCGCTCGGAGGTGAACCAATTCGAGATACCCAACGCTTTCATTGATCAAGACAGCTATGCACTGTTCGATGCGAGCATTGTGTGGAAGTCGTCAGACGGACGGCTCACCGTTGGCGTGCACGGTAAAAACCTCACAGACGAAGAGTACCGTGTTGCGGGGTACAACTTCTTGGCACAGAACCAAGATGGTAGCTTCATTGAACCTTTGACATCGACGCTTGGAACGACTGGGGTGGCCACCTCTTTCTACGGCCCACCTCGGCAGGTCTTCGCCACGGTCGAGTTGAGCTTCTAGCCTAGCCTCAGGCCTCGGCTTGTGTTGCGAGACGCAAGCTGAGGTCACAGCATCATTTGCCAAGGAGTGGTGCCATGGCGCGCGCCCTTATCGCTGCCCTCCTGATCGTTGCCGTCGTCATCGGCGGCTATACATCGTACACGCATCACCAAACCTCTGGTGAAAGTGATCGCACCGAACACGCATCATCTGATTTAGCCTCCGTCGACCGCTTTGTCGACGTGGCCGGCGCAACCATCCGCGTCCGCGACGAAGGACCAAAGGATGCGCCTACCCTGCTCATGCTGCACGGTTTCACCTTTAGCCTGGAAAGCTGGAACCAGGTGGCTGCGGAACTGGTCGGGGACTACCGGATCGTCCGTTACGATCTTCTCGGCCATGGGTTAAGTGGCCCTGATCCGCAGCAGCGGTACGCCCCGACAGAACGAGCAGCTTTTCTCGGTGAGGTCATCCAAGCATTAGAGCTCGAAAACCCTGTACTGCTTGGAAACTCGTTGGGCGGTCTCGTGTCATGGCGGTTTGCCGCTGAAAATCCTGACAGCGTGCGCGCGCTCGTGTTGGTCAGCCCCGGCGCCTTTCCTTTTAACGGCGTGGGCAATGAACCCGCTGCGGTGCCAGCAACCGTCAGCTTCTTTATGCACCATCCCAACAAAGCGACCGTGCAAGCCACCTTCGAAAATGTCTACGGCAGCGCCGCAACAGCTTCAGAAGAACGTGTTGAGACGACATTGGCGATGATGCGCGGTAACGGACAAGCCTATGTCGAGTCACTCGAAGAGTTCACGCTTCCTGATCCTGAAGCCGATCTCAAGAAACTAACAGCACCCACGCTGATTATCTGGGGTGAGGAAGACGCGCTGATCCCGCCCTCCGATGGACCCAAAATGCAGTCACTGATTCCGAGCGCCAAGCTCCTCAACTATCCCAGTGTCGGCCATGTGGCGCAGGAGGAGATGCCAGAGCGGCTCGCCAACGATATCCGCGCCTTCCTTGCCCCATCCTTAAGCGGAGTAAACGAGTGAGCACGTCTTCCGATGCGGGAGAGCCTAGCGCTACCTATCGCGGTTGGATCCTATCGGTCCTCATCCTTGTCTACACGTTTAACTTCATTGATCGCCAGATCATCGGAATTTTGGCCATTCCGATCAAGGCAGAACTTGGACTAACGGATACGCAAGTGGGCCTCATGTCTGGTCTTGCGTTCGCTCTCTTCTACACCTTTCTTGGTATTCCCATTGCGATGCTCGCCGATCGGCGGAACCGTGTTTTAATCATGACCATTGCCCTGACGGTCTGGTCCGGGTTCACGATGGTCTGCGGAACGGCGCAGAACTATGGCCAGCTCTTTCTCGCACGCCTGGGGGTTGGCGTGGGGGAAGCGGGCGGCGTCGCGCCAGCTTATAGTCTTATTGCCGACTATTTCCCGAGCCATCAGCGCAGTCGTGCATTGGCCGTTTATTCCTTCGGCATCCCGATCGGTAGTGCGACGGGGATTGTATTAGGGGGCATTCTGACTGCCTATTTTGACTGGCGTATCGCTTTCTTTATCGTTGGCGGCGCTGGTGTGCTCATCGCGCCTTTGCTGAAATGGACAGTGCGAGAACCTGAGCGTGGGCGCTACGACGCCGCCCCGCCCGTCACGCCCCCGACCGATTTGGTGAAGGCGATCCGTGAGGTATCCGCAACCTTGGTGCGAAAGCCGAGCTTTTGGGGATTGAGCCTCGGCGCTGCTTTTTCGTCGATGATGGGTTATGGTCTCTTTTTGTGGGTCCCTTCCTTCTTGGTTCGGAGTTTTGGAACTGAACTGCCGGTCTTTATGGGCTTTCTGCCTGGCGCCTTGGTCCCGCCTGATCCGAGCCCCATCCTCTTTGCCGCATACTATTACGGCGCAATCGTCCTGGTGGGGGGAATCGCTGGAATTTGGATGGGCGGATTGCTTGCTGATAAGTTTGGCGCTGAGAGGAAATCCGCATACGCCTTGGTTCCAGCAGCAGCGTTCGCCCTCACCGTCCCCTTTCTGATCATTGGCGTTTTGACCCCATCCTTGGGACTGGCATTTGTTGTCCTGCTGGTGCCGACAGCGCTCAGCCTCGTTTGGCTTGGCCCAGTGATTTCCGCTTTCCAACATCTCGTGCCGCCCCATATGCGTTCAACGGCGTCGGCGATCTTCTTGTTCATCAACAATCTCATCGGGATCGGCGCAGGCCAAACGGTGATTGGGCTGATATCAGACAGTTTAGCGCTTCGCCTGGGCGACGAGAGTCTCCGCTACGCTATTTTATGTGGATGCAGTTTTTACGTCATTGCCGCAATACTTATGGCACTGACGGCACCTCGGCTCGCGCAAGACTGGGAGCAGGGCTGAAGATCGAGTTGGCCAGTATCGGCCGCCGAATCGTTCAGTACCCCGATTCACTGCTCATCGAGATAGCTGGCCAAATAGGCCACGCCCGCCCGCTTTGCCTCGCTAAGCATATCTGGCGTGATGTGCCCATGTTCGATCACGGAGAGTGTAAAGATCAAATCTGTGATCTCGATAAAGAAGAAGAACGCATCGCGGATCTCTTCTGTATCTGGAATATCGACGTGCTCGCAAACGACCTCGAACATCACCTTCGCCACAGCGCGATCGTTGATACGATCTGCTTGTTTCACCTCCGGAGGCGCCTTGCCGCCAATAAAGAGCTGCCGCGCCGGCGGGTTTCGTTCGTAGACACTTGCGCCGACATCCACCAAATGAGCCGCAAGCAGACGCCATGTTGCTCGTTTTGCGGCTGGCACTGGATCGCGATGGGCATCGATGAAGACATCGCTCAATGAGTTGGCAAGAGCGGCAAAAATGTCAAAGCGGTTCGCAAAAAAGTGGTAGGCTGATCCTTCGGGAATATCGGCGCGTTCGGCGATATCCCGAAAGGATATCTCTTCGATCGGCAATTCACACAGCAGCTCGTAAGCGGCACCGATCATTTTCTCCCGCCGTTCTCGGCCCCTTGCTCGGGTGGCAGTCGTTTTCTTTCGTAGGCCGATGACTTGTCGATTGGCCATAGCGGTTAAACCAATGGTGAGGGCTGCTGCTGGGTGATGCAGTGAACACCGCCGCCGCCGATCGCTATATCATTGATCTGCACTTGGACAATCTCCCTATCTGGGTAAATGCGTTGATAAGTCTCCACTGCCAGATGATCGCGATCATAGCCATAGCCCGGAACGATCACAGCACCATTGGCGAGATACGAATTGATGTAAGAGCTGCATCCCCCATTCCATCGATCCTCGTGATAAACGCCCTCGTCGATAAATTCGAGTTCGAGTTTGCGCCCTTTGGCATCGGTTTGGTTCTTCAACGCATCCCTGTTCATCACCCCAACCGGATAGTGTGGGTCTGTCTTATCGGGATTGACTTCGACCAAAACACGGCCCGGCTCGATAAAAGCAGCGATGCCATCGATATGACCGTCCGTCTCCGTTTCTTCGGGATCACCTGGGATCCAGATAACCTTTTCCCCGCCAAGCGTTCTGCAGAGCTCTGCTTCGATGTCGGCTCGAGACCAATCGGGATTACGATTTTTATTGAGAAAACAGGATTCGGTCGTGATGATGGTCCCCTCTCCATCCACCGTGATTCCTCCTCCCTCTGCGATGAGCGGAGAGATATAATTCCGCACCCCAACTTCGTTGAGGATGAAAGCGCCCATTTTCGCGTCTTGATCAAAAGGTTGGTATTTTCCGCCCCAGGCGTTGAAGGTCCAGCATGATCCTGCGACCGCTCCTTCTTCATTGACCAAAAAATTTGGCCCTGAATCCCTCGCCCAGGAATCATCGATCATCGCTTCGATGACCTGCACATTCGCGCCTAAGAGGCACTTGGCTGTTTCGACGTAGCGCGAGGGAGTCAGCATATTGACGGTTTCAAATCGGGCGATTGCATTGGCCACATCGGCGTAGGCTTTTTGCGTCGCAGGTTCATCGTCCCACATCCCGTCACGAGCAGGCCAGGCCATCCAACAGGCTTCATGGCGGGCCCATTCTCCGGGCATGTAAAAACCGTCTTGACGGGGATCTTCTGTAGGGATCTCAAAAGTCATGTTGCCACCAGTTTTTTTTGCGTTGCCACCTTGGCCCGGGAGAAGAAGAAGAGGGTGATTGCTCCAACAAACATCACGATCGATACAGCAAACACGGATGTATAACCACCGCCACCAACAAACGATGCCGCGACCGCAGGGCCAATCGCTGCGCCCAACGTAGAAGCGGTTGACCCCCCAGCAAGCGCGCTACCGTTGCGATCCAATGATGCAAGAAAGGCTTGTATATAGGGAAGGCAAAATGCCCATGAGAACCCCATCAAACAGTTACCAACGAGGTAGCCCGTGAGCGTCTGTGTTCCAATCAACACGGCCAACCCAGTGATCGATAAACCGATACCAATGCCCAAGGGTACAACATAGCCGAAGCGGTCTCCCGTGACGACAATAGCGAACGCACCGGGAATTCCCAAAAGAGACGCAATCAACAAGGTCGTCCCTATCGCTTGATCAGACAGATCAAGCGCAACTCCATATCGCTCTGTATACGTGAATTGTGCATTATTGGCCATCTCATAAACGCCGAAACCGACAACAGCGGCCACCGTGGCGATCGAAAGCAGCACGCCGAGCTCGTGGCTGCCGTTCAGCTCGTTATCGGGCTGAACGTTTTCGTCATTGGACGGCGCTTTTTGTGGTAAATAGGGCGTCAGCAACAAGGCTAGAACACCGCTGGCAGCAAACATGAGGTAAAGCCCATCCGCACCAATGCTAGCGGAGTAGACCGGCAAGACATAGAGGCCGACACCGCTGACAATGAACTGCAGTGTAACAAACAACCCGTACCCACGCTCAAAAGAAGGGAACCGAGCAAAGGCCGCAATCGCCAGAACATAGGCGACTGTCGTTGCCATACCTGACAAGATACGGAGGATAAAGAAGAGGACTGATGGCCCAACCGTATAAGCCGATAGAACATCAAGAACAATCGCAACGCCTATCGCAATTGCTGCAACTCTGCGCGGCGGAATGTGGCGCATACGCATCGCCATCACCAGGCTGACACCCGCGCCGCCCATGGCGCCCAAGGATGCAAGCCAGCCGACGGCAACTTCGCTAAGGCCACCCTCGTCCACCAGTACACCAACCACCCCCGGCAACAAAAGAAGCTGCAGCAACATCACCGTCCCAATGACGGAAAAGGCGAAATAGCGGAGGAAGATAGCCATGCGCAAAGACTATCCCGTGGGAGCCCGCGTCACGCCGTCGAGCGTTAGGAGTGGCCCATAAAGATCAGGTCGACGGTCCCTGAAGACGCCCCACTCTCTCCTCTGTCGTCTGATCTCTTCGAGGTCAAAGCTCTGAACCAAGACCCCTTCTGATTGGCGGTCTGCGCTCAGCAACACGTCCCCAATCTGATTGGTGATGAAGGACGAGCCGTAAAATTCAAGCTCGACCCCCGTGTCACTTCGCTCCGTTCCAATACGATTGGATGCAATGACCGGCATTATATTGGCGGCGGCATGTCCGCGCATGACCATTTGCCAATGGTCTTTGCTATCAAGTTCTGGTTGATAGACTTCGCTTCCAATCGCCGTCGGATAGAAAAGAAGTTCAGCACCTTTCAACGCCATTGCGCGTGCGGCTTCAGGGAACCATTGGTCCCAACATATCCCGACACCAATTCGGCCAAACTGCGTGTCAAAGGCTTGGAAGCCTGTATCGCCTGGGCTGAAGTAGAATTTTTCTTCATAGGCCGGAAAGTCCGGAATATGGCTTTTTCGATAGTGGCCGACGATGGAACCATCCGCATCAACGATCACAACAGAGTTGTAGAAGGCTAATCCTGATCGCTCAAAAAAAGAAACGGGCAACACGACACCCAATTCTTTGGCCAATGATTGGAACGCCTTAATGGTCGGTTGTTCATCTACCGAAGAGGCAAGATCGAAATGACGGTTTTGCTCATCGATACAGAAATAGGGTGTTTCAAAAAGCTCCTGAAGCAGAATTATATGCGCACCTTTGCTCGCCGCCTCGCGTACAAGCTTCTCAGCCTGCTGCACATTGCCGTCGATGTTCCAAGAGCACGCCATCTGCGTGCACGCTACCGATACGCGCATTCGATCCGCCTTCCGTCTGTTTATCAAGTTAACTCGACTTTCTATAACCGTCAATCGCCGTCTTGATAACCGCGTTCGGGCATCAATATTGCCTCTTTATGTCAAGCTATACATAGACTTAGAAACGTGCGAGCGCACACCCAAACACGGTGCATGGACCTGATGGGCCAACCTTTGGTACCGTCAAACGCCGTCAAAACGGACCAGTACCCATCAAGACCATTCAACTGTTCTGCCCCGCAACTTATCGTGACCTGGTTGAAAGTACCATCACGAGCGCTGATCCAATTGATTGGACACGGACGACGTCGGATGATGGATCACGTGACACCTGGTGCGTGCTCATGGAGGACAGCCAGTGCCAGTCCTTCATGGATGCGATGCAAACGCTCTTCGCAAGCGACGACACGTGGCGTCTCGTTCTGACCGATGTTGAAGCAACACTGCCACGGATTGCACCCACACAGAACGATGGGGACAGCAACAATGATAAGAAAAGCTCGTCCACCCTTGCGGTCCGCGAGGCACTCTTTGATGAGGTGATGGGCAACAGCAAACTCACCGTGGACTATCTTGTTTTGACAATGCTGTCGGCCGTGGTTGCTGCGATCGGTCTGAACGAAGACAATATTGCGGTGTTGATTGGCGCGATGGTTATTGCGCCGCTGCTGGGGCCTATACTTGGCTTCAGCCTTGCCTCGGCGCTCGGCTCGACCAAGGCGATGCTCCAGGCGGCGCGAACGGCCGTTGGCGGACTGATTGTCGGCTTTGGAACAGTCTATCTTCTGACATTGGCCGTGGACGTCAATTTGGAGAGTCAGGAGCTGGCGGCTAGAACAGATATCAGCCCAGAGATGGTCGCCCTTGCCCTCGCCTCTGGTGCGGCGGCCGCGCTCTCGATCACGGGAGGGTTATCATCGTCATTGGTTGGGGTGATGGTCGCGGTTGCCCTGTTACCGCCATCGGCGGCCGCCGCGATGTATTTTGGTGAGGGTGATCTTCAGCACGGATTGGCCGCTGCGATCGTTGTGGCGCTGAATGTCATTTGCGTCTTAATATCCACCCAAATCGTCTTTGCATGGAAAGGAATTCGCCCCCGACGGTGGCTACAACAAAAAAGCGCTGCGCGATCGTTACGGGTCAACCTCATCGTCTGGGCGAGCCTGCTGGTCGCGCTTTTCGCGGTTGGGCTATGGCTCAGCAGCGTCAATACTTAACCACATCGACAAAAGACGTCTACAGACTATCTACCAACGAGCCGCTAGAGCGGCACATAGTCGAACTCAAAACCGAACGCTCTTGGTCCCACAACACGCAACGCGGCCTCCGTGCGATAGTGTTGTGGGCAGCCAATCGCAAAGACACTGACTCTCTGGCCATAGCGCAATCGTTCAGCATTGATCGGCTCTGAGGTATCGTGGTCAACAATTGTGATAAGATCGGGCACGGATGCCACGACACGGTTACCGATGCGGGCCGTCAAATATTCATTGCGGATATCAATGTTGAGTAACGCAGCATTATCATCCCCAAACGGAGATATCACCGCTCGACCGACGTCAAAACCCCCTTCAACGCGGGTGGATACATCGGTGACGATACCTTCGAACACGTGATGAAATGATCCGTAGATCGATGATTCAAAGAGTGTACGGAGCGAGTGAATGACATGCGCCCTGTCCTCTCGCCCATGTCTAAGGGCTTTGCCAATAGCACAGGAAAGCGACAGCGTGCCCGGAACGATACAGGACTTCATTTGAGCGCCAGTCATTTGAAATTCGGCGCTTAATGCCATCCCGCCCCTTTCGAGGGCGAAAGCACGGATCATCGGTTCGTAATCTTCGGTCGTCTCGGCTTGTAGTAACTCTGTGTTGCCTCGATAATCGAGGGCAACGGCAGGCGTCGGCGCAATTCCAGCCAACGCATAGGTCATCATCGTGGCTTCCGGTAAAGCGCGGCCCATACCGTCGCCATCAATCACGGGAATGTTGTTCGCCGCCGCTGCCACAATCGGGATCAACGAGTTGCCGCCGCCAATCTCAAAGGACACCACCGCATCAACCTTCCGTCCCGTGAATGCCTTATAAGCTTCGAGCACTTTGATGCTTTCGTCGACGGACGGCAGCAACTCCAAGCTGGTGGTGGGAGCACCGACGGCGCCAAGCGCCACGATCATGGCGTTGTCATCAATATCATCGGGCGTAACCGCGACCGCCGGTCCATATTGGCGCAGTCCTTCACAGGCGCTGATGTAAGTCAGATAGGGATCACCTCCGCCGCCCGTCGCTAAAAATGCTGCGCCAGCGGACAAATCAGCAAGATCATCAATATCAATCTTCATGCTTATACTGCCTTTTGAGATCCCATAACCGATAGATCGCCAACGACCTTCACGCGGACGCGGGCTGTGCCTTCGTCCATATAAGGAATGATCGTTTCCTCAACGTCGGTTGTTCGGATTGTCGATGGGTCAGCGCCCGCAGCCAAGGCGACGTTTTGAGCGTCGCGGGTGACCTCCGTTATCGCCGCGTCACGGTTCATGCTCTGATAGCTGACAAAGCGCTCGGCTTCGCCGCCAACGAGTGCAATCGACGCGCCGATTGCATTCGCAACACCGCTATGATCAGGCCGTATGACCTCGGAAGCGCCATCGAGCTCATCAGGTGCCAGCACAGCGCCGCCGCCCACCAGGATCACGGGAACGTCCTCTTGGCTGGTTTTCATTGTCCGTAGCCCATCTTCAAGGGTCCGCCGGATCGTCGCCAGACCCGCCTCAACAACGTCTTGCGGGATCTGTTCAGCGGCCGAAGGATCGCCAATCTTTGCGTGGCCGGCCGCAACGATAATATCCGTTGCCGTCATTGTATCGCCGCCAAACACCAAGGACTTGGTGACCAAACTATGCCCGACTGATTGGGGGCCAATCGTGTGACCACCATCTTTGACGACACTTCCACCGCCAAGCCCGATTGCGTTAACGTCAGGCATTCGGAAGTTTGTTCGGACACCACCCACTTCAACAACCATGTTGGACTCGCGCGGAAAGCCGCCGCGCAGCACGCCGATGTCTGAGGTGGTTCCACCAATATCAATGACGATTGCGTCCTCGCGCCCTGTCAGTTTAGCGGCGCCACGAAGAGAATTGGTAGGACCTGAAGAAAATGTCAGTGCTGGGAACGTTCGGACAAAATCTGTTTTCATCAGCGTTCCGTCATTTTGACTGACAAACACAGGACAGTTGAGACCAAACTCACTCACGGTCTGGTCAAAGGCATCCACCACAGTGTCCGCGAGCTCAAGCAAGGCCGCATTGAGGATAGCTGCGTTTTCTCGTTCAAGGAGACCTATTCGGCCAATCTGATGTGACAGGGTAAACCGCGCTGTTGGGATCGTGGCCTTGATGCGATCGGCAACGTGCTGTTCCGGCGTGTTGGTCATCGGTGAGAACGCCGAGGTCACAGCAATAGCCTTGATTTTCCGTGCCTTCAAATCATCGATCACACGATCGATTTCATCCTCATCGATGTCAGCGAGTGGTTTTCCATCATAGAGATAACCACCATGGAGCATGTGCACGCAATCGCCCGTCGCGACCGCAAGATCTGTTGGCCACCCGATCTTTGGAGGTAGTCCCCGCCCGGACGGGAGGCTAAGCCTGAGGGCGGCGACGGGCGTCATATCACGCCGTGCAATGACCGCATTGGTAAATTGCGTGGTCCCAATCATGACCGCTTCAACGGTCGTCATGTCCGTACCCATTGTCTTGAGATGGCCAAATGCCGACCGAATTCCACTGATGATGTCGTCGCTCGTCAGTGTTTTGTGCGCTAACACAACGTCGCTTCCGGACATAACGACCACATCGGTGTGGGTTCCGCCTACGTCGATCCCAATTCTCATTGGACAGTCCCCTTGACGACGCGCCGCTCGCGCTCCGACCACGCGAAGAACGTATAGAGAAAACCAGACATCGCTGCGGCATCCACAGCAGCCATTCCCGTGATCGATGGCAAAATACTATTGGACATCAGGATCGCAATCACGGCGCCGATGACCCAACTCAAAAAGGCCTTAGGATTGAAAGCCCTATTTTCCGTTAGCGTATCTATTTTGTAGGAATCGCGACGGATAACGAAAAAGTCTGCCAGCAGAACACCTGCGACCGGAATAAAGATCACGGAGAGGTAAAAGAGGAAGGTGATGAAATTCTCTAGCAAGTTCAGTGCTCCTGCAATGACACCAACACCACCCAAAAAAAGTGTCAGCGCCTGGGTTGGAAGGTTGGGAAACGTGGCTTTGATTCCGAGAAGAGCGCTGTAGAGATTAAGCGAATTGAGCACCCAACTGCCCGCAATAACAATAACAAACGCGCCTACCCCAAGACCAATGTCGACCATAAGATCAATGACATCATGTTGGTTCGTCGCGGCGCCGGCATACGCCGCCGCACCCATGACAATCAACTGCACCACGATGTAAGAAAAAAAGGCAGTGTACACAGCACCAGACCAGTGCCGAGCGAAACGAGTGATATCGGGTAAGATGATGGCGCCGATGATGATCGCGCCCACCACTGCCGACACACCGTCACCAAAAGAGAGAGTTTCGCCAGAGTCTTGGGCGAAGAATTCAGCAATACTGAAGATTTCGGCTGATTGAAAAATCAATAGCCCCGTCACAATGGCCAGGACAGGGACCAACAGCACCGAAAGCCTATTGATCGCTGAAAATCCAATCAGCGTCGTGATCGTCATGCCGGCGCTTGCTAACGCAATCCAGACCAAGGACGGGAGCGACCCGCCAAAGACGGACATCGCCAGCCCGCTCGCGGCTTCGGCGAAGAGATTGATATTGACCCCAAACCAACCGAGCAGGGAAATCGCGAATGCCAGGTTCACGACACCAGCGCCTCGGTCACCAAAGGCTATTCGTACAAGGAGATAAGAACTCATATGGGTCAGCGCACCGATCACGCCCATCGCTGCCCCAACCACGAAAATGATCACAGAGCCGAGCAGGAGCGCACCCAAAGCACTCGTGGGTGATAGGCCCTCGCTGATTTCGAGGCCGGTGATGAATGTCGGTAGCGAAAACGCGACCATCGCTGACACGGCAGCGATCCGAGGCCAGGCTACTCTTTGTTCGCTGCCGATCGCGACAACGGCAAACTCATCCTCGGTCTCCAACAGTCGCTGCTCCCATCGAACGAACGGCCATGTGGAAGCGCGAAAGGCTGATTGTCTAGTCCAAATCCTGTTGCGCCAGTGCGCCCAAACTGTTCTTGAGGGTGAGCAGCGCGTCGCCATAACGCTTCCACCGCCCAACGGAACCCGAATATAGAGGCTGACGCACTTGAACAGAACTCGCCGTTGAGACGGGTGCGCTGTTTTCATGAAAGCGCATACAAGCTTCATCCCAAGTCAGGCCGCAAAAGCTCAGCAAACGTTGTGTTTCGCGCTCCTGATGGAAAATTACGTCTTCATACCTGACTTCCATGAAACGATCTTCGGGCAATGTCTGGCGCCAATATGCCATGAGGTCGTCGAACGTACGATAATACTGGGCTGTGTCCGACAGATCAAAGGTATAATTATAATAGGAGAAATTCGTGGAAAAGAGTTGGCGGTAATTCGAGAGGCAGCTGTCCATCGCACCCCGCCGTACAGCAATGATTCGCGCGTTCGGGAGGGCCCGAGAAATGAGACCAGCATAGAAAAAATTGAGCGGCATCTTATCGGTCGTGCGCGCGGCACCGCGAGCGAGCCTTTCCGTTGCGGCAAGATATTCAGCACCAACTCTATTAAGATCGAGGGTTTCGGACTGTTGTAAAGTCGGAACATCCAAAACGAGGTTGGACGGGCTGCCGACACCGGATTTGATGAGCCCGGCGAATGTGTTGAGCTCTCCCGCTGAGGTGACGCCTGGGTGGCTCGAAAGAATGCGATCAATCAGCGTGGTGCCCGTACGGGGAAGGCCAATAACAAAAATTGGCGACGGTCCGGTATTGGATTCGCTCTGTGGGTGGTTTGAAAGATCAACGTTTTTTACGGCATCAAAGAGCGCCAAATCATCTTCGATTGAATAATCAAGGCTCGCCTTTTTCATCGATTTGGCGCGGCCAAGCCACGACAAGCTTTCTGCGTAGTGACCGAGATCCTCGTGCGACTTTGCAAGCGCATGTCCGAGGTGAAGGCGCGCATCGGCATCGTCTTGAGACTGTTTAAAAAGAGCCTCGAGTCGGTCGATGGAATTAGCACGCTCAGTTTGCTTGGAGAGAGAGACAAGCGACGACCACGCACGATAGTGAGCGGGTTCGCGGGCAATCGTTGCTTGATAGGCCCGTTCGGCCCCACCGAAATCGCCACTGAACTGGCGTGAAGACCCCAGATTGTAATGGAAATTTGCCGGGGACGGATCGAGCGCCGACGCCCGTTCAAATAGCGGTACCGCGAGCTCGTGAAACCCCGTCCTACTCAAGACAACCCCTAATGTATCGGCTGTATGCGCATCGTCGATCGGTTCACGCGCCGCAGCCTCCGCCAGCGCAAACGCGTCCGTCTGCCGGTTGAGCATCGTCAGCGCGCGCGCATGGTGGGCCCTAAAAAGAACCGTTTCCGGTGATAAAAGAGCGGCTTTTCCGAAAAGCTCATCGGCCTTTCCAAAGTTGCCGTGATCAATCGCGATCGTCCCCAACAGAAAATACGGGACGGCATCATCGACGTTTCGTTTGATCATCTCGAGCGATTGAGCGTGAACGTCCCGGTATTGGCGCTTGGCCAAAAGCTTTAAGCCCTCGTGCAGCGCCTCCTTCTGATCGTGACCAATTTGCATCGTTCTGCCTTCAAGATGCCGCATTATGGCAGTTCTGCATTGACTTTAGATCAATTTGAACTTTCCATCGCGTACCATTGTGCGTTGCGAAGAGCCTCACCGGCGAAGCAACGCGCAAAGCCGGATGACGGACCCGGAGTGCGGGTAGCCGACCGAACGCTGGGGAGCTCGCAGTGAAAAAGCAAACGCGTCTTGGAGCGCTTACATCTTCCGTTAGCCTGATCGCAATGTGCACGACAGGGTTGTCTGCCTACGCACAAGACGATGACACGCTCATCGTGACCGCAACACGCCGTGCCGAATCGATTCAGGATATTCCTCTCAACATCGCAGCTGTCGGCCAAGAACAACTCGAACGCCAAGGTTTCGGTGATATCTCTGAACTTGCTCAGTTCGTGCCAGGCTTGAACATTTCGGACCAAGGCGGACGTGACGGCAACAGGATTGTTGTCCGCGGTTTGAACGCTGAGCCGCTGCAGAATGCCTTTGGTCAGCCCGATGGTGGCGGCACGGTCGCGACCTATGTCGGCAACATTCCGCTCTTTGTTGATCTGCGTATCAATGACGTTGAGCGGGTCGAGGTGCTGCTTGGGCCGCAAGGAACACTTTATGGCGCTGGTACGATGGGCGGCGCCATCCGCTACATCCCGAACCAACCAAGCTTCGATGCGCCTATGCTCGAAGTGCGGACGGACATGTACAGCTATTTGAACGAAGGCGACGGCCTAAGCACAGACACGGGACTAACCTTTAACCTTCCGGTTACTGATCGCTTTGCCGTACGCGGCTCAGTTGATTACCTCGATGATAAGGGCTTCATCGACTATCCCTTCGTGGTGCAAGAAGTCGGCGTCTCGAACCCTGATCCTGATTTTTCTGATTCCGCGGCGGTAGCTGCCAACCTAAGATCTTTCGAGGATGTCAACACTGAGGAAATCCTCTCCGGTCGTTTTGCAGCGCGCTGGCAGCCGATCGACGCGGTCGATGCAACTCTCACCTACTACTATCAAAAGCAGGAAAACGGAGGTCGGAACACATCAGGCCGTCGCGGTATTCTGCAGACTGACGATTATGAATCGGCGCAACGGGTGCTTGAGCCTAATGAGCGCGAAAACCAGCTTTTGGCCCTAGAAGTAGTGGCTGACCTTGGTTTCGCGGAACTCACCTCGGCATCGGGTTACGCCAAAACAACAGAGAATGGGCAACGTGATCAAACCGATCTTCTGATCACTCTCGAATATAGCTATGAAACGTTTCCAACCTTCACGGCTTTCACCTTTGAGGACGATCAAACCGAGATCTTTAACCAAGAGGTTCGCCTCGTTTCTACAGGTGACCATCGGTACAACTGGATCGTAGGCGCGTTCTACAATGACAATTCCTATGACGCTGTGTCATCGGAGTTCACGCCAGGCTATATCGAGTTCTTGGGCGAGCCACTTCCTGACACTGGCACGCTGGAGTATTTTTCCGCTGACAGACAAGAGCTGAACGAAATCGCATTCTTTGGCGAGGTTGGTTTCGATATCACTGAGAAATGGGATGTCACGGTTGGCGCCCGTTACTACGACTACAACCTTAAAACAGGCAACGTGACCTTCTTCCCGATCGTTGAGTATGTCTTTGACGGTCTGCCCGACGACCAACGGTCAGATCCATTCGGGGTCGGCGCCGTGGAAGACAATGTCGGTTTTGAAACCGATTTCGATGAAAACGGCACGCTCTTTAAAGTCAATACATCGTACACGTTTGATAATGGAAATCTTGTCTACGCGACCTTTAGTCAAGGCTATCGCGTTGGTGGTCAAAACGCCGGTGCGCCATGCCCAGCCTTCGACCCGAACGCATCGCAAGGCCTTTGCCTGTTGTCTGCTGGTCAACAGTTCGGGCCAGATCCAGCCAATGATATTCGGCAAATTAGTGAACGATCGTACACGGCTGATACCGTCGATAACTATGAAATCGGCGTCAAGACCAGCTGGCTCGACGGTGACCTGGTGGTCAATGGTTCAGCCTACTTTATCGAATGGACCGACCCGCAGATTTCCGCGACATCGGTGAACGCGGGGACATCGATTTTTGTCAACGCAGGCGCCGCGGAAAGCATTGGTGTTGATCTCTTCAGTAGCCTGCAGGTCACTGACTCCTTTAACATTCGCAGCTCGTTCTCCTACGTGAACGCCGAATTGACCGAGGATGTGCCTGACCTTGTGACAACAATTTCGCCGCCTGGTTTTGGCACCGCGTTCGAGGCTGGCGAGTCGGGCGATCGACTTCCTGGTTCACCGGAAACGCAGTTCTCTGTTTTCGGCACTTACGTCTGGGACCTTCCATCGGGAGACACATTGTCGGTCGATGGCGGTTATGCATGGCAGAGCGATGTGCTCGACGAAGCAGGTGCTCGGGGCGATAGCCTGACGCTACCAAGCTTCGGCCGCGCCAATGCGGCCCTTGTCTATGAGGCGGATCGTTGGACAGCTACACTTTATGCTGACAATATCTTCAACTCATTATCAGAGACGAGCGTCGCAGCGAACGAGTTGTTCAATCAGAACATTCTCGGTGCAAACGTTCGGTCATTCCGGACGAACGTTCTCGCGCCGCGCTCCGTCGGTGTACGGCTGAGATACACCTTCGACTAACAAGAAAACTGGCCTGGGAACCAACCCGTTTCCAGGCCAGCGCCCACACCGTGAGCGCAGCCCTCGTTCAAGAACCCACCAACAAATACGGCATGATAAGCGGCGTCCTTAGTTGTCGAAACCAGACAACGTTTTGACACACGCTTCAGCCCGCCTGATAGGCCAAAGTCCTGCAATCTTAAGTAACACCCTCAGGGCGCCCCAGCCCATTGATGACTTATCGTGGATCATGGTTCAAAGGTGTCTTCTTTCTGCATACGCCGTAATAACGGCGACTAAAACTAACCGCATCTGGTCAGCAACGACCTTGACGCTGATGTCATAGACAGGTGATAGCAGTCTGCTAACCAGTCGTCGAAAGCTCTCATTATTCAATCAAACAAGGACATGTGGACAATGGCGATAGACCAACAGGGCGGTGCAGCGTTCCCCGCAGCGGGCAGCTCCGACAACCTAGAACCAGGGATGACTCTACGAGACTATTTCGCTGCGCAAACACTTGCTGAGGTTATTCGGCAAAGCGAAAGCGACAGCGAGTTGAACGCACGCAAGTTCGCGCGCACGGCCTACAAAATCGCCGATGCGATGTTGGCCGAGCGCACCAGCACATCATAGGTGCTGACATTTTCGTTCTGTTCACCGACCATCGGTGCGCGAGACTCAATACCCTATGGGCGCTTGTCAAAAGACTGGCGTTCGCAGGGATAATGAAAAGCATAGTTGATTATATCTGGCGTGTCCGGATTGGTTCAAGTGGAGGGTGATTGTTCCACCCCGCGCTAACGGGCACATTCAGAGTATCAACCGGGAACTTTGCCTCACGCACTGACGTCATGGCGCCCCAGGGCCACATCAACTCTGGGTCGTCCCCGATTGAGCGGTCAAGAGTCAGTGTGTAAACCACACGTGATCTATCCTTCTTTTTCGTCTGTTTGATGACGATAGCAGGATCGGTGACAAGCGGATCTTCACCTTGCGCAAAGACACCAACGTGACCAAGTTCAGATGGGGAGTCGAACACCTTTCCTGGCATCCCCTGCTCAATGGTAATCGAGACCTCGGTGTCCGTTTCTCTTACAAACCCGATGATCTTAGGACCATTGCTCTCGGTGCTCGAATTCAACAGTCTGTCGATCACGATCCCCAATCGATAGCCTTGGTAGATTGTTGCCGTCATTGATGGATGCGCGTCAGCAAACGAGAACGGTAAATCATAGAGCGCTGGACCAAGATGTATGTGCTTATCGTTGTTGATGAGATCCAACTCAACCCAACGGATTGCGGAGATCATTCGATCACTGGGAGTCACATTATTATCTTTTTTCGCATACGGAGATATAACAATCGGAAAGTCTTGGCGCCCGAGTTGCTCACGCATCCACGTAAAGAGAGCTCGATATTGCGCGAGATAAAATTCTGTGGTGTACGCAGGGTCGACTTGACCAATGGCACCTGAATCCTTTTGTCCGAAAACCCAGTAGACAAACCGTGGTTCTGGCTGTGATGGCGGTCTCCCCTGAAGGATCTCGTTCCAACGAAGCGCCATGGGTCCAGGACCCTGTTTTACATGATCCCACCAATAATCATCAGCCTCCCCCGTGAAATCGACTAGTCCCGTCGAACCCATGGCGCCATTAAGCGCGTAAATCGATTGTGTTGCTGACCCCAAATCCCTGAGCGCCAATTGAAGTCCATGCAATCCGCCGCTACTCACACAACGCTCGGCCAGCGACTGTCCACCAGTGATGAAGCACACCTCTCGGGGCGGCAACAAATAGGAACGTTTTTCATCGAGATGCGGGGGCGTTGGATGTCCACTCACGACAAAGTCTAAGTGATTGCCCTTTTTGTCGATGCGCACCACGTCCACGACTGTCCCGGCCAATGCCGTGTAGGTCCGATCTATGAAAGACAAGGACGTCGATGCCTTGGCGATCAATCGATGCGTATGGCCCATGCGTAAATGCTGATAATCGATATAAAGATCTTTAGACGCTATAAGCGGCAACCTCTTCTCATCACCAACAGATGCAGTCCAACCGCGATGGTGGTTTGATGTCACCAAGACTGGCTCGCGTTCACGACCGCCATTGGTCAGTGGGCTCATCACTTGCCCCAGCTGCCTAGCCATCAATGCGCTGGACAGCTTTCGATCTAAGGACACCGCAGCAGCGAACGCCTCGTCTTTTGTTTTTTTCTCTGCAGTTGATACGTAATTGATCAGAATAAATCTCTTGCCGGAGATCACTCCAAGATACTGCGATGCTGAATTGAGCTCACCCGCTGAAAGGCGCACGGAGTTTGAGTCTCGGATCGAAAGCGCCTCACTGTTGTTATATTCTTTAAACGCGATCGTCGGTTTATCACGATTGCCAACGGACGGTGAAAACTGAACCAGCAGCTCGTGCGAAACCTTGGGCACACCCACCGGTAAGTTCGCTGTGTATGTTATTCCGTCTATTCCACGAACGTTATTTGCCCGCACGATTGTCATCGAGCCGCCGCCACCGATCACGCGATAAAGGGCGCGCTCTCGATAGATCAAATAGGCCTCTGTAGGCTGAAGATATCCAGCCTTCAATTTGCCAGATGCATCATGGAGCTGCCGAGCGGTCTCACCGTTAACTGAAAGACGAGGACCATTGACATCGTTTGGCGCTGAAGGCCGAAAGAAAAAAGCGGCGCCAGGAGTGCAGTACAGCGAACTTGACGAATTTGCTGTGTAAACTCCCGATGTGTAGCTCACATCCGAAAGGGACTCGATCGGTGGGTTTTCGGTTATTTGCTCCGACCGTTCGTTTCCACCGTCAACTCTAACCATCGTCATTCCTTCAAACCCACCTGGAGGTAGCCTCACATGACCAAGCGGTGCCAGCATACCATACGTGCGCACGCACATGATGATAATGTGCCACCGGGGTCAACTGTCAGGCCAAGCGGTGCAAAAACTTGAAAAGGATAACCAATGCCTACGGAAGGCCTTACAGTGCCCTACTCTCGGTTGGCCAGGCACGTACCTGGCGACCGAACTTTGACAAGACGCTCGATTGATTGGGACCCACGCGGTCGAGACCTCCTAGAAAAACTGGCTCAGCGTTCAACCTTATGCTGAGCTCAGAGAGCCTCTAGACGAAAACCTACCACCACCAGACAATCCGCTAACGAATGGGTCGAAGCGAGGGAGGTTGGCTATAGTGATTTAGGTCTTTGAACGGATGGTCACGTATTTCTGATCAAGAATAACCGGCCCTAAGGTAGAGCCCACTCATAGAGATAGCGGTTCAATCCGTAGAGCTTGGAGTTGTTTCGATTGATGCCATGGCAAGCTCGTTCGCCAATACTCAACGCTCAGTCGTATACACTTAACCAGCACGAGGATCTTCTTAAAGACGGTTGAGTTCGTTTGCCCGGTTTTAAACTCGCCAGCAAGCCACCCGTAGCTGAGTGGATTGTTTGTACACGATTGCGCTGCGGCAAGGCGCGACGATAAAAAGTCACTCCACAAGGCGATCGCCAACGCTGTCAATCAAAAGAACGTTCCCGGAGAGATTACTTGCACTGATGGCCGGCACGACACTATCTTTGTAATCAAGTACGCCGTCACTGGCGAATCCCATGACGCTAACGCGTTAATCATCTCCAGCAACAGTCGCCTATCTTCGGCCACCATCAAGTCTGGGAGCTCGTGACCTTATCAAATGCCGACTCAAAAACGCTCAGCCCCTCGGCGAGAATATCATCGCCCATCGTCAGTGCGGGAAGAAAACGGAAGACATTTCCGAACATCCCGCAAGTGAGGACAATGAGACCATCAGCATAGCACTGTTGCAGCAGCTGTTTTGTCAGATCAGGGAGCGGCTTCATCGGATCGCCATTTGAAGACAGTTCAAGGCCGATCATCGCGCCCCGATCCGCTCGAACTTCAGCAATAAGGTGCGGATATCGGTCCTGCAGCGCCATTAGGCGCTGTCTGAACGTCTCTCCAATAGCCGCCGATTTGGCGAGCAACCCTTCATCCTCAATGATATCGAGAACAGCATGCGCCGCCGCGCAACCGATGGGGGATCCAGCATAGGTGCCGCCGAGACCACCAGGTTCAGGTGCATCCATGATGTCCGACTTGCCTATCACCCCGGCGAGAGGAAAGCCGCCTGCTACGCCTTTAGCAAAAGTCATAAGGTCGGGTTCGACCCCTGCATGTTCACAGGCGAACATCTTACCTGTGCGGGCAAATCCAGATTGGATTTCATCGGCAATAAGAACGATTCCGTGCCGATCACAAACCTCGCGCAGGTAGACAAGAAAATCATCCGGAACTGGATAGAAGCCGCCCTCGCCCTGGACAGGTTCAACAATAATCGCAGCACAGTCCGAAGGATCACAGTCCGTCTTGAAGAGCAACTCCAGAGCATTTTTTGCAAGCTCTGTCGAGATTCCATAGTGAGAGATCGGAAACGGGGCACGGTAAATATCACCCGGAAAAGGACCAAACTTGTTTTTGTACGGTGTTATTTTTCCAGTAAGGCCAAGCGTCATCATTGTGCGCCCGTGATAGCCGCCGTTGAAGGCCACAATGCCCCTTCGTCCGGTGTAAGCCCGTGCAATCTTGATGCAGTTTTCGACGGCCTCCGCGCCGGTGGTGACGAACATCGTTTTCTTGGGTGAAGGGCCAGGTGCAGCGTCATTGAGCCTTTCTGCAAGCCGGACGGCACTGCCGTAGGGGGTCACCATAATGCATGTGTGACTGAACCGCTCTAACTGTTCGGACACAGCGCTTTGAATGCGAGGATGACTATGGCCTGTGTTGCAAACCGCGATCCCGGTGGCGAAATCGATGTAACGCTGCCCCTCGATGTCCCAAATTTCCGATCCCTTTGCACGATCTACAAAGAGTGAAGCGATATTCCCCTCTCCACGAGCCATCGCAGCATTTTTACGCTCCTGCCACTGAGCATTGGTTACAGTTCCGTCCGATACTGAAAGCGCTGTTACGTTCATTGTTGAACTCCTCCGACGCAGAGATATTTGATATCGAGATAGTCATCGAGGCCGTAGCGAGACCCCTCACGTCCGTGGCCAGATTCTTTTATTCCCCCGAAAGGAGCGGCTTCATTCGAGATGATGCCTTCATTGACCCCGACCATGCCGTAATCGAGCGCCTCGCCAACGCGCCAAACACGCGCAGCATCCGTTGTGTAGAAATAGCTGGCAAGACCAAATGGCGTATCGTTCGCTATACGGATCGCCTCTTCCTCGGTCTCAAACCGCATAAGTGGTGCAACAGGGCCAAAGATCTCTTGTTGGACGATGTCCATGCTGGACGTCACCTCATCGAGGAGTGTTGGACGAACGAAGCACGGACCCGACACTCCCTCGTGATCTTCAGTGATCGCTTCCGCACCTTGCTTCACCGCTTGGTCTATCATGGCCTTGACGCTTGACGCCGCCTTTTCGTGGATGAGAGGCCCCACTGTCACACCGTCTTCGACACCATCACCAATAACGAGACCAGCCATGGCCGCTCGTAATTTCACCTTGAACTGTTCGTACACTGATGACTGAACCAATATTCGGTTTGTGCACACACATGTTTGGCCGGCATTCCTGAATTTTGAAGCCATTGCACCTTGGACAGCCTTATCCAAGTCCGCGTCTTCAAAGACGAGGAAGGGTGCGTTCCCGCCCAACTCCATCGAGGTGCGCTTCATGGTGGTTGCACAAGCGGCGACCAATTTCTTTCCAACTGGTGTCGACCCGGTAAACGTGAGTTTACGGACAACCGGGGAGGATGTGAGCGCTTCACCTATTTCCTCCGTACGGCCTGCAAGAATGTTGATTACGCCTGCAGGTATTCCGGCTTTTCCAGCGAGAATACCAAGCGCAAGAGCGCTAAGCGGCGTTTCGTTGGCGGGCTTGCACACCACCGTGCAACCTGCAGCCAGCGCGGGTGCAATCTTCCTAGCCAGCATGGCATTGGGGAAATTCCAAGGGGTGATGCAGGCAACCACACCCACAGGTTGGCGGGTGCAGATGACTCGTTGATCGGACGAACGCGCCGGAATTACATCGCCATAGACTCGTTTAGCCTCTTCAGCGAACCATTCGATATAGCTCGCCCCATAAGCAATCTCGCCGCGTGCTTCGGCCAAGGGCTTACCTTGCTCCGCTGTCAGAAGATGTGCTAAATCCTCTTGGTGCTGTATGATCAAGTCATGCCAGCTTCGCAAGAGTTGAGACCGGCTTTTCCCTGAAGTCTGCCGCCACTCGCTGAGCGCACGGTCTGCTGCTGTGATGGCGGCCGCGGTTTCCTCAGCGCCGCATTCAGCAATTTCGGCAATGAGCTCCTGCGTCGCTGGATTGGTGACAGGTCGTAATCCACCGCCGACCGCGTTGATCCAAGAGCCACCGATCAGCGCACGTCCGGTAAGAAGCTCGGGGAATCTGAGCTTGAGCCTAGTCATTGACGTACCTCATTGGTTGAACGGTGCTTAGCGTTTCGATCGAGTACTATCGACGGAACAATCATGAACAGCGTACTGACGGCAAGAACAATAATGGCGCCGTTGATGAGAAATCCAAAGCCGAAGTCTGCCCCGAGTGCCCGGCCCGCCACAAGTGGACCCGTAGCAAGACCCATTTTCGAGATGAAACCGCCAAGCGCACTCATTCTTCCAGCCGCATCGAACTCTGCGGTCATTCCAAGAAGATAGGCAATCACGAGGCCCCATGTGATGCCCGTGGTACAGTTGGCGACCAGATAGGCCCAAGGTTCGCCGCTTAGATGAAAAAGACCCATACCCGCTAGCGTCAAGGCCATACCAAAGACTAAAGGTAATGTACGCCCCACTTTAACCCCAAGAACAATGACCGTCAGTGGGCCAAGCAATGCGACCCATGTGGCGAGCCCGAGCGCTGTGCTCGTGTAGGTGCGATCAAGACCATAATCGAGGCCGAGCCGAATGATGAACGCCAACAGCGCCATGTTCCCGGCCTGAAACAGAAAGATAGCGACCAAGGTCAATGACAGCGGTCCAATATCGATCCCACCCTCGGTCCCCTTCGCCTCGTCGAGGTTTTTCGGCGGGTAGGCACCAAGAAAAGGCACCATCATCAACGTCACCACACTGAAGGATGCAAGTGACAGAAAAAGGACTGGCGTACCAAAAGCGGGCACAAGCTGGGGGATGAACATCACGCCAAGCCCGCCAAGGCCAAACTGAACGAAGAGCATCATCCCAAATGTCTTGTCCGGTGCAGCCGTCCTAGCAATCACACCGAACGCAACACCCACAAGAAATCCTCCGACCACGCCGTGAATAAAGCGCGCCGCTAGAAGGACCGATGGATCGCGCAGGGCAATCGAACCAAGATCCACGGCAATGAGGATCAGTAACGAACCGATAGCGAGAGGCCGCCAAGATAGACGCTTGATAACGGGAACTGCCGACAAAGCCCCAATAGCCGCCCCATAAATATTGGCAGAGCCGATATTCCCCGCCTGATTTTCCGTGATACCCAGACTATCGACGAGTCCGTCGACGATTGCAGCCATGATGTTCACATAAAAAAGGCCTGCCGTTGCCAAGAAAGACAAGAGAATTGCCGCGACAAGGCCTTCAGGTGCCGCCTTTGGAATGCCGCTCGCTTGGTACTTTTGGAGAATAGCCTTGACCATCAGCGAACCTTGCAAATCGGTCGAAAGTGATCAGCGGCCGCGACGGCTCTCACCCAGGAAAACTCTTCGTTGTCACTGAAGTAATAATAGGTCAGCCCATTCGGCATAGGGACGACTGATATCCCTCCGTATCCCGACATAAAAGGAATAGGTTGCGGAGATTGGCACGACAGCGCTGATGCAACATCATAGGCCCAAAATCCATTGCTGTAGCCAATCGGTTTAGCAGGTGCTGGAAGCCCACGATCATCCGGGTTTTGCTGAAGCGCGGTTGCAAGGGCCTCGCGACCGAACAATTGCTGCATACCGGTGCTGGCTGACGTTCCGCTCAAAGAAGAGCCGATCTTTGCAATATCATCGGAAAGAAAAGTTAGCCCCCAGCCAACATATGGCTGAGCCCTATCATCGGCTGTTCGCCGCGTGGCGGTTGCCGTGTCCGATAATCCAAGCAACTGATCCAGTGGCTCCACAACCAGTGTCCGGTGGATATCGGCATCGGAAGCTGTTTTCTGCGCTAAGAACGCGCGCATGGCGGCGCCAAGCACATAGTGATCGCTCGTATGGTAGACGAACGTTCGACCTGGTCTTTCCCGGCGCGGATAGACTTCACAAGCACGCTCAATCTTCACCTTGTGAAGCGGTGAAAGGAAGAAACCGTCGCGGACCGCTGCACTTTCATCAGCATCGGGCATTTTTTTCTTATAGCGGCCGGTTGCCATATTGAGGGCGTGATCAAAAGTGATACCGCTCCACCCAGCACGACGACAGGCCGAAACATGGTCCGCAATCATCTCATCGCTTGAACCGGGATAAAGCTGCTCAAGCCGCATCAGCCCCAAACCAGCGAAGATGGACTTCGAAGTCGAGTAAGACGGCAACGCCATCTCCTCGCAAAAGGGGTAGTCGCCATATCGGGTGAAACAAGGGCTCTGGTAATGCACGCCATCCACAACAACGCCAAATGTGGTCAGGTGATCAGGACTGATGTCCTGCGGCGAGCCGAAAGCATCCGTGTCGAGCGTTGGATGGTCTTGACCAAGCTCAGAGAGGGGCTTGGTTGGTAATCGGCGGCGCCGTTCTTGCCTGTATCCAGCAATGATGCCGTCTTTGTCATCCACTTGTTCAGATATACGCGATATCGTCCCCATACCCCACATATCAAACTGATGATAGGCACATGTCTCTGACGAAATCTGGTAGGCCGCGCGAGACGCAGGCACCCCATTCCGGATCAGAAAGGTGATAATGCCATTATGCGTACAATTGGCATTCTTCTCCTGGAGCGCGAACGGGATCGCTGCCCGCAATGCATCTCCATCGGCCCGTTCTCGCCATATCCTCCCCGCCGAGAGAATAAGATCCCATGCCGCATGATCAGTGACTTGAAGAGCACGGGTATGAGGGATGAGAAGCTCACCGTCGGAAACAAGGTCCACCGAGAAACTCGGCGGGTATCCTAGCCGCGCCAGCGAGCTAGCAGCAAAGCCGAAACGGTCTCTTAAAGGAGCGTAAGTTCCAGCGCCCCTTGCCACGGAAAAAGACAGTCGCCCTTCAAAGGCTGATGGTGAAGACTGCTCGGGATCGATTGGGCCGAACTCACGCATCGCGACCGGCCGCGACAGCGCTTCACCGGACCTCAAGAAGTTCGCTGTTAGCTTCTGACGCGGGCCCACGGAAATCAGATCGCGTCGAGTCACCGCCGAGATCTGTACATTATCGACCCAGCAGGTATCGTTATCCCCATTGCCGTTTATACGTATTCGAAGCAATAAAGGAGTGTCGGCAGAGACGTCAGTTTCGGTCGCACCGGGATAAAGCGTCAGAGAATCGTCACTGCCATCCTCAATCCTATGGAACTCGTTCCAGGTCTCTCCCCCATCGACCGACGTTTCTGCGACACAGGCATCGTTGCCTTCAAGGTCTAAAGCCGCAAATGACAAACTGATCCGCACCCGGGGGGTGTCAGTGAGCTGAAGACCTATTGATGCATAGGAAGCGCGTGTAAGCTGCAGTGAGCGGTTCGTGCCATAGGACGTCACCTGAACGTTACCGCGGCCACCCGTACGCCAGCCATTGAGGTCGCCGTCCTGAAAATCATCGACAAAAAGAACCTGAGCCCGCGCACTGGACGTGCCGACGAGCATGATCGCAACAAGTGCAAGCCTGAGAAGACCTTCAAACATCGTCTAACAACCTCTCCCGCGGTCTCAGCGTCGGACATGCTCCCGACAATCCGTTCAGCTCTTGGTGAGACGACTCTCGGCTCGCTTTGTAAACAGAGCGACGCCTTCAACCAACACGCTTGTCGTCAATCTAAAAATTGTAATTCAGTGCTACTCCAACTGTACGCGGATTGAATATGAATCGTCCGACATTACTGCCGAAAAATTCCGCGTCGCTGACAGCACCAAAAGTGTCATCAACACCGCCCAATACACCATTGGAATCAGTGACGTTTTGGACAAACAGTGTCGTATTCCAATTACCCGCCGCCAAGGTGAACGAGAGATCGACCGTAGCGAAACCATCAAAAACTGATGTGCTCTCAAATAATGGATCAAATAGATTTTGCCGGGGCGATTGATAGGCGCCGTCAATACGAGTGATAAGGAAGAAATCGCCCAACGGCCTCTGATAATCGAATGCAAAATCTATGGTGTGGTCGGAGATAAATGGCAACCGTGACCCCGACGAAGCCAAGAGTTGTCCAGTGTCGCCTTCAAAAATTGGCGGAAGCACCAGGTCTTCGCTCAATTCTGCATCAGTGTATGTGTACTGAATACCGTAGTGTACACGATTGTCGAACAACGCACCGTTGAATGCCGCCACCAGACCATAGGTGCGGGCCTCTTCGCCATTGACAATCGCAGATAGTACGCCCTCCACCGTTGACGTGATAAACTGAGGATTGTCCCAGTCCTCAAAATAGCCCCTCAGATCAAACTTAACAGTTCCGAGCGTACCGCGAACGCCAGCATCATAGTTCTTCGTGGTGTCAGGAGTGAATGAGGCAAAGCCGCCTGCGTTGACGAAGATCCCTTCAGTCGACACACCGTTTGTTCCACCTCGGCGGAACCCCTCTGAATAGGTTGTGTAAAGCTGAATATTACTCTGGATGGCGTAACTCACACCCGCATTGAATTGCATGTCATCAGCATCATTCGTAAAACTCGATGTTCCCTCAGAGAGGCCGATGTCCGACACACCTGTCCGGACTGCGGTATCAACATCTGAGTCAATATCGACCCATTTAACTCCGCCATAAATCTCCAACGCCGGCGTGAGGTTATAGGTAACATCACCATACAGAGCGATTTCCTGGTAATTTTCCGTTCGATCAAACGTAAAAACACTATCGGAAAACACGAAGTCATCAATCATGAAGAACGCTGCCTGTGCATCGGCCCACGCCTCGTAGCCCACAAGATCCGATTGCTGAAGCAATGACCGCTCTTGATCGCGAAAGAACAGACCGGCGACGTATCTCAGTGGTCCTTGGTCATCCGTCAGGCGAAACTCTTGCACGAAAGAAGTATCTTCGAACGTCCGCGTCGTCTGATAAAGTGGCCGCGGAAAAAACAAATCGTTCGTTCCGTTCAGATCAGAGTCGAGAGCGAAATCCACCGCCAAGTTGTTGGCGAAGAAACCAGTACTGTCGTTAATGCGTGCACCATCATTTTCATGATAAGACGATGACGAGGTGAGCCTGGCAAAGCCGAAATCGATTTCGCTTTCAAGTGATACTAAATGCAGGTCTCGGTCAGAAGGTTCAGCAATGACCGCACCACGTTCAAGTTCGCCAAAGGCCTCGCCAAGACCATCGACGCCGACGGTTGGTTGCCGAAAACCACCACTCTCATCATCTTGATAATGATAATTGATGGATATCTCAATATCATCACGCGGCGCCCAGTAAAAGTTCAAGCGGCCATAAAGGCTCTCAAAGTCATCTTGATCGGCCACTGACCGATAGACGGCGGAGTCAAATCCATCGTCCAGTATACCATTGGGGGCTACAGGAACGCCCGATTCATCAAGCGTATAAAGATTAACATAGTCGACGACGCCTGGGAAATCCTGCAAATAGACATTGGCGCGCAACGCCGCCTTGTCACCAACTGGAACATTGAAGAAACCGCCGACCGTGTAGCCCAGACTCTCAGACCCCTCTGTGTTGGACATCGAGCCACTAAAGCGTCCCTCATACTCGCCGAGCTGCGCCTCTCTCTGCTGGTAGAGAACAGCGCCATTCAAGCTTTCAGCACCGAGACGAGATGACTGCGGTGTCGAAAAAACATCGACGCTCTCAACATCAAGAAGGCCGCCCGCACTGCGGGCGAAGTTACCGAAATCGAGCGGTGCAAGACTCACAAAGATCGGCGTGTCATTGAGATAGCTTGCTGCCGCCGGTGTTGAGCCGAAAAAGTAGTCGCCAAAAAACACAGGCCCTGCCGTGCGTCCCTTGATACGAACCACGTCGAAAACGATCGCGTCATCGGTATCTTCAAATCCGGTCAAATCACCGTCGTCATCGACAAAGATGACTTGAGCACCAGGTTGCGCATGCGCGCCCGTCGCCCACAGACCTAAGAGCGCAGCACCAAGACGTAAATTGCTCTTTGTCCATCCCCATTGCTTTGTCATGACATACCCCTCTTGCACTGGCCCCCATACGCTTGGGTGACCCAGTCTATTCGGCACCCGGCTTCTTTAATGGTCCGAGTGCGTTTAAAGTCGGTGATTCCTCTCCTGAATAGGCAGGAAAGGTCACGCTATGATCTCGGAAGCTCTTCAAAGGCTGGCCAAGCCCATGCCAACCCTGTTCGCGCACTCGTCGCACGTAGTCAAAATCAATCTCTACAGGTATGATCTCACGCGCTGCTCCGGCCTGATGCAACACCTCGCCACCAGGTCCAACAACGATCGATTTCCCTAAGCCGAGCTGGCCAGCCGCATTCAGATCAAAGAAGTACACGTTGTTCATTGCGGCACTAGCTCTGGCAATAGCGAGCTCAACATCGCGATCGATCGTCCCCGTTAGGCTTGGGTGAATGATCGCTTCCGCACCAAGATGAACGAGAGAGCGCGTGGTTTCAGGGAACCACATGTCATAACAAATCGATACGCCAAACCGCCCAACACTCGGAACATCAAAAGTGGTGAAATGCTCACCGCCAGCGACGCCTTGTTCATAGGGCGCGAATGGGTAAGTCTTGCGCGCCCTTGCAACAACCTCTCCGGCTGGATTGATCACCGGGGCGGTATTGTAGATTACACCGTCGCAGAGCTCGTAAAGACTGCCAGGAATAATCCAAAGCTCAACTTCTCGTGCAAGGTCCGCATACATATTTTCCGCGGGGCCCGGTAACGTTTGAGCAGTCTTTGGATTGGTTCCGAACGAAGCCAATTCCGCCAAAACAACCATATCGACCCACGGAAACCTGGCCCGAACGGACTTGATCTCTCGACGAAGAAGCGCGGTGTTATCTGCGTTCTCAAGCTCAGCTTGGATCAAGGCGACAGAAAACTGGGGCATATCTGATCTCCTTGATTTCGTCCTGTCCGGCTCACGTCGTGATCAGCGACAGTGTGATGGTGAACGCTGATCGCTACATATGATGATCGCAACCCAAAACAGTTCCCTGTGGCAGCTCTCGTCGTTGCATTTCAAACTGAGTGGCCCTGCCCTGCGTCCAATGTCGAAGCAGCTGTGACCCCCAAGTATACCGGTAGCTTCGCCCAGAGGCGCGAAGCGGTCATAGGGCCAGTTCCCGCCTATTCCATGAGGCCAGTTAAGTTGGGACACCGCTCTTCAGGTCGCGGAAGCACATCGGTTTCACCATGCAATAGAGTTCTGATCGGACCATCGGATCATGCTATGAGGATCCAATCATCACGCCCCAGTCGATTAAACGACCGTCCGCATTATACCAACTGATGCGGTTATCGTTGATGACAACGCGAAACTTAGCGACCTCACCATAGGCCCAACTGCGCCATCGTCTTTGCCAATAATCACCCTCAACGGTCCATTGACCGATGTCATTATCTTCATTGGCGAACCCCGCCTCACCCGACATGGCGCCACTTCGGTGGAGCTTGATCTTACATGGCTCACCGTAAACCGTCTTACAAAGAATGGTCGCGCCAGATAACGCCCGCTTGAGCTTTGCGCCCGTGAGTGCGGCGAGTGGATCAAAGTCTGGATCGGTGGAACCAGGACCAAGGGTGTCGCGAAACGCCGCCGACACACGAGAGATCCCTTCACGTATCTTGTCCGCAGCAATACCCGATACGCCAAGCCGAAAAATGTTCTGCGGTGGCTGACGAGAAAAATAGTCGGCCCCATTTCCAATCAGTACACCACTGGCTTCAGCCAACCTTGCCATACGTCCGACATCCAGTTCCTCTGGCCCGGTCACCCAACCTGCAGACCCCTGGCGCGACGGGGTCATCGAGATGCGTTGCGGAAAGTAGTGGTTTAAAGCATCACGTAGCGCACCCATACGTTCGTCAAATACCTTTCGTACACGATGTATACTGGTATCATAGTGGCCCATGGCGAGATATTGAGCGAATGTGCATTGGAGACTGAGCGCGGGTTGTCGCGAATAAAGGCGCCGTAGAGCCCGCGCTGCCCGAATGACCGGCGCTGGCGCGATAAGAACACCGAGCCGAATAGCTGCCGCCAATGGTTGGGCAAGCGTCGACACATAGACGACAGGGGCGCCATTGGACTTTGCAAGAAGTGCTGATTGGGCTGCTTCCTCGACACCGACCTCCCAATGGTGATCATCTTCGATCAAAACAACGTTCCTGGCCTTTGCCAACTCAACCAGCGCCGCGCGACGCTGAGTTGATAGAGCCACGCCTGTTGGTCGCTGACGACCAGGAGAGGTGAAAAACACATGACACTGAGAGAACTTATCTTCATCCAGGACAAGCCCATGCTCGTCGACCGCAAAATATTCGATCCGCACCCGTTTTTGCTGCAGCAGGAACAAGAGCTCCGCGTTGCATGGCTCCTCGATACCAACAACAGTTCCGGCACGCACGAAAATCTCGACCACGAGATGCAGTCCGTGATGCGCGCCAGAAGTGATGAGGATCTCGTCGCGCCGCGCGGTCAGATCGCGCTTGGGCAAAACCCGGCGCTGGATCTCTTCTATCAATGGCGGGAAATCAGCGTCACCAAAATCACGCGACCAGCTAGAGATGTTGGACACACTCAGCGCCTTGCGGGTAGCCTCCCGCCACTCAGAAACCGGAAACAACGATTGATCAAACGATCGCTCGATGAAGGGAAACGGAAACTTTTCCCAATCCGGCGAAATAGCAGAAAACTGTGCCTGGCCTTCGGAGAATGAGAACCGCTCCGTCCACCAATCTTCATTATTGCGATCTTGGCCACCATGAATCGAGTCAAACTTGGTTGGATACTCATTCCGGTTGGCAACGAAGACACCGCTCCGCGATCGTGAAACAACCAAGCCTTCAGAAATCAGCCGGTCATAGACAGCCGCGGCGGTGTTGCGAGAGACCTTAAGTCGGTCGCTCAGCTTGCGCGTTGGCGGTAATCGCATGCCAACAGGGAAGGCCCCTGTCACAACTTTTAAGATAATCTGCTGGTATAGCTGTTCCTGTAAAGAGGTTTCCAGCGCATGATCTGCCGTCAGCCCAAGATAGCTCGCTCGTTCGTCGCTAAAATCCACGGAATGAGCCTAACACGTGTTCGTTGTTAGGGCGAAGCCCCAACCGCAAGAAACCAGGTCAGAACAAGAAATCGTAGCGTCGCGTTTGCTCTTACCGCGGACGTTCGAGACATACGTGCGCCCCGAACACCCAACCGCGCGCGTTCAGATCTTGGTGCAAAAGATTAGAACTGCCCGCTCAATCTCAACAGGACGTTATAGCGATTGAAATCGCCTCCAAAAACATTCTGCCCATCGAGGCTGATACTCAATGAATCAGTCAAAGACCATGTCGCCCCGGCCCGAAGATAACCTGCGGTGCGATCGGTTTCGAGACCTTGAACGATGTAGCGCGTGGACTCACCAACAAAACCCGCTTCCGAGACAGCTTCGTTTCCTAGCAACTCATAACGCGCACCGCCTTCAAGATAGGATCGCAATTGACCTCCGAAAACACCGTCCGGCGCAGCAATTGTTAGCCCAAGGTCGCCATAGGTAAAATCTGTTGTCTGACTATCGGCAGCGAACGCAAGATCGATGTCGCTCGTCTCCTGAAAGTCGCCAACGGTCGAACGCAACAAAGTCAAACGCGCATGCGGAGTCACGGCAACACGATCGCTCACGTCAAGCGCATAGGCGAAACTTGCGCGCGCAAACGCAGTGTCGAGATCAAAATTGTCACTCGCCCCACTGGCAAGGGCACCGAAGGATCGGTTGGTCTCGGCTTCACCAAAGACCTTCCCGACAATGACCTGGATCTGCAGGTCAGAATAGTTGATTTCGCCCTTGGCCCCGACGGCAAAACCGTCACCATCGGTTTGTGCTGCTAGGTCGTCAAAACGCTGATCAAAATCGACATACCCGCTGAAGCCACCAATCGTTGCTGCGTTGTTAAGAGCGTAGTCAAAACCGAACAAAACGCCTGCAGACTGAGAATCAAATCCAGAAATCCCAGGCGTATCGCTGCTTTGGGACGAGTCCGCGTAGACTCCTGACACCCACATTGTTTTGGCGCCCTCGGTGACTTGCCTATACTGGTTGCCGCCGCTCACTGCCTCGATGATGCCAAAACCAAGACCGCGCGAAATACCGCTCGCAGAAGCATAGGACTGCGGCGCAACCTCCTGCAAAGCTGTTTCGAGGTCGCCGTTTGTTGGATCCAGCACGACCAATGTTTCGAGCGCATTTTGGGTGCTCGAAACGCTGCTATTCACAACGCTGTTGAGGTAGTCGACCAAAGCGTCGGCATCATCACGGTAGTCCTGACCAGCGCCAAAGAATGTCTGCACAGTGACGAATATAGAGTTCGCAAAATAGTCGATATCGCTGATGATGAAGTTGCCTTCGACCGTTACATCGCCGAACTCGCCGGAAATCACGCCAGCCGAAGAGACAACAGGCAAGTTAAAGACGCCAACGAGCGCTTGGCTACCCTCAACAGGCCTCAGCGTGAGTGCCCCGCCTTCCAACGTCGTCGTGCCGGTAACACCCAAGATCGACGAGAACACCTCCGTTTGGTCGCCTCCACCAGGCAGGCCCGCCCCAAAACTCGCGACCAACTCAGAGGTATCGGCCAGCGTCACATTGCCAAGACCGGTAAAGGTTGTGGCCAGGAGCGTGGCATCGGATCGCGCATCGGGCGCAACCACGCCGCCAAGGACGATGTCGGCAAGGACATTCGGCGTGAAGGAGCCGAATGCTCCACTGCCGCCAAAGAAACCGCCGGAAGCCACCATGAGGTTTTGTGTTTCCAGATTGGCGCCAAGATCACTCGCGCCGAGCTCGATGGTACCGCCTGCGCCCACCATCACGCCCGCACCATTCACAGTCGCGCCAGCGTTCTGGTCAAAGCGGCTGCCTGCGCCGAGAACAAGGCCATCATCAAACGTCGTTGGTGCATTGAGCGCCAGCGTGCCGCCGGAAACATCAACCGCTTGAGAGAATGTTGTAGCGGCGCTGACATCCAACAAGCCGGACTGCAGATTGATCGAACCCAGTTGAGTTGAGGTCTCGCTTACCGTGACGGTCCCGGTGCTCGCAATGTTGACGACGCCGAACCCAATAAGATCCGTCAGCTCAACGCCATCAGCACCTATGTTGACAATTGCCGCCGGGTTGCCAGCCGCATTTCCAGCAGCAGCCGTCGCGGTTCCCAGGAAGGTGGCACCCTCCTCAATATTCAGAACATCGTTGCCGACCTGCGAAAGGAAAAGCTGCCCCGTTTCGGAAACAGTGCTGCCAGTTTGTAACGTGATGGTGTTGTCGCCAAGACCGCCAAAACTTCCAAGGTCAACAATGCCATTGACAACGCCGCCATCAGCATTCGTGAACTGATCATTCCCCTGGACCATGCCAACGACGCCGTCGATAGTGCCGGCATTAACGACACTATCATCGCTTGGGCCAACGAGGGAGAAAAGCGTTGTTCCGCCTAGGACAGCATTTTCTGCAATATTCAAATTGACGTTTTCATTCAGTATCGAGATGTCATTGTTGGTACTGGAAGAGCAGTCGATAACACCGCCGTCACCTGGGGTAGTCATCGCGCAAGGGCCGCCTGCGAAAACGCTTTGTAACGTCACTGACGAAGCGAAACCAGAGTTGCTCGTCCCGATAAGGACGAAATCATCGCCCGTATCGATGGTCCCGAAGTCACCAGTGGTGGAGACAAAAGATGAAACTGCGTCCACCGTAAACTCACCGAAGACAAACTCAGAAACTGGTGTTGAGTTGATCCGCAGCGTGCCGCCACTGAGCGTGGACGTATTGTTCGAACCGAGTGTGGAGGCGAAAAGCTCCTGCTCACTTCCCGCCGCCGCACCGATGTCTTGGCCAAAGCCGACAGTAAGATCGAGAACGGAACTTGAGGACAACACAACGTTCCCGTTGCCGATGAGTGTGACATCGGCGGGAACGAGATCCGGCGCGATCTCCCCGTCGATTTGGATTGGCGCAACGAAGGAGACAAAATCTCCAAAATCGCCGCGCCCCTCGAGACGGGCATTTGCTCCGATTGAAACTGAACCAGCCGCTAGGTTTGCATCTGCTGACTCCGTACCAAGACTGACGACGCCGTCCGTCGCATTGAGCGCACCTATAATCGTTGATGCTTGATTGATGTTCAGCGCACCACCTGTCACCACAGCGCCGCCGGAAAGGGTCGATCCGGTGTTGACGTCGAATGAACCGCCCGCGACGGTGACCAGACCGGAAAACAAACTGGCGCTGTCAACACTCACAAAACCGCTGTTCAGGGTGACGCCGCCTGCGTAAGTCGAAGCGGTGTTCGCATCCAACGTACCACCGTTGACCTCAACAAGTCCGTTCAACAACGAAGCAGAATTGACCGAAAGGACACCGCTGTTGAGGTCGATATTGCTGTTGTAAGTCGAAGCCACATTCAGCGTGGTCGTGCCTGATGTGTTGATATTGACTTGAGCGAAGTCGATAAGAGATGAGAGCTCGATCCCATCAGCGCTGATATTCGCGACAGAATTCACGTTCGAGAGCGCATTGGCCGTACCGAGAAAGACCGCACCCTCCTCAATATTCAGGACGTCCATGCCTGCGGGTGACATAAAAAGTGAGCCAAGCGATGTCACGGTACTGCCTGATTGGAGGGTGATCGTGTTGTCACCGGCGCCGCCGAAACTCCCCATATCCACAATGCCATTGACGACGCCGCCATCAGCATTCGTAAACTGATCATTCCCTTGAACCATCGCGACCGTGCCCGTGACGACGCCGGTATTCACAAACACATCGTCACTGACCCCAATCAGAAAGGTCGTCGATCCATTGATGGTGCCATCATTGTTGATTGTGGAATCGGTATTGAAGATTGAGAATGCAACTGCGCCATTGAGGGACGCTGTGTCCTCAATGTTGATGGTGACACCCGCGTCAAATTCAACATGGGTGTCCGTGGTCACGATCGTACACGTAACGATGCCATCCGCGCCGGGAATGGTATCAGTACAGGCCTGCGCCAACGCTTCTCCCGATACGGAGCTTAACAGCGCCGCGACCGCGATACCTGAGACTCTATGTTTCACAACCCTGCTCCCAAAGGATGGAATTTCGACAACACGGCTGCATTCCCCGAAAACCCCGACCACCACGATACGCATCCGCCTCTTTGAAGCGCCTCAAGCGATCGGTGTTGAACCGTTTGTGCTTTCAAGCGCCGTTGCGACTGCGTGGATGCCTTGCGAGCAAAGGCCATCGCAACATCACGGCTATCGATGTCTCCACCCGAAGCCGAACCGTTCGCTTGGACCCAGCATGCCCGAAAGCATTTCCAATTTTATGATGTTTGCGCAGAACTGGTGGCCATAGTGCCAGGCATGCTCAATTCGATGGTGCCAGTTGGCTCGCCCTGCAGAACGCCTTTGTGAGGCTCCCACGAACCAAAAGGCGCGTCCACCGACTTTTTCATGGGCTCTTTGGCGGGGATGTTGTGACAGTCCACGCAACCCAACCGACCACTCCTTAAGGTTCCCACCGCCGGGTCGCTTGCCACAGCAACCAAGTCGGGACGTTCGACTTATCCATGACAGTGAATGCGCGCCTTAACCAATGAAGCAACGCAAAAGAGCGAGTCATCCCGCACCAAAAAAGAACACGCTCTGCGCTTGCAGACGGCACGCACGGCCCGCAACATCAAGCAGGTATAGTTGGGTTTTATGACCCGCTGGGGTGCAAGTGTGAGCGCATTGAACGATCCGCATGAGCGTCATCGGGTGCTGGTGGTTGATGATCAAACCCTGACGGCGAAATATTTGGCCAACAGCGTTGTGCACCGGAGCGATCTTGAACTGGTTGGAACGGCCTTCAGCCTCGCCGAGGGGCTGACGCTATTGAACGACACACAGCCGCGAATTGTGCTTGTTGACCTTGGCCTGCCCGATGGCAGCGGCCTTGAACTTCTCAAAGCCGCCTCCCGAGCCTCTTGGCCTTGTGACGGCTTGGTCGTCACTGTCTTTGGCGATGAAGCGAGCGTTTTTTCCGCGATCCGTGCGGGCGCGCGAGGCTACATCCTCAAATCAAGCGGCATTGAGCATATCGGACAGCAAATCGCGATGCTTATCGAAGGGGGCAGCCCAATGAGTCCCATCATTGCACGGAGCGTCTTGTCCCTTGTAGCAAATGCCAATATCGATCCATCACCAAGCCGTGCTGACGCCGTCACGCTGACACCGCGTGAGAGTGAGGTTCTTTCGCTGATCGCTCGCGGATACAAACGAGCGGAGATTGCCACGATGCTCGCCATCGCAATCGGAACCGTGGGCAATCACATCAACAGCGTGTACCGAAAACTCGAAGTGCGTTCGAACACAGAAGCGGTGGCCAAAGCCACGCAAATAGGCGTCATATGACGGCAGAGACCTTTCGAACTTTTGGTCTCGTGACGGTCTATACTGTTGCACTGACGTTTCTGTTGCTCGGCATCGATCGGCTGATCCAACCGAGCCCGGGTCTCGTGGTCCATGTTAGTGAGGGTACGAAATGCGCATCAGACTTCCGCGAGAAGACCGAATTTCGTTCGTGTCTAGATGGATCGGCGTTGACTAGAACACCGCTGCCTGATCAATCACTTAAGCCAGACAACGATACGCTATCTCCCATCCACTATCGATTTGTTGTGACGGGACCGCTTGCGCCTGGACATTTAAAGGCGGTCTACTTTCCCAAGACGACCCATCTAATCGACATTGTACTGAACAACCAAGTGGTCGTGTCCTTGCCCAGCTTTGATAGCGCTTCAGATGCGCCATGGCCCAGACCAGATTTGTTTCCCCTCCCCCCGGACGCGTGGCAACCGGAAATCAACACATTCGATATCCTGGTCGCGGACAATGCCAAAGGTGAAACAACCCTAGCACCCTTTATGGTTGGCGATCTTGAGGCACTCGTCCGTGAGCGACGTACCCGCATCTGGATCACAAGCACACTGGGCCAGCTCAGTTTCGTCTTGATGGTCATCATTGCTATGTCCGCAGCTGGACTGCGTATGGCGCGAGGAGACCGGACCTTCAATTGGTTGATCGTCGCAGCCCTCTCAGGAACACTCTTTACAGCGAGGTTTGCGTTCCCTGATACTCCCCTTCCGGCACTGGAATGGGCGAAACTCAGCGATATCGCTCAACGCGTCTTCGGTGTGACCTGTGCCATCTTTTTTCTTCGCATGGTCAAGGTCCGCAACAACCTTTTCGAGCGATCCTACCTTGGCTACTCTTTCATCACGATACTGATTATTATCATTGCACCTGCCGCGCACTTCCAGGTTCTGTCGGATATCATGAACTTCGGACTACTCCTGCCCGCGATGATCTTTATGGGGCTCTTTTGGATGAACAAGCATGCTCTCGGTCATGCCAACAACCAGATCGTACTGTTTTTCTTCTCATTGATTGTCGCCACGGGACCCGCAATCTACTGGTCATCAGACAGCAACACAGTCAGCTTGGTTATCCAGCAATTGGTTCCCCTACTGATGGTGGCCATTGCTTTTTGGATTATTCTTGGCCAAGTCATCGCCTCGATCACCGCCTATGAGCAACTTAACAAGACGCTTGAGCACCGCATCGCTGAGAAAAGTAACGAACTCTCAGCCACCTACGCCGAGCTTGCCGAAAGCCGCCGCGCCGAAGCGGTCATCAAAGAGCGAGAACGGATCATGATGGAACTGCATGATGGCGTTGGCGGACACTTGGTCAATGCGCTGGCTTACCTGCGTGCTGGAGGGGATGATCGCAAGGTGCTGCAAGCGTCCCTCGAAGACGGTCTCTCTGATCTCAGCCTCGCGGTGGATAGCCTCACCGACGTCGAGAGTGTTGCGACTCTTTTGGGAATGCTGCGGACACGTCTTGAACCACTCCTGGCAGCCAATGGGATTGCGTTTCGATGGAATGTCGAGGACGATCCGCAAGTGCCGCATGACGGCGCATCGAGAAACATCCACATTCTACGGATTATTCAAGAAGCGGTGACCAACGTCATCAAGCACGCAAATGCATCAGAAATCGAAATCCGCACAACAAGCTTTTCGATCTGCGTATGTGACAATGGTCGAGGGATCACCGCGGCAAGAGAAAGGCTTAAACCTGATGCATCATCCGGCTACGGCATCTCTACCATGGCCCAACGCGCAAGAGAGCTGGGGGCACGGCTCGACGTGCAAGACCGAAAAGCCGGATGCTGCGTGACACTGTCATGGAAGCGGACCGAAGAAGACAGCATCAGACCCCAAAAAGACGAGGTCTGAACGCTTCGGTCGCAACCCTTTACGTCATTCCCCCTAGCCCACACAGCTCTGTTGCAAGCCCGTGGAAAGCTGTTGCAGCTCAAGATCATGTTTGTGACATTTCGACGAAATAGATGGATCCATGCATTGTTGGTCGTGCAGCTATAACGGATGCTGGGTGGCGTTTTTTCCTATAAAATAGGGGCTCAAGGCACATGATCTCTCTCGGTTGGAGGCACCGCCGTACATTGGGAACGCTTGCGGCGTTAGCTGTTCTAGGTGCACAGGCGAAGGCCGCGCCCGTCACATTCGATTCACAGTCTGAGTGGTTGGCTGCCGCAGACAATGCAAACACCTACACGTTCGACTTCGACGATAGTGAAGTGGTGTCTCAGGACGACCAGTTCCTTCGCTTCGCGCAGACCGTGTCCCCAAGTGTCCCAGACGAGGTCGGCGTGACTGTCTCTGGTATCCGCGGCGGCGACGACGTCAGGGATTGCCGCCAGTCCAACTGCATTTTTGTCGATAATATCCTCTCAGACTCCGTCATCGGCATGGATCAGAGCGGTACGGACGCGATCAATCAGGCGCTGCTCCAGTTTCAGCAGATCGGGGGTCTACGGATCACCGGTGCCTACTTCACCTTCGCAAACATCGATACTGGTGACGAACCCAACGAACGCACGGACAACAACAGCTTGATCGAAATGCAATCGAGCGAGCCATTCTCCCCTCCAACGACCGTGGCCAGCGCCAGCATTCAGGGGAAAGCCGCCAGCAGCAGTGTGGGCTTCTTATTTCAGGATGCGGAAGATACGTTTGTTTCAGCACTTTTCGGTGCGAACCAGCAAGGCAGACCGCTCGGAACACGGATCTCTAGAATTACGCTCATTACCCTCGATGATCACCAGGCAGCGATCGAGGCTGCGAGCATGGATGACCCCGATGATGGGAACCCGGGTGGGGAGATCCCGCTTCCCGGCTCAGCGATCTTGATGCTGAGTGCTGTCGGCCTCTATAAATCTCTCAAACGCAAAGCCTAAGGCTGTATACTGGACCTTCAAAACTGGCCTGACCCCAAGAGGTGATCCAACGCTAACGCTAGACCACCTCTTGGGGTGAGGTCAGGACTGGTTAGTAATGGTGAGTTAGACCTGGTCCTCAACCACCACTAGGCTGCGGACCCATAAATCGTTTTGAGGTTATGGTCGGATCGTGATTCAAGATTTCCCAAGGGAAGTCGTGGATGCGCGAGAACCTGTTTTGGCTTAGCGAGGACGAGTTTGCGCGATTGGGGCCGCTCGCGCTTGAATAAAGTCTGGGGCATTGCGCGTGTGGATGACCGGCGGGTGATTTCTGGGATCGCCTCTGTAGGTGCTGAGGCTCCGATCCTTCCAAAAGCTGTGGTACCTTGGTCTGGAGGACGAGTAGGTTTTGGTGGTGGTGGACCTTCAGGACCTAGAACTTCCGTGATTTCCGCTGTTGGCAGAGGTTTTTTCGTAGGGAGCGGAACTAGAGTAGGTGGCGTCAGACCCGGACACGTTATAGCGCGTGTGGGGTCTCGGTTGTCGGTCGTGGCAGGTCTAGGTCTGGAAGCCTATGCAGTAGCACAAGTCATATCCGCATACGGAGAATGTAAAAGTGAATAGTACAGACTTTGTAATTGAGACTATATCGGAGGAAACTGGCATTGACCCCGTCCGCATAGAGCTAACGAGCCAGATCTGGTACGATTTAAAGATTTCAGGATGGGATCTCGATAACGTTCTCCATCGCCTCTCTACGCAATATAGTGCTGATTTTTCTAAAATGGACCGTTTATCTGATTATGTACCCAATGACCACGGTGAGATGTTTTGGGGAATATTTCGCAGAATACGTCACAAGCAATATAAACGCCTCAGGGTTCAAGACTT
>JBCBUC010000005.1:0-176358 GCA_039818345.1 Pseudomonadota bacterium | reverse complement strand
GCCACACTGCGAAGCCCGCGGTCACCGGAACGATACCGATCAAGAACTGCTGCACCTCATCAAACGAGCGAGGGACGTCGGTGGAACTCACAAGCATGCCGACCGACAACGCAAAGACGATATCGGACAGGTTTTCGACGCGCGTGACCTCTTCTCCCCGCCATCGGAAATGGGGATCGTGGTCGCGCTGTGCTGTCAGACCATCTCGAAGCATGATCACAGTTTAGCCAAAGCGGAAGCCTCGACCAGACCTTGCCCGTCTGTTCGACCACGCAATTGCGTCGCGCGCCAGATCCGACTAACCGCCCAGAAAACCATTGAGATGCGAGATCTATGGCCGGGGCGACCTTTTCGATCATTATCCCATGCTTCAACGAGGTCGAGAATATCGGCGCGGTGATTGCCGAGGTTCTTGAGAAAACAGAAGATGTCGGCGCGCATGTCATCGTCGTTGATGATGGATCGGACGATGGCACCGCTGCCGCTGCCGGTGGTCAGAGCCAATCTGGGCGCCTGACGGTCATCAGTCATCCCAATCGTGCGGGCAAAAGCGCAGCCTTACGCACCGGTGCGCTGGCTGCGACCTCGATTTGGATCGGGACCATGGACGGCGATGGCCAGGACGACCCGGCTGATCTTATTCGCATGGCCCAAGAAATAGATCTGGGCACTGTTGACCGCATCGGTCTGGTCGGCGGCGTGCGGCAAAACCGGACTGATGGATCAAGCCGCAAGACCGCATCACGACTGGCCAATGGATTGCGCAAGCGTCTTTTGAAGGATGATTGTCCGGACACGGCTTGTGGTTTGAAAGTTATTCCGCGTGACCTCTTTTTGGCGATGCCATTCTTTGACGCTCTCCACCGCTATCTTCCGGCTTGGGTCAAGCATTTCGGCTTTGACGCAGTCTATGTTCCGGTCACGAACAGACCGCGCCAAGCGGGGGTTTCGAAATACTCTAACCTCGGTCGCGCGTTGGCTGGTCTTTTTGATCTCACCGGCGTTGTTTGGCTGATGCGCCGCACGCATGTCCCGGCTCCTGAGCTTCTTTTGCGTCCGGAGGACACCCGTTGAACGCTTCAGAGCCGCTCGGGTCAGCCTACAAACCGGCAGGAAGCCTCTCGCGTCCGCAGGCCTTTTTGATGCTTTGGCTGGTGGCGCTGGCCCTATTCGCTGGACAGTGGTCGATGCCGGTCACGGACCGGGACGAGGCCCGTTACAGCCAAGCCGCGACGCAAATGATGGAGACCGGGGACTACGTCGACATCCGGTTTCAGGATCAACCGCGTTATGTGAAACCGGCCGGCATCTACTGGATGCAAGTCGTCACCACCCAGCCCTTTGGCGGGCCTGAAGCGCCAATCGGTGCCTACCGCATTCCGAGTTTTTTGGGCATTTTGATCGCGAGTTTTCTCACCGGTTGGATCGGTGCAAAAATTGCGGGCGGCCCTGCTGGCGCCCTCGCTGGCGGTCTCCTTGGGTTCTCGCTCTTGGCTGGCGTGGAAGGCAGGATCGCAAAAACCGACGCGATGCTGCTTGCCAGCGGCACACTGGCCCAGCTTGGGCTCTTTATGATCCTTGTGCAGCCGAAAGGCACACCGCCGCAAAGCTTTCGCCCCTGGCCTTTGTTGTTTTGGTTGGGCGGAGGGCTCGCCGTCCTCATCAAAGGACCGATCATCACCATGGTCTCGGCTGTAACGATTGCTGGTTATGTTGGTCTCACCCGCGATTGGCGGGCGCTGCGCCGTTTGCGCCCCATCATTGGTTTGGTGGTCTTCGCGGTGGTCGGCCTGACCTGGGTGGCGCTGATCACGATCCAAAGCGAAGGTGAGTTCATCAGGGAATCCGTGGGCCATGCCCTCTTGGGTAAAGTCGCCGAGGGCGATGATGCCCATGGCGGACCACCAGGATACCACACCGCCGTGCTGCCTCTCGCCTTTTGGCCGGGCACGGCGCTTCTCTTTTTGGCCGGAGCGGTCGCCTGGACCCGGCGCCAGGAGCCGGTGATGGCTTTCCTTCTCTCCTGGCTCATCCCGACGTGGATCATCTTTGAGTTGGTCGCCACCAAACTCCCGCACTACGTCCTGCCTGCGTATCCGGCGCTGGCGATCCTTGCCGCCATCGGGGTCCGGGACGCTGGTGAGCTGCTTGAACAAAAAGGCGTGAGGCGAGGGCACCTTGCGGCACTTCTTCTTTTTGGGATTGTCACCTTGGCTCTAGCAGGGCTCCCCTACCTCGCGATCGTCCTCGCCGAGATAAACAGTGAGATGGTGACGTCGGCGCATATCGCCACCAGCATCATGGGCGTCGTCTCTTTGGTGATTGGTATCTGGGCCTTCCGCCGACCAACCATCACCAAGGTGGCGATGGCGGCCCTTGCGCCTCTTGCTTACTACACCGTGACCATTGGCGGCGCGGTTCCGCAGCTGCAGGCAATGTGGCCCTCGCAGACGATTGCGAAAATTGCCTCGCAAATTGAGGGCTGTACGGACCTTCACTTTGCAACAGCCGGTTATCGAGAGCCGTCAAACGTCTTCTACCTGGGCACCGAAACACTGCTCACCGATGGGGAAGGAGCCGCTGCGTTCCTTCGCAACAATCCATCATGCGGCGTGGTGATCGTCGATCGGCGAGAAGCCGACGCCTTTATGGGCGCAATGGCGGATCAAAATCTGCGAGAACTCGCCGTGATAGAGAGCTACAACGCGACCAAGGGCCGAGAGCTCAACATGCGCGTGCTCGTTCATGCGGATAGCGCGCTTCATCTTGGACGAGGTGAATTCCGACGCCTTTGATGCGTTGCCCTTCTTGACCTAAGCCGCTAGCTCTCCCGCTCGCGCGCGGCAGCAGGGCTTCCGCGCCTTTTGTCGTGGGAGAACGCGCTTTGGCTCTTCAATCTGTCACCCCCATCATCGGCAAGGAAGAGGCCTGGAGGCCCAAAGGACACATCACCGTCCACGGCGCGCCCGAAGGGGCCGACGCGTTGGCGGTGGCCGAAGCCGCGTCTTGTCAGGAGGGGATCACCACCGTGATCACCCGCGATGCGACCCGTGCCGCTGCGATGGTCAGCACTTTGACCTTCTTTGCACCGCAAATCCCCATTATCCGGTTTCCAGCGTGGGACTGCTTACCCTATGACCGCATGTCTCCTGGGACAGACGTGGTGGCAGCGCGGCTCAATGCATTGGCGACGCTGACGGCTGCAAAGGAAGGCACCCCTCTCGTCGTGGTGACGTCGGTGGCTGCTGCTACCCAACGGACCTTGCATCGGGACCTCATCACATCGGCCAGTTTTCAAGCCAAGCCAGGCGCTGTGCTGGAAATGGATGAACTGACCTCCTACCTCGTGGCCAATGGTTATGCCCGATCGTCGACCGTCCGAGAGCCCGGTGAGTTTGCCGTCCGCGGCGGTCTCCTTGATCTTTTCCCTCCCGGTACAGATGAGCCCCTTCGCCTCGATTTCTTTGGTGATAGCCTAGAAACGATCCGTGCCTTTGATCCTGTCAGCCAGATGACCACGCATCAGCGGCGGGAGATCAACCTGACAGCGGCGTCTGAGGTCCTCTTAACGGAGGAAACGATTAAGCGCTTTCGGCAGGGCTATCTCGAACGCTTTGGCACCCCCGGCGATGATCCCGTTTATGCGGCAGTCAGTGAAGGGCGACGACAGGCTGGGATGGAGCATTGGCTCCCGCTCTATTACGAGAAACTCGGCACACTGTTCGACTATATCGGTGATGGCCTGGTTTTTCTCGATCATCTGGGCACCGACGCCGTCGAGGAACGTTTCGGTCAGATCGATGAGTACTATGATGCCCGTGCTGAGGATATGAGAACCGGGGAGAATGCGAGCCTCGATACGGTACCCTATAGACCGATGAAACCCGGTGACCTCTATCTTGAGCGTCAAGAGTGGAAAGAACGGTTGCAAGACGTCGCGCTTCGGCCGCTCTCACCGTTCTCTCCGCAAGGGGCCGGGCGGGCATTTGATTTTGGTGCGAAGCAAGGTCGCACATTTGCCGCGGAACGATCGGGCAACCAAAACGTCTTCAACGCCGTTGCTGAGCACATCACCGCAGTGCGAGACAACAAAAGGGTTGTTGTTGCCGGGTGGACGGAGGGTTCTGCCGATCGGCTCAAAACCGTCCTTGCTGACCATGACGTCAAAGGCCTCCTCGCGCTTCGGTCGTGGAGTGACTTGAGCAACGAGACGAGCTCTGTTCCCGTTGTTGTGCTTGGCCTCGAACATGGTTTCGAAACAGGCGATGTTGTGATCCTCGCCGAGCAGGACATTCTTGGCGATCGATTGGTCCGGCGGTCTAAGACCAAACGCGCTGAGAATTTTCTCACGGAGGCAAGCTCTCTCTCCGTCGGTGATCTGATCGTTCATGTTGCCCAGGGCGTTGGCCGCTATGAGGGATTGGAAACGATTGAGATCCAAGGTGCACCGCACGACTGTTTGAGGCTCGTCTATCACGGCGGTAAAATGTTCCTGCCCGTCGAAAATATCGAGCTTCTCTCGCGCTTTGGATCCGACGACCCCAACCACCCGCTCGACAAGCTAGGCGGGGCCAATTGGGGAGCCCGCAAGGCAAAGATGCGTGAACGCATCAGAATGATGGCGGAGCAATTGATTGCCATTGCCGCGAAACGTTTGGCTAAAAAAGCGGAGGTTCTGTCCCCACCGGAAGGGGCGTATGACGAGTTCTGTACGCGCTTTCCGTATGCGGAGACAGAAGATCAATTGAACGCCATTGATGATGTGGTGAGTGACCTCGTCTCAGGCAAACCGATGGATCGGCTGATCTGCGGCGATGTGGGCTTTGGAAAGACAGAAGTGGCGATGCGCGCGGCTTTTGTTGCCGCGATGAACGGACGACAGGTGGCCCTTATCTGTCCAACCACCCTGCTTGCGCGCCAGCACGCCAAGGCGTTCAAAGAACGTTTTGCCGGCTTTCCGCTGAACGTCCGACAGCTGTCCCGCTTTGTCACGGCGAAAGAAGCCACCGCGACGCGCAAAGGGCTTAAGGATGGATCGATCGATGTGGTGATCGGTACCCATGCCCTTCTGTCGAAACAGGTCGGCTTCCGCGACTTGGGCCTTTTGATCATTGATGAAGAGCAGCACTTTGGTGTGAAGCACAAAGAGCGTTTGAAGGAATATCGCGGCGACACCCATGTCTTGACACTGACAGCCACGCCGATCCCTCGGACGCTCCAGCTTTCAATGTCGGGTATTCGCGATCTGTCCTTAATCGCCACGCCGCCGGTGGACAGGCTCGCTGTTCGCACCACGATTGGTCCGTTTGACGGTGTGGTCGCTCGGGAAACGCTGCTCCGCGAGCATTATCGAGGTGGGCAGAGCTTTTATGTTTGCCCAAGGGTGGCTGACCTTGAGGGGGTGGCGGAGTTTCTTCGGATCCAAGTTCCTGAAATCAAGTTTCGAATTGCCCACGGACAAATGCCTGCCGGTGAACTCGAAGACATCATGACGGCCTTTTATGAAGGCAAGTTCGATGTGTTGCTCGCCACCACTATAGTCGAAAGCGGTATTGATGTGCCCACGGCAAACACCTTGATCGTGCATCGGGCCGACATGTTTGGCTTGGCACAGCTCTATCAAATTCGGGGCAGGGTGGGGCGCTCTAAACAACGGGCTTATGCCTATCTCACCACCAACCCGCGCAAGAAAATGACCGATGGTGCGCAACGCCGGCTTAAGGTGTTGCAATCTCTTGATACTTTAGGCGCTGGGTTCACGCTTGCCAGCCACGACCTTGATATTCGCGGAGCAGGAAACCTTCTTGGTGAAGAACAGTCGGGAACCGTCAAAGAAGTCGGTGTCGAACTCTATCAACATATGCTGGAAGAGGCCGTCGCAGAAATGAAGGACGGTGAAACCTCAGCAGGCGAAGCATGGTCACCTTCGATCAATATCGGTACTGCTGTGCTTATCCCTGACGTTTATGTCGCTGACCTCGATGTCCGGATGTCACTCTATCGACGATTGTCCGATGCGCGAGATGATCAAGAGATCGAAGCCTTCGCGGCGGAGCTTATCGATCGGTTCGGTCCGATGCCGAGCGAGTTAGAAGCTCTGCTTCAGATCGTTGGCATTAAAGCGCTGTGCCGACGCGCCCAGGTCGCCAAGATTGACGCGGGTCCAAAGGGTGCAGTCATCACCTTCCGCGATCAATTCCCCAATCCTATGGGGCTTGTGCGTTATCTCTCTGAAACGCCCTACGATATGAAATTGAGACCAGACCAGAAGCTGGTCTTCAAACAGGCTTGGCCGGATGAAAAGGCCCGACTTAAAGGGTGTAAACGGGTACTGAATGTCCTGGTGGAAATCGCCGAGGAGGAACAGGCGGCAGCTTAAGCAAAGAGCGGGGTGTTTGAACGACTACGGAGTTCGGTTAACATATTGTCCATCGCCTCATTTGGCGACTCGCTCACCGCCGCGAAGCTCGCGTGCCGAGCCGACATCATCAGCGGGGACGGTTCATCCCCAAATTTGAGATCTTCGATCAACGTTTGCATCGCTCGCATCACGCGGCGCGCATAGAATGCATCGGCGCCGGGCATGGCCACGACAAAGAGATTATCGCGCAGTCGGGTGAACACTTCGAGCGGCGTTAGAGCCATGCCCAAATAGATCCCTGCCTCAGCAAAATCCTCAGCACTGACTTTCGTCTCCGCGCTTAACTCAATCGCTCCGTAGGCGATGATATGACCTTGCGCATAATGCTCTTCACAAATCCGGCGGAAGATCTTTTCACCGAATAAAGGTGCTGGCTCACCGTTCTCGTTCACCGTGGAGCCAGCCAAGGCCGCCTTCAGGTTGCGGGCCGTCTGAAACCTGCTGGCACGGCCTTGAAGGAATGCGAGCACTTCTGACGCTTCTTCAGGACGAGCGATGAGGTCTGCACCAGCGCTAAACCATGGCGCGATCGCTTCTTCGTCCCAGCTGTTTCGGGTAACGGCCACGGGAAGTCCTGCCAGATCCGTCTGACGCCTGATGAGCTTCAAGACCGGAAGACGGTGGTCACGGTCTTCTTGCAGGTGGATCATCAAGCCGCTTGTGTACCCACCTTCCAACAGACGCAACGTGCCACTTGAGGAGAGGCTCGTCGCCAAGGCCATGGGCTCGACCCCATTGAGAATAGGCAAAATCGTCGGCGCCGGTTCAGCCAACAATGCGCAGGTGGTCGCTGTTTGTTCAAACGTGTCATCGCGCCTAAAGGGCAAACCTATACTGCTCAGTGCACGGTACCGAACAGATGCCGCGTCCGCCAACAAACGATGATAGACAGCCTGGCGCAAAGCGCGCGGCACAGGTTCAATGCTGTTCTCCGCGCGCCGGACCAACACAACGCCTGGATGCGTTCGGCAAGGGAGTGGATCGTCGAGACCGATGACCACGACAAGCGGCGTGACGCCTGCTTGTTCTTGTGCTTGATCGATCGCGACATCCACCGGACGCTTTCCCGCGAGATCAGCCAGGCATACCTTGGTTGGACCACCGACGGGAATAACAAAACCTTCCGCGATCAGAGGTTTACGCCATCGCGCCCGGTCTGTGGAGGGCCCCAACAGGCGGATCGTCAAAGACGAGCGATGACCAAACTCAACCATCAGCTATCACTCGTCCCGCTGGATTCGTCGAGCGCTTGAAGACAAACATCTCCCCGCTCGCGATCCACAAATAAACCGCTCAGTGCACGTTCTTCATAACAAGGAAGGGCGGCAAGAAACTCCTGCGGTCGTCCCCACGGGCCGATTTCGCGGTAAAGAAGAGAGGTTTGCGGACCAACAAAACGCCAATGCCAAGGCTCAAACGTATCCTCCCCAGGAAGATAGGTGTTGCCGACCGGGAAGCTTAAAATAAAGCCGTATTGCCAAGCCTTTTTTTCAAAGCAAGCATAGCTTCGATCCGTTCCCCGCATAAACCGCCGGTTGACATCAACATCTGCGGCCAGACCCAATTGGTGCTCCGACGTACCCGGATGAGCGACGGTTCCCCGTGCGCGATTGATTTCATGAAGAACTGTCTGGGTGCGGTGACTACGGTAGGCCGACCGCAACGAAAGGCGCTCGCCGTCCTGCGCACACGCATCAAAGAGTGCCGCCAATGCCTCGGGCATCGACGTTCCATCGATCTTGGCTTCACGCATTTGCATCTCTTCGACGCCTGCAGGCTTTGAGAGGGGGATATCATAAAGCTCTGCACGGACGAGATCTGGCGGGACATAATCACCATCAAGACGGAACGTCATGGAGACCGGCCGGTTCACGTCGAACAGGCGGTCGCGCGAGCGGTTCGCTGCGTAGCGACGGGCGCCATAAGCATCGCGGAACAACTGACGCATATGCCGGTTGAGTGCTTCGGCTTCTGTCAGTCTGTTTTGCTTTTCGTAATTGCCTGCCAGCAAACGAATATAGAGGCTGAGCTCAGGATTGTTGGCACCGCGAACGCGCTCCTGTGCACGGAAGACTTCTTCATAGACCTTCTCGGCATCAGAAATACGATCAATTCGCTCATAGACCGGCGCAAGTAGAAGCGCGACTTGAACCGTATCAGCGTGGTCTGGGCCAAGTTGTGCCATCCGAATCGAGTAAGCGGCGGCGAGCAACCCGGCGGCAGCATAGTCACCATTGTCCTGCTGAGCGTAATAACCGCCAAGATCCGTCATCGCGTCCGCTGACTGCAACAGCTGGTCTTGATCGCCGTCAAAACGCGCCGTCATGCCATCAGCGGGCAGCACGTCGGTAAAACCTTCGCGCATCTCATCGACCATGGCGATAAAATTGGGACCGTCTTCGGGGTAGCGAATGGCCTCACCTGCATGATCCTCATCGGGACCATGATCATGGTTATGGGCGGTTCCAACAGCGGCGTCGCCAGCACGTTCGAGGAACGAAGCGGCAATGATCGCGGCCGGTTGCGCTTGCCCCTCCAGGAGGAACATAGTCGCCAAGCGTCGACGAATTTCGACCCGGCGCTGATCGCTTAACGACGAGGCCTCAAGCGACAGAAGCGAGGTGCGGTAGTGCTGAATGGCTTGAACCCGCTCTCCGCCGCGAAAATGAGCGTCTGCGAGCTCAAGTCGGCGCGGATGTAAAAAACGCTCGTCAACACCCTCAGCCAGCCAAAGATCGAGCGCCTGGTCGCCATGATCAACCGCACGTCGCTCATAGCCCACAGCATTCAGAAGCTCGAACCGACTCCATGCCGCCTCGGGGTTAAACCGCGTCAGCCCGTAAAAGCTCCCCGCGTAAGCAGCAGCAAGCCCCAGCAAGCAGATGGCTAAAACATCGCGGCCCCGCACCGTAAAACATCTCCCAAGGATCACCCATGCGCATGGGCCCTACACAATCGCTACCCTTGCGCATCCCCACGCATCGTTCCAGCGTAAAGAACTCCCAAACGCGGGGCAATCACCACGTGTGGAGAATCAACGCTTTCAAGCCCATTCTAAGGTTCAAGATGAGCAAGGATCGTACCGGCCGCCGCCGACTTTACCTGATGCGCCACGGCCACGTGAATTATTTCGACGTCGCGGTGGAGGATTTTCGCCAGGTTCCCCTCACCGAAGAGGGGCAAGGACAAGCCCGTTCTGCTGGCCAAGCCCTGGCGAGCATTGGCTTTGACGCCGCTTTTCACTCGGGGCTCCCGCGCACGATGGAGACGCTGCGCCTTGTTCTCGAGTCCAATCAGGAAGGGGTCGAGAACGAACCCCTCGCCATCGAGGGCTTTGAGGAACTGCGCGGTGGTCACGTGATCGTGCAAACCCAAACTGAGCTCGCCGCGCGCCTTGCCTTCAGTTTTGACGCGGCTGCGGAAGAGGGCGCAACATTTTTGCCCGACGGAGAACGCTTCGCCGATGCTGAAAGCCGCATCGTCGAGGCCCTTCACTTGCTGATCCACAACTACAGCTGGAAAAAAGCGATCCTGGTGGCCCATGAAGGGGTCAATCGGATCTTGCTGGCTCATTTGTCTGGCGGAGGGCTCGGCGCGCTTGGTCACTTCGAGCAGGATCTATGCGGTATCAATGTGCTCGATTTTGATGTCACGCAATTGGCGGACGGCTCCCTTCACGTTGAACGTGTCATTCTCAAGGCGGTGAACGTCACCGCCCATGACCCGATCAAAGAAGGGCTGCCGCGGACGAGCCTTGAGCATTTATTTGGCATCGATTTCGGCGGTGCGCGCCCGCCGCGGCATTAACCGAGGGGCATATTTCAGCGCCTTTTTCGGCACCAAGCCGTCCTGCTCCTGTTAAGGTTGGGGAAGACTTGCTGCCAGCGCCTTAATCGCGCCGCAATTTCGAAGACTTCCCTAAAGCCCGCGACTTAAACGCGAAGCCAGGTCATCTGCAGACCTGTCCCAAGCTGACAGCCACGCCCCGCGATCCCATGGTGTGGCTGTCGCGCCAATGGCCTTTATCTGATCACCGTCGTCCTTGTGCGTTCATTGAAGAGAAGGGCGACGATCGTTGGAAGATCGTAACCGGAACACACCGCCGGCACCCAACATCGTTTCCATAGGACGAAAAAATGGTCGCATTTTCTAGCAAAAAGTCAAACGCTCACCACACATGCTCACGCGATCGGATGCCACTCTTTTTGCGCGTTTTCATGACGTTGGCGGGTATCGGTTTACCCGAGTGATGTACTGATTGTCCGTTTGCTGAACTAGACCGTCTCAAAAAGTCGCCAGCTGAAGAGCACGTCGGTGCATACCGTTTCAGAGAGCCATCACAATGAGGTACGTCGGCTCGTCGTATTTCCCGTGCACATGGCCGGGGATCTCGCCGAGTTCCTCAAATCCCATTTTGAGGAATGACTGTTTTCGCCACCCAATGACGGTGCCACCAATGGCCAAAGCTCCCGCCTGCTTTGCCCATTTTATACGCTCTTGATCGCACCTGGTTCCAAGTCCGGCAGATCTGGCGGAAGGATGCACGACAAGACGATTGAGCCACGCGATGGGCAGGTCTGGACTCCAGTCCGGAAAGCAAAGAACAATGTCGTCTTTGTCCGGAATGATCGAAACATCCCTGTGAAGCGATACCCTTGCCGAGGCCACGAGCATCCCCATGTCAGATCGCACGATAAAATGCGTCGCCGTTTCGTCGATTGTCTCGCGCCACTGTTTTGGTGATTGGCGGGTCACGTTTGTTGCTGCCTGAAGCCACACGTGGTGGCGGAGTTCGCAAATCTCTTCGATCAAGGCAGTATCGAGATTTGGCCCATCAACTTGTTCGAACGTCAAGGTCATTTTGCAGATTCAAGATGATCTTTCACCTTGTCACGTCTTGGCTACGAGGCCTTAGATATCGACTGAGTCCGCTACGCGAAAGCCAAGTTTGTGCTCTCGTCAAAGAGCGAAGCGTTCAGCCGGCAAAGAGCACAATAAGTGTTGTCGCAATTTTTTATGAGGTGCAGCGTGATGCGATCTTCATCGCTTTGAGCCGCTGAAGAGTAACGCTTTTTCGGTCAGATGACGTGCGCTTCGTTTTCGTCCGTCTTCGCTATCCAGGTTTCAAGCGTCTGGTCGAGTGTCGCTTTTTTGACCGGCTTGGTGATGTAATCGTCAAAGCCTTCTTCAATGAAGCGATCTGCATCTGACTGGAGTGCATGCGCCGTAAAAGCGACAATCGGTATCGGCTGTGCGCCTACAGCTTTATGATGGGCCCTGATGACCCTCATCGCCTCGAAACCATCCATGTTCGGCATGGAAATATCCATTAAGATCATATCGTAGTTCTGCTCACGAACCATCCGACAGGCCTGCTCGCCATCCTCGGCGAAATCGACCTCATAACGATCCGCATCAATCATCTGTTGAAGGACCATACGGTTCACTTGGTTGTCTTCGGCTACCAACAACCGGCCTGGCCGATCGATCAGGAGAGGCTGAGTGGCCTCGGCTGCAGTAACAGAATGCGCATCATCGACGAGCGTTCGAAGCTGATTGTTACGCTCACCTGCAACCAGTGACGTGATCGCCAGAAGGAGGTTATCGGGCCGAACAGGTTTGTGCACGACGTCGATATCGAATCGCTCCTCGTTTGACTCGTCAAAGCCAGCAAATGCACTCGAACAAATGGCGATCACATGGAGGCCACACTGGACCTCCCGCTGAAGATCTTTGATCGAACCAAGCCCTCCTCCATCCATCGCATGTTCATCGACGATGAGGAGCGGTTTTTCTGTTTCGTGCTCGGTGACGCGGCGGAGGACGGTCATGGCATCGTTCAGGGTGGCCACGACGACCGCATCCGTGCCCCAATAGGCCAGCTGTTCCTCCAAAGCTGCTTTTTTGAATATATTGTCGGTCACCACGACTGTTGGCTGTCCGTTTAAACAGCCCGCCTCTGGTGCCACCAGATTTTGATCATCAGCAACCGGTAAATTGAGGCCGACCGTGAACCGCGAACCTTCTCCGACAACGGAATGCACTTTGAGTGTCCCATCCATTGCCTCGATCAAACTGCTGGTGATGGAGAGCCCCAATCCCGAGCCCCCAAAGCGACGGGTGGTCGTGGACTCCGCTTGGACAAATTTGTCGAAGATGTGCTCTATCTTGTCCTCTGGAATGCCAATCCCAGTGTCCTCAACCTTGATTGCCACGTGAGCCCGACTGTTTTGAATGTCCCCCACGACGCTGATCGTGACCTGACCTTCCTTCGTGAACTTGACCGCATTACCCGCCAAGTTGATCAGGGCCTGACGTATACGCACTGAATCGCCGACGAGTTCACCGGGTAAGTCGGGCTGATAACGCACCATCAAGCGAATACCCTGGCTCTCTGCCGTCACCGCCAACAGCGCAGCAACCTCAAACACAACATCGCGTAAGGAAAAGCTGTGTTCGTCGATCGCGAGTTGCCCCGCCTCGATCTTGGAATAATCAAGAATATCGTTGATGATCGTCAGCAATGCATCGCTCGATGATGATATCGTGTTGGCGATCACCGTCTGTTTGTCCGATAACGGTGTTTGCTGGAGCAATTCAGCCATTCCCAGAATACCATTCATCGGTGTTCTGATTTCATGGCTCATATTGGCAAGAAAATGGGACTTGGCTTGGCCTGCCTTTTCAGCCATTTCGAGGGCTGTATTAAGTTTCGCCGTATGCTGCTCGTTATGATACAAGAGATTACCGAACCGGCGATAAAGGGTGCCAATCTCATCGCCGCGGCCCAGCAATTTCGTCTCCACCAAAAGACCAGATCGCTCTTCATTGGTCATTGCCAGTGATAGTTTTTCAATCGGTTTGACAAAATTTTCAGAAAGATATTTGCTTGCGGCCATCAGAGCAATCGTCAGGATACCCATCACGATACTGACGGTGGCAAAAATCACCTGCTGTCCGAGTTGCCAAGTCGACCGATCCCGCGACGCCGTGATGGTGAGGATCGGAATTCCGTCTTCTGATAAAATCGCGCCGCTGATCACGATGGCTTCGTCATCCTTTTCAATCTGCGCGACACCTTCGACACTGCGTTCAGCGCGCTCGTCAACGAAGCTGAAAAGATCCCTTGCAACAATTGCCTCTCCAGCCGTGAAGGTAATCTTTGATCCAGTAATCGCGTTGAGGCTATCCACAAATCCCTGGCAGATGTACCGACCGACGATGATGTGACCGACAAAGTCACCGCTCAGATCAGTCTTTTTGACAGGTATGACCCCATACGCCACCAACCCATCGTCAGTGTTCGCTATTCCTTGATCGACGAATTCAGGACTGAGGTTTTCGAGAGCAAGCGACCAGACCGGATCATTGATATCAAAATACTCCTCCAAACTAATCTTTTCTTCGGTCGCAAGATCAACTGCCCCTCCGATTTTGACTTCACCTTGTGAAAAATACGCAAGGAAACTAATCTCTGCAAAGAGCAAGCTGTCGTGAAGCCAGGGTTCGAGGAAGTTTTCGTCAGAACGGCCAGCAAGATAGTTGTGGGGCAAGTCCCACTCGCCGTATTCGTAGAGGAAGTTATTGATGTAGTAGAGCCGCGCATCAAACGCGTGTTTGAGGCTTGTGAGTTCCCGCTCAGCTTCCTTGTTTTCGAGCTGCTGAAACCCGCCACCCACGACAACGTTTAGGGCAAACCATATCACACCGCAAAGTGATAGGCACAGGGTCGCCATGGCCCAAAAGACTTTGGTGTTAAGGCTCACAACTGCACCCAGCGCTCACTCGTTGAAGAAAAACTAGCAACTCGACATTGATTGGGCATTGAGTCGATCAAGAAGTATTGATCTAAATTCTTTGAGGTTAATGCGGCCGACAAAAGGCATTGCGTTCTGTCTCTTCATGCGAAAACAAGGTTGTACTGGCCTGATCGTATGGCCAAACCTGTTAAGCCTCACCTTCAACGATCAGACCATCATAGGCGGGCTCAATGTGCGGAGGCGTTTCCTGTCGGACTGTCTGATAGTCCATCACCACATGAAGGTTCGTCAGGATCCCGTGCTGACATCCTGCGCGTTCAATAAAGTCGAGCGTCTTTTCAAGATGAAGATGGCTTCCATGCGGGCGGTATTGAAGGGCATCGATAATCCACGTCTCAACCCCATCGACGATAGGCCAGCTTTCCGTCTCCAAATCATTCAAGTCTGGTGAATAAGCGATGGAACCAAATCGAAAACCAAGGGATGGCACCGCACCATGCTTTTGCATAAAGGGCGTAATCGGAATAGTCCCGGTTGGACCATCAATCTCAAACGTGATGCCTGGTGGGGGCATATCATGGCGCTCAAGGACAGCTGGATAGGGGCTTCCCTCTGCTTGCTCAAAGCAGTAGCGAAACCGCGGTATAAGATGCGGTGCAGTATCATCGCCTAAGTAGACTTTCACCCGTGCCATGTTCTTGATGGCCACAACCCGAAGATCGTCAATCCCGTGGGTTTGATCAGCATGGTCGTGGGTGATCGCAACCGCGTCGAGGTTCTCGATACCGTTCTGGATCAGTTGCAAGCGCATGTCAGGCGAGGTGTCGACCAACAGCGTGGTCAGACGACCTTCAAACGATCCATTTTCATCAGCACGCTGTACCGCAAGCGAACACCGTGAACGGAAATTTTTTGGCTCGTCTGGGTCACATTTTCCCCAGTCGCCTCGCCCATCCGGACCGCCAATGCGGGGGACACCACCCGATGAGCCGCAACCGAGTATGATCGCTCGCAACTTCATGGACGCGGTGCCTTATCGAACAATCGGAAGAAATTCTCCGTTGTCGCCTCTTCGATCACGCTCAACGTCTCCCCCTTTAGCTCAGCCAGTTTCTCTGCCACTAAGGGGACATAGGCTGGCTCGTTGCGCTTTCCACGGTGAGGGGCTGGCGCCAAAAATGGGCAGTCCGTTTCAATCAATAAGCGATCGAGCGGTACGTCCTTCGCCAGGGCCCGAACGTCATCAGCCTTCTTGAAGGTGATGATGCCCGAAAAGGCGACATAGCCGCCCATACGTAACCCCTCTTCCATCAGATCTCGACCACTCGTGTAACAATGAAGAAGCAACGGAAACGCCTTTTCCTGAAAGGCATCTAACAGCATACGCCGCATCAATTCGTCCGCCTCGCGGGTATGAACAATCAGCGGCAGTCCCGTTGCTTGTGAGGCCTCGATATGTGCTGAGAAGACTGCGCATTGATCGTCTTCGGATGAATATCCATAATGGAAATCAAGTCCGCATTCTCCGATACCAACAACATCCTCGGGTGCTGCAAGATCAACGAGAGCCGCGGCTGTTAAATCGCGGTGGTCTTTGGCGTGATGTGGATGCACCCCGACAGAACGGGAAAAAAGGCCTGAGCGTGCAGAAATCTCGGCGATTTCAGGGATGCTCTCAAGCCTGTCCGATATCAACAGCATTGCGCCGACATTGGCTTCCTCTGCACGCTGTAAAACGGCAGGCAGGTCGTCTGCGTAACGCTCGCCATGCAAGTTCACGTGACTGTCGACAAACATCAAGCCGCACCTTTGTGGAGGGCATCGCGCACCGCAAGACCAGCGATATAGGCCGTTTGCGCAGGATCCGCCGTACCTTGTGCAGCGAATGTCTGTTGCGCCGCTTCATAAGCGGCGATCCTTGATGCCATGACGTCGCTGGTTAGGTCGTTTGCCATCGCGCCCTTGCGTAAGCGGCCTAAAATCAGATCTGTTGCCTCCGCCCGCTTGTCCTCGGCGGCCTTCCCTGAGAACTCCCTTGAGACCGCAACCAGATCGTCCTTACCAAGAACTGCTCGAAGCCAACGATCGGCTATCGCTAACGCCTCCTGCCCCTCGCCCAAAGCAAGGCGCAACGCGTGACCAGGGGCGCCGCCCGATGCAGCCGCGATTTGCGTCGCCTCCTCTTGCGACAGCTCCGTCTTTGTGCGGAGCCATGCGGCGAGTGGTTCCTCGGCAACACGCGAAAGAACAAGACGGCGGCATCGGCTGGTTAAGGTCGGCAAGAGACGGGATGTCGACTGGCTTAGTAGCAAAAGCACAGCGCCTTTGGGCGGTTCTTCTAAAATCTTCAGCAGGCTGTTGGCCGCTTCCCGCCGTAACTCGTCGGCGAGATCAACGATTACCACCATACGTCCACTGATCGACGTTTTATGAAGACCTTCGATCACCTTTCGCGCCGCCGCGACATCGATTTCGTCGCGCAACTTTCCAGTTTTTTCATTTTCAGTACGCTCCAAAACATGAAGATCAGGGTGCGCGCCAGCGGTGATCAGGCTCCGCACCTTGTCATCGCTCTCGCCAAGCCGCCTGCCGCCGCTGAGAAGCGTCGCTGCCAACATATAGGCTAGCGTCGCCTTCCCTTGTGCTTGCGGTCCGACCAGGACGAACCCGCCTTCCATCGCGTCCCGCTCGAGATATCGTTCAACCGAAAGCAACGTCGACGGCGCCGCCAAAAACTCGGTGGCGGTGTCAGGAGGAGGAAGTTGGGTCATCCTTTTGGTCTAGCAGACCTGGTAGGCGCGCTGAAACAGCTGATTGGATGGCAATCGTCACATCATCGACGCTGGGACGGGCATCAATCACAACGCAGCGTTCAGGCTCCCGCTCCGCAATGGAGAGGAAACGCGCGCGCACTTTCTCGTGAAACTTGAGCCCTTTGGCCTCAAAGCGATCGGCGGCGCCCCGCGCCTCTGCTCGCGCAAGACCCTCACGGGCCGAGAGGTCGAGGATCAAGGTCAGATCCGGCTCGCACCTTGCTGCGTTTATCCTCAAGTCCGAAAGGAGCTCAGCTGACATGCCGTCCTCACCGCCTTGATAGGCCTCGGTCGAATCAAAGAAGCGATCGCAAAGGACGACATCGCCGCGGAAAAGAGCGGGCTCGATCACGCCCTCGACATGGCAGTCGCGCGCAGCGTTCATCAACAAGGCCTCAGATAGGGGCGACCACCGATGCTCCGGCGCTAACAAGAGAGACCTCAAGGCCTCAGCCTCACGCGTACCGCCGGGTTCTCTCGTGGCGGTGACCGCGTGACCAACATCTTTGAGGGCCAAGGCAAGGCGTTTTACTTGGGTGCTTTTGCCCGCCCCCTCTGGTCCCTCAAAGGTGATGAACGTCACCGGCCCGCCCTCTCATCGGGAGGCGTGAAGAGAGCCTGGAATCCAAGGCCAATCTTCTCAAAAAAACCGAGGCCTTTGACACGATCAGCGGTATAAAGAGGGTACTCTCTCACCTCTTCACCCGGAAGCGACAACCGCAAAATCGCGACCTGCTCACCGCGCATGACAGGCGCACGCAAGGGACCGTCGTAAATGAGCTCAGCTTCAGCCGCAGCTAAAATTTTCTTGTGACGTGTAAAGATCACATCCTGGTCAATCTCTAGCGGCACGCTCTCCGCTTTACCGGCGAACACCGTCGCTTCACCGACGATATCGCCTGCACTGAAGAATTCTCCCGAAGCGAACGCCTCAAAGGCTTCTTCCATGAGATCAATGCCGGCTTTGCGGCGGGCCTCATCTGTCTCAAGGCCAGAGACGACGGCGATGCGAGCCACTCCATTTTGTTCGGCCAGCCCGACGACACCAAAGCCTGCTTCGTCCGTGTGTCCGGTCTTCATGCCGCGCGCGCCAGGAAAGCCGCCAATCAGCGGATTGCGGTTCAATTGGGTGATCCCTGACCACGTGAACTCGTCGATTGAAAAGAGAAAGCGGTATTCAGGGTAGGTCGTCCAAATATGCCGCGAAAGCCGGGCCAGGTCGCGCATGCTCATACGTTGATCAGGGTGCGGAAGACCTGTTGGGTTACCAAAGGACGATTCCGTTAGTCCCCATGCTTGCGCGCGCGCGTTCATGAGTTCAGCAAAGGCCTCCTCACTCCCCGCGATGTTTTCAGCCACCACAATGCACGCATCATTGCCGGATAGAACAACGATCCCTTTGAGAAGGTCGATCAACTCAATCTCGGTGTCGACCAGCACAAACATCTTTGAGCCGCCGGTCCGCCACGCCTTTTCCGACACCGAGAATGGCGTGTTGTTGCTTAATCGGCCTTGCTCAATGAGATCGAGGACAACGGCCACAGTCATCAGCTTTGACATCGACGCAGGCGGCACGGGGATGTCGGCCTTCTTGCCAAAAAGAAGATCACCGGTGGATACATCCATGATGGCCGCATGGGTCGCGCGAGTCTCAATGAGATCCGCAGCCGATGTCTTGGCCACCGTGCCGGCCGTGGCGGCGATCAAAAAACAAAGCGCAGAGCGCAGTGGGCGCAGCGTCAATTCAGAACCTCGTGGACAATCATCGCGTCAACAAACCCCGACTCAATAGCAGTCTGAAGCCCATTTTGCGCGTTCATGATGTCCGAATAAGGCCCAAGCCGAACAAAAGTTAACGTCCGCCCTGCGCTGGTGCCAAGCTCGACAGAGACAGGAGTGCCGACGCCAAACCGAGACGCCGCTGTGCTGGCATTCACGGATGATGCAAAGGCGCCCACCTGCACGTAAAGGGTGCTGCCCCTATGCGATCTGACGGTCGATGTGTTGTTGGGCACAGTGCCCGTGCTGGCGAAAACGAGTTGCGGCTCTGGCGTGGAAGTCGCGGCAGACTGGGCGACCTGCTGTGATGACGGAGAACGACGGCTCGGCGGTTTTGACGCCAGCGACTGACCACGTTCCCGCTGACCAACCCGCGTGATTGCATCGGACAAACGGGCCTCACCGACATAGCGCACCCGGACAGGAGCAACGCCCTGATCAAGGGTATCAAGCTTGCGCGCGGAAGCCATGGAAAGGTCGAGGATCCGGTCATGGGCAAATGGGCCACGGTCATTAACGCGGACACGGATCTTTTTGCCTGTTCGTTGGTTGGTGACCTCAACAATTGACGGCAGCGGCAAAGTCGGATGCGCCGCGGTTAGTCGGTTTTGGTCGAAAATCTCACCATTGGCCGTCAGCTTTCCGTGGAAGTTGGGCCCGTACCACGACGCCAAGCCAACCTTGTCATAATCGTTATCGACGGCCGGGTAATACCACCGTCCGCCGATTTGATAGGGTTCACCAACCTTCACATGCGGGCTTGGAACAGCCGCCCTTTTTCCACCCGGCGTTGAGCAGGCGGCGATCACCAGCAAGGTCAAAAGTGCTGCGGCGCGAACAACATTATTGGTCAAGACGGTTCCTCCGATCCTGCCCCTCAAGAAGCCTTACCTCTTTCCTGCCGCTTTGGTTAAAAGGACGTTCATCTTTGGCCCCGCGAAGACCAAGCGGAGCGCTTTATTTCTTCCAAGTGAAGACGGTGGAAACAGCATAGTTCCAGACCGCACCGACCAATACGCCGCTAATCGCAGCAAGCCACCAAGAATAGTCGCGCTCAAAGACGACATTGGCAACACCCACATTCGCAGCGGCGCCCAGCCCACAAACAGCATAAAAGCTCAACAGCCCGCTCAGCCAACGCCAGCCTTTCAGCCGCTGGTCACGGAACGTAAAAGTGTTGTTGAGTGTGAAGTTGAAAGCGATGGCGACCACCGTTGCGGATGCCTGCGCCAGAACAAATGACGCAGCGAAGCCCTCAATGGCTGCAAACATCACTGCCAGGTGCAAGATCAGCCCAAGACCGCCAATGCCCGCAAACATCACGAAACGAACAGGCACGAACCTTCCGATCGTCTTTTCGAGCAGCATTTCAGCGAAGGCCAGGAGCACCGCGGAATCGAGCTTACTCTCCCCTGCATGCCGAGACCGGAAGACATACGAGACTTCCTCCACCTTCACGGTCTTCGGCAACGCGGAGAGAATGTCGAGAAGGATCTTAAATCCTTGACCTGAGACTTGCCGCATCGAGCTTTCGAGGGTCTGACGTGAGATCAGGAAAAAACCGCTCATCGGGTCAGAAAGTTCCGTTGGCAGAATGATATTGGCGAGCTTAGTTGCAAATCGGCTCATGCCTTCCCGCGTTTTGTCCCAATCACCCGTCCCGCCGCCTTGCGCGTAGCGCGTACCCACGACCACATCGGCGCCGTCTTTGGCTTTCTTGAGCATATCACTCAAAATACGTTCATCATGCTGAAGATCAGCATCGATAACAGCGATATATGACGCAGGCGTTGCCATCATGCCTTCAAGAACCGCGGTGCTAAGGCCGCGTCGCCCCAAACGCTGGATTACCCGCACGCGCCGGTCCTGCTGCGCAAGCTCACGAAGCGTGTTCGCCGTGCCGTCCGGCGAGTCGTCATCAACGAAGATGGCTTCCCACTCAACGCCTTGCAGCGCTGCATCCAATCGCTTCAGGAGCTCTGCGACGTTCTCGTTTTCGTTGAAGCAAGGCACGACGACCGCAAGTTCGATCTTCGCCTGCGTTGTGCTCTGGTTCTCTGGTCGTTCCATCACTGCGGTCACTGCGGGTGCCCTTTGTTCGATCGATCAATGACTTCGAGACGAGCGCCAATAAAGGATGGGTATATCAACGACGTCTGGAGTGTTCCTCCCTCCAGAAGCAATTTCTCTGCCACCAGCCCTTGACCTAACGCGGCCCCGGGAGATCGCAGGCTCTTTCGTAATTCCCCCTGTCCCATGTTGACGTAGCGAGCAACGATGACCCGTGTCATGAGAGGTTCAGCGACGTCAATAAGCGCGCCGCCATCCTGAATACGTTGATAGGTGAGCCTACCCTCTTCGTCTATTGAGACAAGAAATTGTGGAAAGTCGTCACCCTTACGGAAGGTTGTGCTGAAATAGGGCGAGGCCCAAGCGGCATCGGCCTCGTAAAAAATTGCCTCGGCGCTCTGATCGGAGGCAAGCTTATTCATTTGATCACCAGCGCTATGCGTGAAATGTTCTGCGTGGATGAGGAGCACCAGCATGCTGACGGATCTCGCAGCCACCAAGGTGATCACTGCCGGTACGACAAACCGGCGCTGGCCTTGAGACGCTGCCAGTCCAAAGACGACTGCCACAATCGGCCAAAGCCAACTGTTATAATTGGGCGACAGCACCTCGAAATTGCTGACATTCAAGAGCCGGGCAAGCAATAAGATCCCCACACCGACGATCATGCTGAAGAATGCACACACGACGACACGCGAGCGCCGATTCCCGCGGAGGCTCTCCTTTAGAAGAGGGATAAAACCGATGGCGAACACCGCCAACAAGGCGGCCGTGCCCAGCATTGCAAGGCCAAGAGCGACGAGGTTCGCTGCGATGAGTGGCCCGCCACCAATCGACCAATATCCAAATCTGACGATATCTTTCACCGCATCGGTGATGCTCGATACACTCTCTGAAGGCAGAGCATCGCCGGACGATCCGACCCCCATCGCAGCAATGACGAAGGGCAGCACAGGAAGAGTAGCGAGAACAGCAATGACGAGCAGTTTCAAGATCGATTGGATGCTCTCTTTGGTGAAAACTATGAGCGCTAGTGCCGTCAGACCCACCGTCCCCAACACCATGAGACCATAAAAATGATCGTACACCGCCAAAACAGCAGCGAGAAGCGCAAACGCCCAGGACTTAACCCTTGTACCGTGATCATCGGCTAACGCCGCTCGAATGGTGAAATAAAGAGCCGTGGCGGCGATGACCGAAAACAATGGGTACGGTCGAATTTGATTGGAAAAGACGACGACTTCTGGACGTAACAAGAAAAAACAAGCAGCAAAAAGCGCATAGCCTGGCGCAAACAAGAGGCGCCCGGTCCGATAGACGATCACCGCCGCCGAACCCACCGCCGCGATGCCCAGCCATCGAAGAACGAGTTCCCCGGCCCCCAAAAGGGTCAGTCCCTTCATTACGATGTAACTGAGCGGCGGCTGCCGGTCTGGCGGCACGTTAAATTCGTGGGGATAGGCATTGGCCAGCCACATGACCATGTCCGCCATGCCCAAGGTCAATCCGCTGAGCTGGGTGGTCTCGTCCGTCCATATCGATTGCACAAAAGAAAAGCGCAAAGCGACAAGCCCAAAGAACGCCACGAGCATAACCAAGCCTCGCTCAGGCCACGTCATTTTGCTCCAAAGGTCCATGTCGATCTGCACCGCCCCCATGCACTTTGTAGGGTTTAATCGTTATCTAACCGTCATCACCCGCAACGCGTTGGGCCAATGCAGCGGCCATGAATTTGTCGAGGTCGCCATCGAGCACGGCATCGGGGCTTGGGCTCTCCACGCTCGTACGGAGATCTTTTACCATCTGGTAGGGCTGTAAAACGTAGGAGCGAATCTGATGGCCCCAACCGATTTCGGTTTTGCTCGCCGCTTGAGCATTGGCTTCTTCTTCACGTTTTTGCAGTTCTTGTTCGTAAAGGCGCGCACGGAGCATATCCCACGCGGCGGCACGGTTTTTGTGCTGCGAGCGCTGAGACTGGCACTGCACAACGATACCGGTGGGCTCATGGGTAATCCTCACCGCAGAGTCCGTTGTGTTGACGTGTTGACCGCCCGCACCGGAAGCGCGGAACGTATCAATCCGGCAATCGCTCTCGTTGATCTCAATTTCGATCTTGTCGTCGATCACGGGATAGACCCATACGCTGGCAAATGATGTGTGGCGTTTAGCGGCTGAATCAAAAGGACTAATCCGCACCAGCCGGTGCACACCGCTTTCCGTTTTCATCCATCCGTAGGCGTTGGTTCCTTTCACAAGGATGGTCGCGGACTTTATCCCCGCTTCTTCGCCCGATTGCTCCTCGAGCACCTCAACCTTATGGCCCTTGGATTGGGCCCAGCGGACATACATTCGAAGAAGCATCGACGCCCAATCGTTGGACTCCGTGCCCCCTGCCCCTGAATGGACCTCAAGATAGGTGTCGTTGCTATCCGCCTCACCGGAAAGAAGCGCCTCAAGCTCTGCGGTTTGAGCGCGCCCGGCCAGCTCCTTCATCGAGGCTTCGACGTCATCGACGGAGCCTTCATCGTCCTCCGCCTCAGCCATCTCGGCAAGCTCGAGAAGGTCCGTCCGCTCTTGCGCGATCTCTGTTAGTGCACTGATGGCATTTTCAAGCCGCGTGCGCTCTTGCATGAGCTTCTGCGCATTTTGCGGATCATCCCAGAGTGTGGGGTCTTCGGCTTTGCCATTGAGCTCTTCTAGCCGGGCGTTCGCGACGTCCCAGTCAAAGAGACCTCCTCAGCAGGGCCAGCGACTGCTGCACCTGCTCTGAAGCATGGGTGATTTCGGCTCTCATAATGGATCCAAGAGGCTAGGCGGAGGGGTCTAGGCGTCCGGTGGTATGGGGGCAAGCGCAGACGGGCTCGCCATCATTTAGGAGCGCTACTACTCAGCCTTGGCGGCAACCACTTCGATCTCGATGAGCCATCCTGGCGCTGCGAGTCCAGCAATCTCAATCGCTGAACGCGAGGGCAAGTTGGGCTGCTCGTCAGTGCCAAAGAACTGGGTGTAGCCCGCCATAAAGCCATCAAAATCCATCCGGCCCGTCATGGGGTCAGCGACGAGATAGGCACGCATCATCACCACATCGCCAAGGTCATACCCCGCAGCGGTGAGCCGTTCCGAGATGGATTCGAGGACGTTGACCGTCTGGGTCTCCATGTCGCCGAAGGTGGTGATATCAGCGTAGCTGCCGCCTTCGACAATGGCGGGCGGGACCGCGCCACTGGCAAAAAGAAGGTCGGTTCCCGCGGTCACCTCGATTGATTGCGAGATTGGAAAATCAGAACCAGGGATCGGGTTCCGTTCGATCTCACCGCTCGGCCCGTCATTGCCTCCGCCGCCGCAAGCCGACAAAACAAGAGCTAAAGCGAACGGAGCAAGATGGGCGAGACGCATTGGTTTATCCTTGTTGTGCTAATTTGGTGACGTCGGTGATCGACGCCACTGCTCGGTGGGCGGAAAGAATCGCGCCCTCTTGCCATCCTGATAGCTGGGAGAGGTAGTCACCAGCAAACGAAATCCGCCGGTCCGGATTGCGCAACACAGCATAAGGGGTGCTTTCGGCGGATCCGTCACGGCCCATCAGCCACGCCCAACCGCCTTGCGAATAGGGCTGGTCTTTCCAGTCGATATTGTAACCTGCCACCACATCCTCATCGAATGAGGCGTGAAGGCGTCGACCATAGCCCGCTGACCGTTCGAGCTGCTCTTCGAGGCTTAAATCGTTCCAGATCTCGGCGTTATTGGCGACCGTGTAAGCACCCAGCATCACCCCGGTTTTCTTGCCGAAGCCAGCTGAAGGGTACCAGTATTGCATGATGGGTCCGTCGACCGACGACGCGCCGCCATAGATCCCGTCATCTTGTTCCCAGAACCGTCGCTTGGCGGACCAGGCAATCTTTGACGTTTTCTCGTAAAGACCAGCTGCCTGGTCGACAGCTTTCGCATGGCCCTCAGCAAGCTGAAGATCAGCCGATGCGAGAACAGAAAGCGGCGCCGTCACCACGCAGTAATCAGCGTCAAGGCTCCGCACCTCGCCGTTCCGGCGTTCGCGGATTTGGCAGGTCACACCGTTATCGGTCTGGGAAAGACCGACCAGCTCTGTACCCATCAGCCGTTCCGCCTTCACATGGCGGTCAAATCCTTTGACCACACCGTCCATACCGCCCACCGGCTGCATCAACGATGTTTGCCACTCGATCCAATCATAGGTCGACATGGAGATCGCCAATGCTGGGCTTTTCGCAAGCTCGGCCAGCGGGATAGGCGGAAGGCCATTCGGCATCGCCATCCCGGCATCGAGATGACGATCCATCCCGCCGCGATAGGACGCATTAAACGGACCAGCATTCATCGTCCTTAAGCGGAGGAATGTCTCAATAGCCTGCTTTTGTGGACCATCAAGTCCCTCGGTCAGGACGCCGTATTTAAGGCCCTCGAGCGCCACCTCTTCCATCGCTGCGTAAACCGAATAGCGCGCATGGCGATGCCGCATCCGCTCCCCGCCCTGGCAGGCATCGCTCAGGAAGAAGGCGTTTTGGTTCTCGTAGAGGAATGGCTCCAACGCGACGCCGAAATCGTGGCAGTAGCCTAAGAGGTTGTGATGGAACCCGGGGATCCTTGCAGGTCCTGCATTGAAGTAATCACCTTCGGCGAAGCGAATCGTCTGCTGTCCATCCCGGTGCTCGACCTTCTCGCCGTCGCGCCAGGTCCAATTCCGACCGCCAAGCCGGGTGCGCGCCTCGACGATGGTCGTGCGATAGCCCACCTGCTCGAGTTCATAGGCCGCCGTGAGGCCCGCAACACCGCCACCGATAATGACAACGCTCGCCCCGCCCCCATCGACATCACGACGCGGCTTTTTCGCCTCATCAAGTTCAGCCGCATAGCCATAACGGAATGCGGCTGCCCCGCTTCCCGTGACCCCAAGCCATTTGGTGATATCGCGCCGTGTGAGTGCCATAGATCTGCTCCTAGGCTCCTAGCGTCGTCATATTTTCGCAATGCAGCAACCGAAAAATTCATCGAATGAAGAAAAACTGACAGAAACTGCTGAGCCGTTGCTGGACTTAGGGACCGCGCGACCTAGTGCCCCATATCGGTTCGGCCCGTCCTCACGAGGTAATCAGCGGCAACGCCGTAATGGGGATCATCCGCGCTCGGCTCGATCAGCTGCCCCGCAACCTGTAACAGCCGTTGGCAGTCGGGCGATAAGTGACGCAAATGAAGCGTCTTACCGGCGGCGCGATATTTCGCAGCAAGCGCATCGATCGCCGCCAAGCCAGAATGGTCCGCAACCCGCGCTTCCCCAAAATCGATGATCACATCATCGGGATCATTCGATGGATCGAACAGGCCGGCAAAGCTTTCGGTGGAGCCAAAAAAGAGAGGTCCTTCGACCTTATAAACTTTGCTGCCTTCAGCGTTGATGTCCGCCGAGCTGATCCGCATCCGAACGGCCTGCTTCCACGCGAAAACGAGGGCGGAAACGATCACCCCAACAAGCACCGCAACGGCGAGATCTTCGAGCACCGTGACCACAGTCACGATGAGAATGACCAGCGCATCAGACTTTGGAACCCGGGCAAGGATCTGGAGGGACTTCCAAGCAAACGTTCCGAGGACCACCATGAACATCACACCGACGAGTGCTGCCAGCGGGATGGCTTCAATTGGTTTGGAGGCAAAGAGGATAAAGGCGAGAAGGAAGAGCGCGGCGGCGATGCCCGAGCTGCGTCGGCGACCGCCTGACTTCACGTTGATCATCGACTGCCCGATCATCGCACAACCGCCCATACCGCCGAAGAAGCCAGTGATCACATTGGCCGCGCCCTGCGCTACGCATTCTTGGCTGGCGCCGCCCTTTTCGCCCTTGATCTCTCCCACAAGGTTCAAGGTGAGAAGGCTTTCGATCAAACCAATCGCTGCGAGAATAACAGCATAAGGAAGAATAATACCGAGCGTTTCGAAACTGACAGGGATCTGCGGTAGGTGAAGTGATGGCAACCCACCCTGGATCGAAGCCAAGTCACCCACCCGCGGCACATCGATGCCAAAACCGATCACCAGCGCGGCTACCGTTACAATGGCCACGAGGGGCGCAGGAACGGCCTTGGTGATCCTCGGCAGGCCCCAAATGATTGCCATGGTGAGAGCAACGAGTGCAAAAGTGACGAAAAGCTGGGTCCCTTGCATGAACGCGTGGCCGCCGTCTTCTGTTGGCACCCTGAACTGTTCGATCTGCGCTAAACCGATCACGATGGCGAGGCCGTTCACAAACCCGAGCATGACAGGATAAGGCACCATACGGATAAACTTACCCCAGCGAAGCGCGCCGGCAATGAGCTGTAAGATGCCCATCAACACAACGGTCGCGAAGAGATACTCAACGCCGTGGCTGGACACGAGCTCAACCATCACCACCGCCAAAGCACCGGTGGCACCGGAAATCATCCCCGGCCGTCCGCCGATGAGCGCGGTGACAAGGCCAACGATAAAGGCAGCATAAAGACCAACCAGCGGATGCACGCCCGCGACAAAGGCAAAAGCAACCGCCTCCGGCACAAGGGCCAACGCCACGGTCAGACCTGCCAGCACCTCGACCCGCAAAATCGCCGGCGTCAGCGAATTGATGTCATCCGCTGTGGTGCGGGCATAGGTGCGAATGGCGGAAAAGCCCTCCGCAAACAGGGTCGGATTGCTGGGGGTGGTCATTGTGATCCATAGGAAAGCCAGCGGCTCCCCTATCGGATTTTGTGCGGCGCAGCAAGTGCTGGTCGTTTCTGCCTAAACCCGACGGCTAGTAGATCACGCCGAGGTCACTATCGACATCCTCATCGCCAAAGCCGCGGCCCTGGGCGCCGTCATTCCGGAAACGATTACGGCCGTAGATATCGTCCTCCGCCTTGAAGGCTTCGAGGATCACATTACGCTCGTTCGGGGCAGCGGGGCGGCCGGTTTTCGCGTTCACGCGCACCAGGCGAATGCCCGATGGCGCGCGGAAAGGCACGACTTGCTCTTCTTCGAGTGCTGACTTCATGAACCGACCAAAGATCGGTGCTGCAACATTACCGCCGCCCTCTTCGTTCCCGAGGCTTTGCGGAAGGTCGAAACCGACAAAGACACCCACGGTGAGGTCAGGCGAGAACCCGACAAACCACGCATCGCGGTAGTCATTGGTGGTGCCTGTTTTACCCGACAGCGGCGGAAGCGGATCATCAAGCCACAGCTCGCGCACCCTGGTGCCCGTGCCGCGCTGAATAACGCCTTCTAGCATCGACACCATTTGGAATGCCGTCCGCGGATCAATCACCTGCGAACGGTCGTCAGGAAGAATAGGCTCTGGTTGTTCGTCCCATTCTTCAGCATTGCAACCAAAACAGGTGCGCTCGTCCCATGCGAAAATGGTGGTGCCATTTCGATCTTGGACCCGGTCAATAATCGTCGGCTCAATCTTCTTTCCGCCATTGACGAATTGCGCATAGGCCGCCGTGAGGCGCATCAGCGTGGTCTCACCTGCCCCTAGCGAGATCGAGAGATTCCGCGGCAGCCGGTCTGACACACCGAGACGCTCCGCATACTCAATAATCGGGCCGATCCCAAGGTCTTGGGCGAGACGCGCGGTCATCGTGTTCCGTGATTTCTCAAGACCCAACCGCAAGGTCGATTCGCCATAGAAGCGATCCGCCACATAGTTGCCAGGCTTCCACCAGGTGCCATCAAGACCCGGCGCCACAAACGGCGCATCAAGATAGATCGATGATGGCGTGTACCCTTGATCGAGCGCGGCTGCGTAAATGAAAGGCTTGAAGGTCGAGCCTGGCTGCCGCCACGCCTGGGTCGCGCGGTTGAACTCAGAGAGACCGAACGAGAAACCACCCACCATTGCGAGGACGCGACCCGTGTGCGGATCCATCGCCACCAGCCCGCCATTCACGGCCGGAATCTGGCGCAGCGCATAACCTGCGGCCCCCGATGTAGGCTCCGCCAAAATCACATCGCCAACGGCGAGAACAGAGCGAACGCTTTCGATCTCCGGACCAACGGTGTTGGTGTCGACGAACTCCCGCGCCCAATCGAGGTTGGGAAGCGTGATCACGCCCTCACTTCCGTCAAGGAAGCCGATATTGGCGACGGCACGGCTGGTATCGAGCACCACGGCCAAGCGCCATGGCGAAAGGTCGGGCGCAATGGACCGGTCGCTGAGCAAACGCTCACGCGCTTCGTCGAGTGACAACGCCCACAGCGGACGTTCAGCATCCCCTTCTTTTTCGACTTCTGTGGTGGCCGTCAGATCATCGGGCAACACCGTCGTCGTGAGCGGACCACGCCAACCATGCCGCTGGTCATACTCAACCAAGCCCTCACGGAAGGCCCGTTGCGCTTTTTCCTGCAACACTGGTTCAATCGTCGTGCGCACCGACAGCCCGCCATCATAAAGGGCGTCCGTGCCATAGCGACCCGCCACATCGCGGCGCACGGCTTCAGCAAAATACTCGAGGGTCGACGACCGGGCACCCAGCGGCGGCGCAATCGACGCTCCAAGCGGCTGGCTCCGATAAAACGCAAGCTCGTTTTCTTCGAGATAGCCGTCTTCGGTCATGCGGCCGAGGATCCAGTCCCGGCGCTCGACCGCGCGGGTGAGGCCACGCACAGGATGATAGTTCGCGGGCGCCTTGGCCAACGTGGCAAGATAAGCGGCCTGATGCGGCTGAACCTGGTCGAGCGACACGCCGAAATAGTTGAGGGCCGCTGCCGCCACACCATAGCTGCGGTTTCCGAGATAAATCTCATTCAAATAGAGTTCGAGAATATGGTCCTTGGTGAAGACCCGCTCCATCCGCCGGGCGATCAACGCCTCCTTGACCTTCCGCTCCATCCGCTGGTCCGAGGTTAGAAGGAAGTTCTTCGCCACCTGCTGCGTGATGGTGGAGGCGCCCTCGAGGCGGCTGCCGCCTTCAAGCTTGGTCTGGACGTTGCGAATCGACGCCCGGGCAATGCCGCGAAAATCGAGGCCGCCATGTTCGTAAAAAGACTGGTCCTCAGCCGCGATGAACGCCTCTTTCACGGTGTCAGGAATCGATTCGATCGGCACAAAAAGGCGCCGTTCTCGAGCGAATTCGGCCACCATCGTGCCATCACCGGCATGCACACGGGTGGTGACCGGCGGTTCATACTCCGCCAGCGATTCGTAATCAGGCAGGTCCGGCACCAGGGTTTGGACATAGACGAAGGCGTAAATCAGCGCCGCGAGACCCGCGACAAAGCCGACCACACCGAAGAACATGATCGTGCGTCCGAAGAACAAAAGCCCTTTGAACACGCCGTTCCCGCGTGGTTTTTCCTTTGGTCCATCACCGCGAAGTGGATGCTCCACGCCGCCAAGCTGATAGTTGTCGTCGCCGTCAAATCTGCTGACCATGATATCCAGTCAAAGTGTCCGAAAATCCCACCAGGGAGGGGTTAACATAGGAGGTTCTTGGGAGCGACCTTTCTGTCAGCCAAGAACGAATAAGTTTCTCTGGCGTAAGTCTTGCGATGATAGCCGCCTTCCCTAGTGTCCCGGCGTCCAACAGGAGCTTCATCATGCTGCCCCAGCCAAAAGCTGATCTGTCCCCCAACACGCTCGATTACGAGGTGCTACCGAAAGTGAAGCCAACCGGTTTTCGCGAGTACGACGCACGATGGATTTTCGGCGAAGAAATCAATGTGCTGGGGATCCAAGCGCTCGGCGCTGGCCTCGGTACGCTGATCCATGAGCTCGGCAAGCGGCCAGAAATTGTCGTGGGGCACGATTTTCGCGGCTATTCCGCGGGCATCAAGCAAGCCCTCACCGTTGGGCTGATGTCCGCCGGTATCAAAGTGCATGATATCGGCCTTGCCCTCTCACCGGTGGCTTACTTCGCGCAGTTTGCGCTCGATGTGCCTTGCGTTGCGATGGTGACGGCCAGCCATAATGAAAATGGCTGGACCGGCGTGAAAATGGGCGTGGAAGCGCCCCTCACCTTTGGACCTGACGAGATGGGCCGTCTCAAAGAAATCGTGCTGAAAGGTGAGGCGCAGGCGCGTGACGGCGGCTCCTATGTCTACCACACGGACCTCCGTGAACGGTATATCGCAGACCTCACCGATAACGTCTCAATCGATCGGCCGATCAAGGTCATCGCGGCATGCGGCAACGGTACCGCAGGCGCCTATGCGCCCGAAGCGTTAAAGCGCTTGGGCGTTGAGGTCATCCCGATGGATGACGAACTTGATCATACCTTCCCTAAATACAATCCGAACCCAGAAGACATGGAAATGCTCCATGCGATGCAAGCGGCTGTTAAAGAGCACGGCGCCGACCTGGCCCTCGGCTTTGACGGCGATGGCGACCGCTGCGGCGTGGTGGACAATGAGGGTGACGAGATCTTCGCTGACAAGATTGGTGTCATGCTGGCTCGAGACCTCTCCGCACAGATCGATAACGCGGTGTTTGTTGTCGATGTGAAATCGACGGGGCTCTTCAACACCGATCCTGTGCTGAAAGAGAACGGCGCCACCACGCATTATTGGAAGACGGGCCACAGCTATATCAAACGCAAGACCACAGACCTTGGCGCTGTTGCTGGGTTTGAGAAGTCCGGCCACTTCTTTTTCCGGGAACCCTATGGCCGCGGTTATGATGACGGTCTCGTCGCGGCGATCGCGATCCTGAAAATGCTCGAGCGCAACCCAGGCAAGAGCCTGGCTGACCTCCGCCGTGACCTTCCGTTGACGTATCAGTCGCCGACCATGTCGCCCAAGTGCTCGGACGAAGAGAAGTACAATGTCATTGAACGGATTGTGGCAAGGCTTTCTGAGCGGACAGAAATGATTGGCCAGAAAGTGGCCGATGTGAACACGGTCAATGGCGTACGCATCACGGTCGAAGATGGTACCTGGGGCCTCATCCGGGCGTCCTCGAACAAACCAGAACTCGTCGTGGTGGTCGAAAGCCCCGCCTCCGAAGAAGCCCGCAACGCGATGTTCGGCGAGCTGAAGGCCGTGCTCGACGAGGAGCCTGAGGTCGGAGCGTTCAACCAGACGCTCTGATCCGCTACAGTATTTTTACCCTGCTGCAGAAACTGCTTGATAAGCTATCGAATGTATATACGTTGGGATGCATCGCATAGCCAAACGGGTTCACCTGTGCCGAACGACAAGAGCTCAAGAAAAACAAAAAAAGACAGCCAGCTTGTCATTCGCCTCCACCGCGAGGAACGGGATCAGTTCGTCGAGCTTTGCGATGAACTGGATACCAGCGCTGCCAGGGAGATCCGCCGCTTCATCAAGGGGTTCCTCAAGGAACACGGTGATGGCGGAGGATCTCCGAAATAGCGTTTCCCTCAAAAATGGAGACGACAATCCATGTCGAAAAAAGTCAAAGCTCTCAAAAAAGAGATTAAATCGCGCCGCAAGACGATCGCGAAGCACGAGGGCAAACTGAAGAAAGCGCAAAAAGCTCTCAAGAAAGCCGCTTAGGCTCAAAATGCCCGCTCAGCCGAGCGGGCATTTTTCATGCAGGGCAGTCATAATCGGTGTAGGATAGTTTCGCCGTTCCGCGCTGGTAACCACCCGTGAAGGATACGTCCCAAATGTTCGTCCGCGAGGTGGCAAGTGGGCCATAATCGTCCGACTGCCCAAAGATCATCTCTTCGCTGAAATCTTTGACGCGGACCACCAGGGGAATACGGAAAGATTTTTTCAAGGAGACGGTATAGGCGGTGATCACGGGCTCACCGCTTTCCATCGACACCGTCGTTTCAGCGCGCGACCGTTTGCTGTTGTCGCGGCCCTCTTGCTGATCCATCAGTGTCCCTTTTGGAAGGTTTTCGGTGTAAAGAACGATCGTCCCGTCTTCCTGTGTCTCAGCGCTTTCCGCCGCTGCGGCCATGGTCAAGGCACGCACATACCAATCACGGGGCGTGGGGCGCTCGCTTTGATTATCTTGGGGGTTTTCCGGCCCCTCTAAGGCTGTCCAGCTCTCCGCCAAGTGATCATACCGCAACAACAAATTCTCGTCCCTTGGGCCGTCGTTGGTTTCTGTATCGATATCAGCAGCCACCGTCACGCTGCACGTCGGACGGGCTTGGTAAGCAGCAGCTTGCGCTTTCAGCGCGGCCATCACGTCCTCGTTCATGCTCATCGCCGAGACGGCGGCCAAAAGGGTTATGATCATCGTCTATGTCTCTTCTGTCTTGGCGCGACCATGCCCCGCCTTCGCGGCCAAGAACAGCCAATCCTTTGTCATCTTCCGCGCGAGGTCCGGTGGCCCATCAAGGCCTCCGGAGGGTGATCCTCGCTCTCCTGTTAGATGACGTCCGGATTGGTGCGCTTACGGATGACAATGACGATTAGGATGATCAGTAGAATAGGCCCAAACAAGAACCCTGCGGTCAAAAAGATGCCCGCAAAAATCCCCAGAAGGCCCAAGACGATGGCGATTGATGCGGCCGCCAGCGCCACCACAACCCCGATCAAACCACCGATCAGGCCGACCACCAGGCCAAGAAAACCGATCATCACCGCGCCAACAACTTCCCAAAGCGCCAAGTCATCAACGCCGCGGCCATTGATGGTGATGTTTCCGTCAGCGCCGTGCTGATAAAGCGCGTACGTGCCAGCGGCGATTGCCAGGATCATGAGGAAAAGAAAAAACTTGGCGATGCCGCCTCCGGATTTCTTCTCCCTTTCGGCAATGTCATTCATATGAGCCTCCCTTCCATGCCCAGATTACGATGCGGTCATGCATCATGATAATCGATAAAAGAATGGACTCTTCCGTTTGCAAGCCCCCTTCGCCATATCAGTGCCATGAATCGACACATCTTGGTCCTTCCAGCGATCGCTTTTGGCATGGTGGCGGTCTTTGCGTTCCGCGGGCTCTCTATTGACGGGACCTCTTTGCCATCGGCGATGATCGGCAAGCCGGCGCCAGCAGTCGAGCTTGAGCCCTTGCCGCGCTATAACGGCCCTTTTGACCCCTCGACCCTCACCGGAGAGGTCACGCTGGTGAATGTCTGGGGATCATGGTGCACGTACTGCACATACGAGCACCCGTTTTTGATGGAGCTGCAAGAACGCGGTTATCGAATCTACGGCCTTGATTGGAACGACACGCCCGAGGCTGGGGCGCAATGGCTCGACCGCTATGGTAGTCCGTTTGAGGCGGTGGGACTCGATCAAACAGGCAGGGCGGTGGCCGAATTCGGTGTGACCGGCGCGCCGGAGACCTTTGTGATCGACAAAAACGGAATCATCCGTCACCGCCATGTCGGTGTCTTGACCGAGCGAGAATGGCGGCGCGAGATTGGCCCCTTAGTGCGACAGCTTGAAGCCGAGGCGGCTGATAAAGATCTTGGCGCTTAAGCGTACGGGCCCCTAACCTCTTCAAAAGACGAATATTGCGCGGAGGAACCCGGTGGAAGTCGATTATCTCATTATTGGTGCTGGCACGACGGGCCTATGCTTTGCCGATCAGCTGTTCACGGACACCGACGCGACCATGGCGATTGTCGACCGCCGAGGCCACGCGGGCGGACATTGGGTTGATACCTATCCCTTTGTCGAACTTCATCAGCCTGCTTCTTATTATGGTGTGCCTTCAGCGACGTTAGGAACAGACAGGGTTGATACCGATGGACCCAATGCAGGGCTTCATTGCCTGGCGAGCGGGACAGAGGTGACGAACCATTTCCAAACCTGTTTGCGCGAACGCCTCATTCCATCAGGCCGCGTTCATTATTTCCCGCTTCATGAAGTGACCGAGGACCGGTCAGTCAAATCACTTCTCGGCGGCGGAATCAAACCGATCACAGTACGGAAGAAAGTGGTCAATGCTGGGCGATTTGAAAACGCCGTGCCGAAAACCCATCCGCCCAAATATGATGTCGGGCCGGGCGCATCAGTCTGTCCACCGAATGATCTGCCGCGGCTTGCGCCTTTTTATCAGCATTTCTTGGTCGTCGGTGGCGGCAAAACGGCGATCGACACCTGTTTGTTCCTGCTCAAATCCGGCGCTGATCCTGATATGATCACGTGGATCGTTCCGCGCGACAGCTGGCTCATCAACCGCAGAACCGCCCAGTCCGCCCAAAACTTCTTTGGCGACACGATCGGCGGGTTTGCCTCGATGCTCGAAGCCATCGCGGCGGCGACGTCGGCTGATGACTTCGCTCTCCGGCAGGAGGAACACGGCAATTGGTTGCGCGTCGATCAAACCGTGATGCCGCAAATGTTCCACGCAGCGACTGTCACCGAACGCGAAATTGAGATGCTGCAGAAACTGCGCAACATCGTCCGTATGGGACGTGTACAAACCCTCGAAGCGCATCAAGTGGTGCTTGATGGCGGCTCTGTCCAGCTTCCTGTTGGCACGCTGGCAGTGGACTGCACAGCATCAGCCATCTCACGCCAAGAGCAAGTTCCGATGTTCCAAGGCAATGAGATTACCTGTCAGCTCGTGCGTTTTCCTTCGGTGAGCTTCAGCGCCACGCTGATCGCCCATCTCGAAGCCAATCTTGAGTCGGACGAAGAAAAGAACAAGCTCGCCACGCCGGTTCCATTGCCTGATACGCCTGCTGATTTCTTCAAAACCACGCTTGTTGGTTTCATGAACGCAGCCGCCTGGCGGGACTCACCGCTGGTGTCGAGTTTCATGCGCCAGTCGCGACTTGATCCATTCTCAACCGTCATTAGCGCGGGCGACAACACCCTCCCTGAACGCAAAGAGATCCTTGAGCGTATGCAAGCAGCGATGATGCCGGCTGCGTTCAACTTACAAAAACTCATCGCCGAGCAAGAAGCCGCGTAGATTGGTCCAACCGGTAGCGCTGCCCCAGCACTATGATTTGAGTTTCGCGCGCAACGCGGCGGGCCGCATCGTCTCGCGTCCCTCCTCGAGACTGAGCCGATCGCAGCCATGTGGATCGCGGGTGTCGTAAAGACCCGAAATCCGCCAGCCGCTCTCGCGCTTGATCAACGTAAAGGCATCGACACCGCAATGGACCCGCTCGCCATTGGCCTCGACCACATAGGGCACCCACGCATGGGCCAGTCCGACCGGCGACACCTCGACCTTGGGGCTCCAGTAAAGCTCAACGATCACCCCCTCGAGCCCATCCAAGGACCCGATCCAATCGTCCCGTTCCGTTGCCTGTGTGGCAGGAACATCGTCCTCACCCCGACGGAGCGACGTCAGCAGCGTGCCCTCCTCGACCATCGACCGCATCGCATCTGCGTCGGCCCGTTCGAGAGCCACGAAGAAACGATCGAGGACGTCGAGGATCTCCTCCGGATTAGAGGACGCCGAGGACAGAGCGAGAGCGGATAAGAGGGATGCAAAGATCATCCCTCTAGCGTTACGCCTCTTTGATCGGTTGGACGACTCGGATGTGCACATCCTTGAGCTGCTCAGGTGAGGCCTCGGACGGCGCACCGAGGAGCAGGTCTTCGGCGTTTTGCGTGAGCGGGAACATCGTCACTTCACGGATGTTCTCTTGATCGGCAAGCAGCATCACAATCCGGTCGACACCGTAAGCCACACCGCCATGCGGAGGCGCGCCATATTTGAACGCGTTCAGCATGCCGCCAAACTCGTTCTCCACGACCTCTGGGCCATAGCCGGCCTTCGCAAAGGCCGCGTACATCACTTCTGGCTTGTGGTTCCGGATGGCGCCGGACGCCATTTCATAGCCGTTGCAGACGAGGTCATATTGGTTGGCTTTAAGGGCCAAGACCTCTTCGTCCGTTGCAGCTGCCTCGAGCGCGGCAAGACCGCCTTGCGGCATGGAGAAGGGGTTGTGACCAAACTCGACCTTCTTGTGCTCCTCATCCCACTCATACATCGGGAAGTCGACAATCCAGCAGAACGCGAAGCGTTTCTCATCAAAGAGCGGCGAGCCATCGGGCATGGTCTTGCCCATGCCTTGGAGTTCACGCGCGATCTCCACCCGCGCGCCGCCAGCGATTTTTTCGAACTCCTCGACCTTCCCGGCCATGAAGAAGGCCGCGTCGCCTTCTCCAAGACCAAGCTGCTCGCGGATGGCGTGGGTGCGTTCAGGCCCGATGTTCTTTGCGAGCGGGCCTTTTCCGTCGCCATCGTCAAACATGATGTAGCCCATGCCTGGGAGACCCTGTTTCTGTGCCCAGGAGTTCATCCGATCACAAAAAGCACGGCTGCCGCCGCCCGGCGCAGGGATCGCACGGATCTGCTTCTCGGGGTCTTCGGCCATCGATGCAAAGATCTTAAAACCCGATCCTTTGAAATGCTCCGTGACGATCTGCATTTCGAGAGGTACACGGAGATCAGGTTTATCTGAGCCGTATTTGAGCATCGATTCCGCATAAGGAATATGCTGCCAGGTGCTGTAATCATCGACTGTGCGTTCGCCCGCGAAGGCTTTGAACGCAGCCTCAACCACCGGACCGGTGGTATCGAAGACCTCTTGCTGCTCCACAAAGCTCATCTCGATATCGAGCTGATAAAACTCACCGGCGGAGCGGTCTGCGCGGGCATCCTCGTCGCGGAAACAGGGCGCGATCTGAAAATAGCGATCAAAGCCGGAGACCATGATCAGCTGTTTAAAGATCTGCGGCGCCTGGGGCAGCGCGAAGAACTTGCCTGGATGAAGGCGCGAAGGAACAAGAAAGTCGCGTGCGCCCTCAGGCGATGAGGCCGTTAGAATGGGGGTTTGATACTCCGTGAACCCAGCATCCTCCATCCCGCGGCGAAGCTTCGCCACCACACCCGAGCGCATCGCAATGTTCTTGTGCATCGTCTCACGGCGAAGATCGAGATAGCGATGCCGCATGCGAATATCTTCGGGATAGTCGGGCTCGCCAAAGACAGGCAGCGGTAGATCACCGGCGGCGCTCATCACGTCGAACGTCTTGATACGCACCTCAATCTCACCAGTCGCGAGGTTGGGGTTCTTCGCCTCGTCGTCACGGGCAACGACGACGCCGTCTATGCGGATGCAGCTTTCCGCCCGAACAGCTTCGACGTCTGCGAAAAACGCCTCTTCGGGCTCGCAAAGGATCTGCGTCAGGCCGTAATGGTCTCGCAGGTCGATGAACAAAAGGCCGCCATGGTCGCGCTTTCGGTGAACCCAGCCCGAGAGGCGAACCTCTGATCCAACGTCGGTGGCCCGGAGCGCGCCGCAATGGTGCGAGCGATAAGCATGCATGATAGATCGTCCTAAACACGAAAATCGTGCCATGAAGCGGCGCGTCGAAACCGTCAAGAACAGCCTAGGATCAGCCCGTGTCCGCGCCCTTTAATGACCAAGACATCGAGAGCATCGCACAGCGCCTGCTCGATCGTTCGCTGCCCAAGGTGGAATGGACGCATGCTGCTCATTGGGCGGCGGCGCTTGTGATCGCAAAGACTGCGGATGATCCCTTCGCAACGATCGCGGCAGCGATCCCGCCTTACAACGTAGCGGTGGGCGGCCAAAACACCGACACCGAGGGCTACCACGCCACGATCACCTATGCCTGCATGGAAATGGCAATGATGATCATTGCTGAAACCGAGCAACAATCACTGAGCGACATCCACGGCACGGTGATGGCTTCTCCTCTGGGCGGTATGTCCTGGCTCAACCGGCACTATTCAGCGGATCTCTTATGGTCGGTGAAGGCGCGCCGAGAGGCTTTCGAGCCAGATTTGGCGCCCCTTAAGGACACCCTCCAAGACGTTACCCATAAGGCGTAAGGTTAGCGCGGTTCGCTTCACTCTTCAGCAAGACAACTCAAGAAGCGGTTCATTCGGGAACACCATCGGCCCATCTGTTTCGCTGCGGCACATGAAGTGCCATGAAAAAGCCTTTTTTCCTCATGGACTTAACTGGCTTTCAACCTTGGTGCTTAGGTCATTCTTAGCGGCTGTTACGTATTATCACTTCTCAAGACGAGCCTAAACCGCCGTGGGGGTGGTCTACGTGGGGATTGTGAATGAACGGCCTAATGACGCAAAGACAGCAACGTGAGCCTTATGTGATCGGCCCCGATGGGACGCCGCTCACGCTCGCTGATCTGCCTTCACCAAACACCAAGCGCTGGGTAATCCGCCGCAAAGCTGAAGTGGTGTCAGCTGTCCGCGGTGGGCTCCTCAGCCTCGAATCCGCTTGTGATCGCTATAAGCTCACCGACGAAGAGTATGCTTCCTGGGAACGGGCGATCGACAAGCACGGTATGCAAGGTCTCCGCGCAACGCGGGTTCAACAGTACCGATAAATCAATAAGTTACCGCCCATCTGCCGACAAGGCTGATGGGCGGCATAGTGCATGCATCCCTGTGCTCCTACCAGGAGCAACGGGCTCAGAGATATTTTCTGAGCAAGGGTTATCATGCGCGGACCTTTCAGCTTAGCCTATGAACCGTTAGGACGCTCGGCGTGCTATCTTCACGCACGAGAAAGAGCCGCGCCAAAACCAATGAGTTACCAAACCTTCCAAGGTTCCTCGGTCGACGAAGCAAAGCGCGCCATGCGACGCGCCCTTGGTGACGACGCGGTGGTGATCGCCACCCGGCGTCGACCTGATGGCGGCGTTGAGCTCCGTGCTATTCGTCGGGGCCAACCTCTCTTCAATGGCGAGGGCGGGAGCACCAAAGGTGCGTTCGGTCGACCCAAGACTGCGCCGCAAGCACCCGCGCCAAGCCTAGGTGGGTTACGTGAGCCGCGAGTCGATCCAGCGGCGGGGCAACGCACGCCAGCGCCGCGAGACGATGCACCCATGGGCGCGTTGCGCGGAGACTTCTCGAAAAAATTGGCCCGAGACCCATCGCAGGGCGATCCCCTTTATCGCCGCTGGGAGCAGCGTTTTACCCGCCATGGCCTCACGCCTCGATTGATCCGTGCACTGGTCGATGAAGCGCTTGAGCTGGGGAGCCGCGGCGATGAAATGACGCAACTAAGCCACGCGCTGTCGCGGGTGATGCGTTTTGCGCCGCTCGATATCTCACGTGACGTTCCGATCATGCTGATCGGTCAGACGGGCGCCGGTAAAACCTCATCGGCGGCAAAAATCGCAGCGGGAGCCGCGGCCAAAGGCGGACGCCTCGCCTTTATCTCCGCCGATGTGGGCCGGGCGGGCGCCATCGAGCAGATGCAAACCTATGCTGACGCCCTCGACACGCGGTTCTGGGCCGTCGAGGAACCGCGTCAGGTCGCCCAGATCGTGCGCCAGGAACGGCCAGCTGAAGGCATCATCCTTGATACCCCCGGCGTTAGTCCCTTTGCCACGGCCGATGTCCAGGCCGTTCGCGCCTTCCGTGAAGCACTCGGTGCGGAAATGATTTTGGTGATCCCAGCGTCCGGTGACGTCTCGGAGCACACCGATTGGGTCGCCGCCTTTGCTGATATTGGCGTTCGTCGCTGCATCATCACCAAGTTCGACGCCTCGCGTCGGGTCGGCGCAGCCATCAGCGCATGCTATCAGGCTGGCATGGCCCTCGCGCATTTCTCTGAAGCGCCCTTTATCGCCGACGGCCTTATTGATGCGCAGCCGGACTACCTCGCCCGTCGCTTGTTGATGGATATCCCAGCACGGCTTGGAAGCGGTCGTTAGGCCGCTACTGACACGTCCCAGAGCTCTTCGATTCCGTCGGCGATTTTTTCAATCGCTGGCGGTGTCAAAATCGAGAGATGTCCTTCGGATCGGAACTTGCTTCGCTCCGCCCACGTCCCTGCCTCGGCGTAGCGCTGCATCAAATCCGTCGTTCCCTGACTAGCAGGCGTTGCGGTGGCAAAGAACGCGGGAACATGCAGCGCTTCTTCCACCTCAATGGCGCGAGAGCTTCGGTCCATGGCGCGAAACTCATCAGCTGCTGTCGCCAGGTGAGACTGTGAACTAATTGATTTTATTTTGGAAAGCCGCTCATCGCCATCAAGGTGAAGCACATTTGGGTGGAAATTTTCGATCCATGAACCCATCGGTGTGCCCATCACTTGAACGCCCGTCTCCGCGACGGACCGGGCAAACGCCGTCCAACCTGCCCACGTCCGATCCCGCGCCAGCGAAGGACAGACGGCATCGATAAACGCAAGTCCACGTAAACGGTCCGGCATGACGTTGCCGGCGTGATGAAGCCGTAGACCAGCCATCGAATGCCCAGCCAAGACAATTGGCACACGGATCTCTAAAGCATCAAGAAGCCGTTCCATGTCAGCAACGTGAAACCGCGGGTCGAGGACGGTACCCTCAGGCGCGGCATCGCTTGGATACATCCCCGCCCTTGAATGGCTCATCGCAAGCCAACCACGACCCGCCAGGGCACGGCATAGATGAGCGCCATCAACCCAGGACCCAAAGGAGCCAGCGTCAAAGAGTAAGATCCGATCTGCGTCCCTTACGCCAAAGACCGATAGGGTGATCCTGCGTCCGCCATCGATCGCGCAGTGGACGAGGCGTCCGGTTTCTTGGCTCAAGACAGCCTCCGATCAGCAAGGGCACCATGTGGGGACCGACTTGCCAGAGACAATGTCAAAGGAAGGTAAGGAAAAACCCTAATACGCGCACACGGAGAAATCAGAACCAATCCAGCACGCAGGATAGCTCTCAGATCGCATCGCGTCGCCCCATTCTGCCGTGGTGCCATCCTCCACCCGGCCGCGGACATTGGCTTCGCCCTTGGCATAGATCATGACCACGACTTCCAAAACGTCGTCGTAGAATGGACGACCGTCTTCGCGCGTGACGGAAAAAGAGCCTTTGCCGCGCGGTTCAAAGACGCAGTCACCTCGATACTCCCCAGGCCAAAGGACGCACTGTGCGGTTTTCAGCTCCTCCGGCGCTGCGGTCCCCAGCGCCGCCTCAGGTAGAGCGTCTTGAGGCAGCGATGCGGAAGTATCCTGAGAGGCGCTTTCGCCGCATCCGGACAACAGTGAAACGATACAGATCCCAATCAGGACAGCTTGCCCGGCCCTCTCCATCATCGTCGCCATGGTTTGCTCCCCGTCTAACCGGTCGCCGTCGCCCACGGCCTCCGTTCACTGCACTCGCCATCGTGATATTAGCGCGGCTTTGACCACGGCGCAAAACCCTGCTCAACCCTGACCATCATGTCCACGTCCACACGCATGCCGACGGGCCTTGGCCCGAGTGGAATAACGGCTGTTCTGGGGCCCACCAACACAGGAAAGACGCACTACGCGCTGGAGCGGATGGCTTCCTACGCAACGGGCATGATCGGCCTGCCGCTTCGACTTTTGGCGCGCGAAGTCTTCCAGAAGATGGTGGCCAAGCGCGGTGAACGCGCAGTCGCCATGGTCACGGGCGAGGAAAAGATTATCCCGCCCAACCCCTCCTATTGGGTCTGCACCGTCGAGGCGATGCCGCTCGATCGCGAAGTGAGCTTCCTGGCGATCGATGAAGTGCAACTGGCCGGTGATCCCGAACGCGGACGGGTTTTTACTGACCGGATTTTGCATGCCCGGGGGCGACACGAGACCCTTCTTTTGGGGTCAGACACCATGGCGCCGATTCTCAAACGGCTCATTCCCGACATCAGCTTTATGGCACGTGAACGGTTCTCGAGCCTTTCCTATCTTGGCCACAAGAAAGTCACCCGGCTGCCGCGCCGATCGGCGATCGTCGCCTTCAGTGCAGAGAATGTTTACTCAATCGCTGAGCTCATTCGCCGGCAACGGGGCGGTGCAGCGGTAGTGATGGGAGCGCTCAGTCCACGGACGCGGAACGCGCAAGCAGCCCTCTATAACGAAGGTGAGGTTGATTACCTCGTCGCCACTGACGCCATCGGCATGGGCCTTAACATGGATATCGACCATGTGGCCTTTGCCCAAGGGCGCAAGTTTGATGGCAAGCACGCGCGCCACCTCTATCCAGCCGAGGTCGCCCAGATTGCGGGCCGCGCGGGACGTCATATCAAAGATGGGACTTGGGGCTCGACGGCGGAATGCCCCCTTTTTGATGACGATTTGGTCGAGCAGGTCGAAGAGCACCAGTTTGAGCCGGTGACCGCCCTTCAATGGCGCAATCCTCGCTTGCGCTTCGATAGCCTTCCTGCCCTTATCCACGCCCTCGAAACAACGCCGTCTGACCAAGACCTTGTCCGTACCCGCATGGACGATGATGAAGAAGCGTTGCGGCGCCTCGCGCGGCGCCACGACATCAATGAGATGGCGAAGGGCGGCGCTGCGCTGAAACTTCTCTGGGAGGTCTGTCAGGTCCCAGACTTCCGCAAAGTCACCCCCGATGAGCACGCCATCATGCTGGGTGAGCTCTACCTTCAGCTGATCGAGCGGGGCCGGATTGGTCGCGATTGGGCCGAAACACAGCTTTCGCGGCTCGATAATACCCACGGCGATGTCGATACCATCTCGAATCGGATTGCCCATGTGCGCACTTGGACGTATCTGAGCCATCGCGCCGGTTGGCTCGACGATGCTTTGTTCTTCCAAAACGAGGCGCGTCGGATCGAAGACCGGCTTTCTGATGTGCTGCATGAGCGGCTGACACAACGCTTCGTTGACCGCAGGACGTCGGTGCTTTTGAAGCGGTTGAAAGACGATGCACCTCTCTTAGGGGGCGTGCGCAACAATGGAGAGGTCGTCGTGGAAGGCGAATTCGTCGGACGGCTCTTGGGCTTCCAGTTTATTCTCGACCCCAAAGCGAAGGGTCCTCACGAAAAGGCTGTGCGTTTTGCAGCCCTTAAAGCGCTGCAACCGGAGCTGATGGCGCGTGCCGCGGCGCTCGCAGCCGCTAAGCCGGAGGATTTCTCGCTGCACGATGATGGCAGCATTTGGTGGCGGCAAGGCGCGGTGGCGCAGCTGACCAAAGGACCACAACCGCTTCGCCCAAATTTCCAGTTCGTTGCGATGGAGCATATGCCAGCATCGGCGGTGGCTGCGATCGAGGATCGTCTCCGGGCTTTTGTCGCTGATCGGGTCGAGGGGCTCGCAGGTCCATTGGTGGCGCTACAAGCCTCGCTCAACCGTCCATCGGACGATCCTGAAAGCTTGTCCGCTAATGCAAGGGGGCTTGCGTTCCGCTTGGTGGAGAATTTTGGGGCGGTCTCTCGCCGTCCGATCGCCGATGACATCAAGGCTCTGACCCAGGACGAGCGCGCCGGGATGCGGAAGCTTGGTGTACGGTTTGGTGAGTACACGCTGCATATGCCGGCACTCCTTAAACCAGCCCCGGCGCAGTTCTTGGGCCTTCTTTGGTCGCTTTGGACAGAGACCGATCCGGGTACCCATGACTTCCCGCCTGCTGGGGCAACATCTGTCCCTAGTGATGACAAGGTTCCTCATGCGTTTTGGTACGCAGTGGGCTATCGTCCGACGGGTTCACGCGCTGTACGGATCGATATGCTCGAGCGGCTTGCGCAAGAGATTAGAAAGGCTCGCGATGAGGGCGGCAAGGAAGGTTTCGAAACCAACCAACGCATGATGTCCTTGGTCGGGGTTTCTGGCGATACATTCGAAGAAATCTTGAGCAATCTGGGGTACAAAAAGCAGACGATCGAACGTCCGGTCAAACCAAAGGCGGCCCCAGAACCAGCACCCGTTGAAACGGAGAAAACAGAAGCTGTAGAAAATCCAGCAGAAGCCGTCGTTGCTACCCAAGAACCCACCCAAGACACGGCCGCTTCTGCGCCAACGCCAGAAGTACCGGGGGCTGTCACCGCGGAGACTGAAGCCGCGACAGCGGAAGGATCTGGATTGATCGAGGCGGTGACGGAGGACACAGCGAGCGCGGAGACGAGCGATTCCGCTCCTGCGCCTACTGAGGCGCCGCCTGCTCCTCTAGAAACAACGACCGCTGACGAACCTGCCGCTGAAGCCACCATGGAGACGGTGACCGTATGGCGCTACCAGCCGCCGCGTCAGCCGCGCCGTGAAGGGGGTCGCGACGGGCAACGCCGCGGCAAGCCTCAGGGCAAAAACGCTGCCAACGACAAGCGCAGCGGGCCACCGAAGGGCAAAGGTGGAAAGCGCCCACCGAAGGACAAAGGTCCGCGCACATTCAGCTCAGGTCCGAATCGCAAACCAAAAGAAGCGGACCCTGATAGCCCGTTTGCGGTGCTCGCTAGCCTCAAGAAGCCGGACTAAGACCAGCTGGGCCTACGGATAGACGGACTTATTCACACGTCAATCGAACGAACGATCTATGATGCCGACTTTGGGTTGCGCCAAACTGTTCATTTACCAAGCTTTTCAAGAATAATGACCGATTAACGATTTGTGACAAATCAATTTCATGATATTATAACCCCACGCGGTGGGGTTTGAGGGATTTTGTCATGCGTAAAGCACTTGTCGCGGCCATTGCGGCCGCTTCCGCACTATCATTTGGCGTTGGTCACGCTGCACCGATCTTCGCAAGCACGGTTGATTGGTTCGACAACGGCACGAACCCGGGCGGCGCACGCGCCGACACCGACAACGCGACGGGCGCGCCGGACCAAACGAACGAGACCGACATTAACTTCTTCTCGCTCGGTCTTTCGACCGAGGATGCAGGGTTCGCTTACGCGTTCTTTGGTTTTGACGAAGCGCCCATCCAAGGCAGCGACGCCACCGTTTTCGAAGTAACCTATGGTTGCGGATCCGTGGTTGGTGGTGGTTGCGCCAGCCACCCCGAAGCTGTGAATGTCTATTACGGCTCGACGCTCCCAGGCACGCTGGCAAAGGTGGAAATCGCTGACGTCGAAATCTTCACAAAAGACACAACGGACTCTGGCTTTGGCTTCACGTTAGCTGGCACCGTCAAGAACGGCGAAGACGAAACGACGACCCTCACAATCAGCGAAGAATTCAGCTATATTCTGCTCGTCGATGTCTCGCGTGACGTGTTCTCCGGTACGAATAGCCAAGACGGTTTCGATGTGGATGCGATCGTTTTGAACCCGGTGCCCGTTCCTGGCGCAGCACTGCTAATGGGCTCTGTCTTGGTTGCCGGTGCCGCTCGTCATCGCCGCAAGTCATAAGGCACGCATACGGAACACAATTTGAAGCGAGCAGCTGACTGGGCGCTCGCTTTTTTTTGGCTTAAGCTGCGGTGCTAAGGCCGAAGCGTCCAAGGTTGAGAAATTTCTCACGACGCTGCGCTTTAATCTCATCAGGCCCAAGACCATCAAGTTCGGTGAGTGCACCGACAATCGCATCACGGACCGCTTCCATCGCGATATCAGGAAGGCGGTGCGCACCGCCGATAGGCTCCGTGATGATCCCGTCAATAACGCCCAACTCCTCAAGATCTTGGGCAGAAATCCGCATGGCCTCCGCCGCGTCGGGGGCTTTGTTCTCGCCCTTTTTCTGTGCGTCCTTCCACAGGATCGAAGCGCAGCCTTCAGGCGAAATGACGGAATAAACCGAGTGCTCAAGCATCAAGACGCGGTTGGCCGCCGCGAGCGCCACGGCGCCGCCTGAACCGCCTTCACCGCAAATCACAGAGACAATCGGGACACCTGCGCCCAGGAAGGTCGCGGTGGAGGATGCGATCGCTTCAGCCTGACCCCGTTCCTCCGCGCCTCGCCCTGGATAGGCGCCCGCTGTGTCCACAAGCGTCACAACAGGAAGGCCAAAACGCTCCGCCATCTCCACCAACCGAATGGCTTTGCGGTAACCCTCGGGTCGCGCCATGCCGAAATTGTGCTCGATCCGGCTCTCCGTATCGCGACCTTTTTCATGGCCAATCAACACAACGCGGCGTCCACCGATGATCGCTGTGCCGCCCATAATCGCCCGGTCATCACCAAAGGCCCGATCACCGCAGAGCTCAACAAAGTTGTCAGCGATCACCTCGGCATAATCGGTGAAATGCGGCCGTGACGCATGACGAGCAACTTGTGTCTTTTGCCAACGGGTGAGCCCTTCATAGATCTCTTGCAGCAACTTATCGGACTTTTCTTCGAGCCGCTTAATCTCGGGGGCCACATCAGCGCCCTCATTCCCATCAAGGCCCCTCAGGGCATCGATTTTGTCCTCAAGCTCGGCAATCGGCTTCTCGAAATCCAAATAGGTGCGCATGGCTCAATTCCTTTTCCCAGCCGCGAGCGGATGGTGCTCCTCTAAAGCATCCCGCAGTCGCGCTTGGCGGACATGGGTGTAGACTTGCGTCGTTGTGATGTCAGCATGCCCCAAAAGATGTTGGAGCGATCTTAAATCTGCCCCGCCCTCCAGCAAATGGGTGGCAAAGGCGTGACGCAATACATGCGGCGATATCCGTTTGGGATCAATCCCGGCTTTAACCGCCAGGTCTTTGAGAAGTTGAGCAAAACGCGCCGATGTGAGGTGGCCCGTTTGGCCGCGTGAGGGGAAAAGATAGGGACTTTCCTTCGCGAAGGTTGATCGCGCATCGGTCAGGTAATGCGCGAGCACTTCCTCAGCTTCTTCCGTTAGCGGGACAAGGCGCTCCTTTGACCCTTTCCCGATCACCCGAAGGAGCGCGCTGCCGCCGCCAACCAAGGACGAAGCCTCTAGGGTCACAAGTTCTGATACCCGCAAGCCGGTCGCGTAGAGAATGTGAAGAAGGGCTTGGAGACGCAACGCTTTTGGCCCGCCGGTCAGCGCCTCTTCATCCACCAGATTCAAAAGCCGCTCGACCTCGTCAACCGATAAGACCTTCGGCAGGCGGCGCTCTTTTTTGGGCGTTTCGAGTGTCATGGCCGGGTTATCGGCGCGCCATTCTTCTGCATACGCAAAACTATAGAATTGCCGGAGGGCAGAAAGGCAGAGCGCCGCCGTCGCTCGGCTACGCCCTGTTTGTTCAAGCTTGGCAAAGTAAGCGACGAGATCGTCGCGGGATGCCGCCATGAGACTGATATTCTTGGTCGAGAGAAAGACGGACACCCGGCCCAGATCGCGTCCGTAATTGCGCAAAGTGCGGGGCGATGCGCCGCGCTCCACCATCATCATCTCTAAAAAGGCCTCGATGGCGGCAGGATCGGACAGGCTCACCGGCTGGTGCGCACGGGTTTAAGGCGTGGACGGTAGAATTGCGGGTTCACGGCCTCGATGCGCAGGCGGCTAGCGGAACCCATAGCAGCGCTTCTGAACGCTGCCTCGCGGGCGATATCGTAACCCCCTGCTTCAGCGTAGAGATTGGCCGCCACGGTGTCCCGGATGCGCGCCAATTCACCCTCGGCAACGACGGTGGACGCACCCAGAGCAGCCAAGAGCTGTGAAGCCTGGCTGCCGCTCGTTGCCGCAGACAGTGCGTTATCGACGACGTTGGCGAGGTTACCGGAGAGCTGGCCCTGCGCTGCGCGATCGGCGGCATCAACGGCGATATCGGGCGGCGGCGGCAGGTCTTCGCCAATCGCCCCGGCGAGGCGCTGCGCCGCTGTCGGCTGGAGATAGCCGTAAAGCTTGGTGAGGTTGAAAAACGCAGTTTCAGCGCCCGTACCCTCGCGTGTCGCCACACTCCGGATCCAGCGTTCCGCCGCTTCATAACGTCGGTTGAGAAGGCACGCGAGGCTGTACTCAACACCGTAAGGATCCGTTGCAACATCGGGCGCAGTCGATGCGATCTCTGTCCCAAATATCTTGGCACGGAGGACAAATCCGGCTGGATCTTCAAGGTTACTGGCCAGCGCTTCACCAATCGCACCGGCCCGGGCACCAGAGCCTTGCGGCAGCGCCCGAATGAACCCGACATCTTGAGCGATTTGCGTTCCAGGCACGGACTCGGCGACTTGGCCCAAATCCCGCGCGGGCATAAGATCTTCGAGCGCAGCGCGACGTAAAGCTATGACCCGAACCGCATCGCCAACACTGTCATCCATGGCGATGGCAGTCACCACAGGCGCGGTCACGGAAGGGACATCAGATGCCGTGATCAGCCCCCCGACTTTTCTGAAGGCTGCATATTGAAGAGCGTTTTCCGGCAGCGTGGCGGTGGGAAAACCGATCCGCAGTGAGCGGAGCGCCGCTTCGTCTTCGGCGCTCAGCACATCTTCTTCTTTTGCGAGGCTGATCGTCAGCTCCGCGGCCGCAGCTTCACCAGTGTGCAAATAGCAAAAAGCGCGCAGCCGGACGAAAAACGGTGATTGCCGCCCCTCCCGTAGTCCCGCCCCGCGCGCGCAGGCACGATCATAGTCAAGAAGAAGAAGGTCACGATACGCAACACTCTCCGCCAGGCTTGGGCGCATCGCGAGACCCGACGTCAGCTCAGCCAAGGCGGCAGCTTCGAGCACATAGCCAGCCTCCACCGCACGCCGCAGCTTGAGCCCCGCTAAAGCCTCATCGGCATCACGTGGGCTGTCGCCCGGCGAGAGAAGAACGCGGCGCAAGATTAGGCGCTTGGCTGGATCATCAAAAACCGTGGGAACGGCATCGAGCTGCTCTTGAATATCACGTGCATTAGCGCCCTGCCAAAGACTTGGGGGCAAGGAGTCGTCATCGGTCAAAATCCCCAAACCGAAGGAGCCATCATCAAAGCGCGCCCGTTCAACCTGGGCGATGGCACCGTTAAAAGCGGTCGCGAGTACAGCTAGAAAGCCGATCACCAGATGTTTCATGCCCCTTATCGAGCGTTGAGCTCGACCTCCTGCGTGATCGGAACGGATTGCGGCTGACGTCGATCCCCCAAGACGTAGAGGACGGCCAGGGAGAGGACAACGAGGGTCAATAGAAAGATGAAAAACCGCATAAGAACTCTCCAAGCCCGAGTTTACGCGAAGGGTAAGGCTAAAAAAAGTCCATGCTTGGACCTGATCGGCGCTTCTGCCGGCTGACCACCACCGACGCGCGGTTGAACTGACGCCCCAATTCTTTCATGCGATATGATGTTGGGGGACGTCATGGATTTCATCGATCAATATCTAAGCATCATCGACTTGCCGTTGGGGTTGAGCTTGGCTGGTGTGTTCGTCACCCTGGTGACCACGCTGCTGCGGATCGACGGCAATGGATCAGCACCCAGAACCCTCGCTCTTCTGGGCGTCGCGCTCGCGTCATTCGTCGTCGCGAGCCTCTATCTCTTCATTACCAAGATCGAAGCCCAGACGCGCTCTGACATGCTTGCCGCGATCAAAACCACGGTCGACAGCACCGAGGACACCGTTGTGCGCAACGAACAGATCCTCCAGGTCTTGGTCCGCCGATTTTCCGACCGGACAGTCGAGCAGGTGGCACGAGGCGTTGAAGCTATTGCGCAGTTTGGCACCGAGGTGGCGCTCGTCGATGATCAGGACATGGATCAACCAGACGAGGTGCGCGAGTTTTCGAAGGGAGGCGCTCCGTCCTGGCGGCGCTACGCGGACGCTCTTTCCCGTGCCGACCCCTCCATACCGACGAGCCTCTCCCTCCTCACCGGCCGCGAGGGTTCGCGAGCGGCTTTTGATGCAAGGCTTCTCTTCGCTTGGCTCGTCACACCTCGTCGAGAGAACATGGTCGGGTACGATACGGTGCGCGACGCGATTGAGACGGGATCCTGGATGGGGACGCAGGGCTTTCCCACCGAAGTCGACGTCAGAGAGATCCGACGGATCGATAGCGAACTTGACTGGGTGTTCTTCTATGACGAACTACCTGGCGGGCAACGTGAACTCGTGGCATTCGCCCCCGCGGACCATTTCACGCTTGAGCTTTTCGCTCACATCCAAAGCGGCACGGAGCTTCGGGTCGAGGAGGTCTTCAACGCGGATGAATTGCCTTTGGCGGCCCTCAAAAAGCTCTTTCCATCCATCGATGACACGGTATTCAGAACCGACAGTGCCGCTGACGCGGTCACCAAGATGGTAGCTCAGGGCGATGATCTTGCCATGATCGATCAAGGCCCAAAATCGGTTTATGAACTGAGTTTGGCGAAAGCCGTCCGTGTGGTGCAGGATGACTAGATGCGCGTCCGACGCCGGGCGCGGTAAGACGCCAGACGCTCGGCCATGATCTTTTCTGCACCGCGGTCCGTCGGCTGGTAAAGCGGCTCGGTCTCGACCCCCTCAGGAAGGTAGCGCAGACCGGCGTGGCCCTCTGGTGTGTCGTGATCGTAGATGTAGCCCTCGCCCCGGCCCTCTTCTTTCATCAACGCCGTGGGTGCATTGAGCGCGTGGGGCGGCGGCGGCAGCGACCCGGTGCTGCGGGCAAGCGCTTTGGCCTTTTTAAAGGCCACATAGGCGGCGTTCGACTTTGGCGCAGCGGCGAGGAAGGCCACAGCCTGACCAAGGGCAATATGGCCCTCTGGTTCTCCAAGTTGACGGAAAGCATCGCGTGATGCGATCACCAAGGGAAGTGCTCTTGGGTCGGCGTTTCCGACATCCTCGCTGGCGATGACGATCAGTCTTCGGAAGATAAACATCGGGTCCTCACCCGCCTCAAGCATCCTTGCGGTCCAATAAAGCGCGGCGTCATCGTCCGACCCGCGGATCGACTTTTGTAGGACACTCGCAAGGTCATAGTGAACATCACCAGAACGGTCGCCGGGCGCCGCTCTGCCGCTAAAGGACTGACGCAAGGCATGGGCATCAAGGGGAGCTTCCGGCCCAGCACTGATGACCTGATCAGCCAAGGACAGGAGTGCACGGCCATCACCATCGGCCATGGCGATCAGAGCTTCACGCCCTTCGTCCGTAAGCGGAAGCGGTTGCCCCAAATTTGTCTCAGCCCGTTGGAGCAAGATAGCCATCGCGTCCGCTTCTAGTCGCTCAAGCTTCAAAACAGCTGCGCGTGAAAGCAACGCCCGGTTAAGCGCAAAGGAGGGGTTTTCCGTTGTTGCCCCCACCAAGGTGATGAGCCCTGTTTCCATATGCGGTAAGAAACTGTCTTGTTGCCGCTTATCGAACCGATGAAGCTCATCAACAAAGAGGAGCGTGCGCCGCCCGACCGCCCGTTTGGCCTCGGCCTCGGCAAAGGCCTTTTTGAGATCCGCCACCGCTGAAAAAATAGCCGAAAGCTGCGTGAAATCATGATCCGTCTCTTGGGCGATGAGGCGAGCCATGGTCGTCTTTCCGGTGCCTGGCGGTCCGTGCAAAATGATCGACGGCAGTGACGAGGCCTTCAATAGCGTGCGGAGCTTCCCGCCCTGCCCGAGCAGCGCCTCCTGCCCCACCACATCATCCAACCGCTGAGGGCGCAAACGTTCAGCCAGCGGCGTGGGCAAGTCGTCCCCCAGGCCAGCGGCATCGAAAAGGCTCACCTTGAAAGCCGATAGCGGACCGTCTGCCCGCGTTGGTCCTTGAGGGTCACAGCGTCGACTGCTCCGCCGCGTAGCGCACGTTCCACGTCGTCGACGCTGTCAGTCTCCTCGTCATCAATCGCGATAATGATTGAACCCTGACGAAGCCGGTAGCGCCGGGCGACGCTGTTCGGCGCCACGCTCAAGACAACAACGCCTTCGTCGAACGGGTTGCGACCAAGCTCTTCAGCGAGCGCCGGTGACAGGTTCGCAATCGTCGCGCCAGAAAGTTGGTGCCGCCCTTCTAGCAAGGTCTCGTCCTTATCAGGAGTTTCTGGCGGATAAGCCAGACGTGCCCGGATCGTCTTTTCACGCCCTTCACGTAAATAGCGAACATCAACGCGCTCACCTGCTTCGCCGGTTGCTGGGCGATAGCGCAAAGCTTCGCCGCTCATGACGTCCTTGCCATCGATGGCCAGGATCACGTCACTTTCTTGAAGGCCCGCTCGATCAGCCGGGCCACCCGGATAGACCTGGCTGATGATCGCGCCCATCGGCCGGTCGAGGCCAATGGCGGAGGCGAGACGGGAATCGACGTCGGATCCCACAACACCGAGCCAAGGGCGACGCACCATGGTGTCGCCGCCCACTGCGGAAGACACGACACGGCGCACCAAATTGCCTGGTATCGCAAAACCAATGCCGTTTGATTCTTTCAACCGGGAATAAATCGCCGTGTTCACCCCAAGCAATCGGCCATCGACATCGACGAGCGCGCCGCCAGAATTACCCGGATTGATGGCCGCATCGGTCTGAATGAAAAATTGAAAGTCAGAGACCGACACATTCGTTCGGCTCAACGCCGAGACGATGCCTGAGGTCACCGTTTGGCCAACGCCAAATGGGTTGCCGATCGCCAGCACAATATCGCCGACCAATGCCTCGTCGCTGTCGGCAAATTCGATCGCCGGCAGCGGCTCATCGGTTTCGATCCGCAGGACCGCCAGATCGGTTTGAGGATCCGTCAGCAGCACCTCCGCGTCGAACTCTCGACGATCCGAGAGCTCGACGCGGATCTCGTCCATGTTCTCGATGACATGGTTGTTGGTAACGATGACGCCTTCTGGATCAACAATGACGCCCGAACCGAGCGACGATTGCACTCGCTCCCGGGTCGGTCCTGGTCCGATGTCGCCAAAGAACTGCCGGAAAAAGGGATCATCAAAGAGGGTGCGGGAGCGCATCTGCACCGTGCGGCGGGTGTAGATGTTCACCACCGCCGGGGCTGACGCCTGGACCACGGGTGCGTAGGTCGCTCGAAGCTCAAGGTCACTGCGCGGTTGGCTTGTTTGCGCCGATGCGGGTAGCGCCATGAGCATCAAGAGAATAGGCAAACCAAAACGCATAAATACCTCTCGTTTGGATGGTCAGCGTTACAGGCCACAAACCGCTCACGAAAGCTCTAACGCGCGCGCGAACACCTTTACGAGACGTTGAAACCATCGTGTTTACAACCCTAGCGGGGTCGGTCTGAGGTAGCATCCGGGGAGCGCGCCATGCACATCGCCTATCTCGGCCCTGAAATCCCTGCTCTGTCAGCGACCTTTATCTACCGAGAGATCGTTGCCCTTCGAGAGCGGGGGCACCGTGTTGATGTGTTCACGGTTCGGCGACCAAGAACGCCCGCCACCGATACAGGCCTCGACGACGCAGCGGTTCTTTACGGACCGGTTGGGCAGCAAGTGATCGGCAGCCTTAAGAGCGGCGCCGTGCAACCCGTACGCGCCACCCAAGCTGTGCTCTGCGCAGCGGGAGATGTGTTCCGCGGGCTCCCCGAAAGTCGCCGAGCGCTTGGTCTTATGTGGCAGGCCGCTGCGGGGTTGCGGCTTGCTCAGTATCTCCAACACGCAGGTGTTGAGCATTTGCACGTTCATTTCGCGCATTTCCCAGCGCAGATTGCGATGTATGCGAGCATGGCCTCAGGAATTCCATTCTCTGTTATGGGGCATGCGAATGATCTTTATGAGAACACGTTGCTGCTTAAAGAAAAAGCAGAACGATCCGTGGGCTTCCCAACGATTTCGCAGTTTAACGTCGATCTATTGAGTACCATGGGTGTACCGACCGATAAGTTGTCGGTGGTGCGTTGCGGACTTCCCGACATTCCATCTGTCTTGCCCGCCTATCGTTCCGTTTCGCAAAGACCGCGAATTGGCTCGCTTGGCCGGCTGGTCGAGAAAAAAGGCATGCTCGATCTGATCGACGCCTTTGCGATGTATCATCAACGTGTCCCCGGTGCGACGCTCGCCATTGTCGGCGAAGGGCCAGAGCGCACCGTCATGGAGCAGAAGATTGTCGAGCACGGCCTCAACGATCAAATCACGCTATTAGGCGCGATGCCGAACTCCCAGGTTCAACAATGGCTCAGCGGCCTTGATCTCTTTGTTTTGGCCTGCCGCACCGACAAAAACGGTGACAAGGACGGCATTCCCGTGGCGTTGATGGAAGCCATGATGCATGGCATCCCTGCGGTATCGACCGACCTCACAGGGATCCCTGAGCTGATCATCGATAACAAAACCGGCTATCTCAGCCCGGCCGCCGACCCCGATAGCTTGGCTGGGCGGATCGATGAAGCGCTCACAGGTGAAACAAGCCGTATGCGGATCCGGGAAGCTGCACTCGACCATTTGCAATCCGAGTTCTCGATAGATGTGAACCTCGACCGCCTCGAAACTATCTTTGAAGGAGCATCGTCATGACTGACCCACGTGCCTATGTCCTGATCGGGCCATGCCGCAACGAAGCGAAGTTCATGCGTCGGACGCTCGAGTCTGTCGTCAATCAAACCGTGAAGCCATCCAAATTCATCATCGTTGACGACGGATCAGATGATGAAACACCAGCAATCGCGAGAGAGTACGCCGTTGAACACGACTTTATCGAGTTGATCCAACGCGAGGACCGGGGCTTTCGAAAAGTTGGCGGCGGCGTGATCGAAGCCTTTGATTTTGGCCTATCAAAGATCCGCCTTCAGGACTATGCGTTTGTTTGCAAAATTGATTTGGACCTTGATCTTCCGTACGGGTATTTTGAGGGCCTCATTGATAAAATGGCCAACAATCCTCGGTTGGGGACCTGTTCTGGAAAGCCCTATTATCTTGATACGGAGGGGCGAAAGGTCTCTGAGGCTTGCGGCGATGAGTTCTCTGTGGGTATGACCAAGTTCTTCCGGCGCGAATGTTTCGAGGACATTGGCGGTTTCGTTCAGCAGGTGATGTGGGACGCGATTGACTGCCACACGGCCCGTCTCCTCGGCTGGCAAGTCGAAGCCTTTAACGACGACGCCCTGGCTTTTGAGCACCTACGGCCCATGGGATCATCGCAAAAAGGTATTCTGACAGGACGTGCACGGCATGGTTTCGGCCAATGGTATATGGGAACAGGGCCAATCTATCTTTTGGCCGGCGCCGTCAACAGGATGCGTCGTCCGCCTTACCTCTCTGGCGGGCTCGCGGTTCTTTGGGGCTATAGCAAGGCGGCTGTTGATGGCACCCCGCGCCACGGGACCAAAAAGTTTCGCGCCTTCGTCCAGGATTTTCATCGCCGGATCCTCACCAAGGGGAAAAGGCGCGCCATGCAAGAGGTCGAGGCCGAGTTAGAAGCGACATGGCAGGAACGCCAACCACAAACAAGCCACTGTGAAAACGCCGAGTAACCCAACACGCAAAGCGATGACCAAGTTGAGGTGAATGAGGCTCTAACGCATGAGCGTCGACCCGTTGGTCGCTATCGATTGGCAAAGACATCCACGCGATCGATCTCAACACAAACGACTTCCGTCGCTCGCTTCCCAGGTACAAAAAAGCCGCCCAAAGGGCGGCCTCTTGTCGATCGAACAGATCGTATCTTATTCGTCGTCGGCGTCGACAAGCTTCATCGTCGGACCGGAGTCTTGGCCTTTGGCCGTCTCATCACGATCAACGAACTCAATGACAGCGCGCGGAGCATTATCGCCAAACCGGAAACCGGCTTTCATCACCCGCGTATAGCCGCCATTGCGGTCTTTATAACGCGGACCGAGGGTTTCGAAGAGCTTGCCGACCATCTCGACATCGCGGATCTTCGAAATCGCCTGACGACGCGCGTGCAAATCGCCACGCTTGGCGAGGGTCACGAGCTTGTCAGCAATCGGCTTGAGCTCTTTGGCTTTCGGCAGGGTGGTGACGATCTGCTCATGCTTGATGAGCGATGCCGCCATGTTGGCGAACATGGCGCGGCGATGGCTCGCCGTGCGGTTCAGTTTGCGGTGCGCAACGCCGTGGCGCATGGTTCACTCTCCACTACTCCGGCACTACCGGATGGTTTGGTACTTCTTTGGCACGTTCACCACGGCGGAGCGCCAGCGGAGACCGTGGTGCCTATCTCCAGATCTCAGCGATCCTTCGACGGCAGGAGTTGGAGCCCACGGGCATGCCGTGGGCAGCGGATCTTAGCTTTGATCCTCGAATTTGCGGGCCAATTCTTCGATATTGTCCGGTGGCCAGTCAGGCACATCCATACCGAGGTGCAAGCCAAGAGAGGCAAGAACCTCTTTAATTTCATTCAGCGACTTCCGACCAAAGTTCGGCGTGCGGAGCATCTCGCCTTCGGTCTTTTGAATAAGATCGCCAATGTAAACGATGTTGTCGTTCTTAAGGCAGTTGGCCGAACGAACCGAAAGTTCGAGCTCGTCGACCTTTTTGAGGAGCGCTGCATTGAAAAGCAGCTCTTCTTCCTGCTGTGCGCCTGTGTCTTGTTTGGGCTCGTCGAAATTGACGAAGATCTGCAGCTGGTCCTGAAGGATACGCGCAGCATAGGCAGCGGCATCGTCCGGACTGATCGCGCCGTTGGTTTCAATGTCGAGGATCAGGCGATCATAATCGAGCACCTGGCCCTCGCGGGTGTTCTCGACCTTGTAAGACACACGACGAACCGGCGAATAGAGACTGTCGACCGGAATAAGGCCGATCGGTGCATCCTCTGGCCGGTTGCGGTCAGCAGGCACATAGCCTTTGCCAGTCTGTACCGTCAGCTCCATGCGAAGATCAGCGCCCTCATCGAGGGTACAAATCACGTGATCCTTATCCAGAACCTCAATGTCGGCTGTTTCCTGAATATCGCCAGCGGTGACGATACCCGGACCCTGCTTTTTCAGTGTGAGACGTTTGGGACCATCAGCATGCATACGGAGCGCAAGCTGTTTGATGTTCAGGATAATGATGGTGACGTCTTCACGCACGCCTGGGATCGAGCTGAACTCATGCACTACACCGTCGATTTGAACGGAGGTGATGGCCGCCCCCTGCAGCGACGACATCAAAATGCGGCGCAGGGAATTTCCGAGGGTCAAACCGAAACCGCGCTCCAGCGGTTGCGCGACGATCGTCGCCTTCCGCTGGGGGTCAAATCCGGGTTGCACCTCAAGCTTTTGCGGCTTGATCAACTCTTGCCAGTTTTTCTCGAGCATAGAGGGGTTCTCCAACAGGCGCTTCGACGGAAGGCGCGCCAAGGCCTTATAGGGGGAGTCTTAGACGCGGCGACGTTTACGTGGGCGCACGCCATTGTGAGGAATAGGCGTGACATCCTTGATCGTCGTCACAGTGAGACCAGCCGCTTGAAGCGCACGCAGCGCGCTTTCCCGGCCCGAACCTGGACCACGGACCAACACGTCGACAGAACGAAGACCATGTTCCATGGCTTTCTTCGCCGCATCTTCGGCAGCCATCTGGGCAGCGAAAGGCGTCGACTTACGCGAGCCTTTGAAGCCCATATGGCCCGAGGTGGACCAGCTGATCGTGTTGCCTTGCGCATCCGCGATGGTGACATGCGTGTTGTTGAAGGAGGCGTTCACGTGAACGATCCCGGAAACGATGTTCTTGCGTTCGCGGCGGCGCGGAGCCTGACGGGTGGGTTGGCGTGCCATTACTTCTTCTTCCCGGCGATCGGTTTGGCCGGACCTTTACGGGTCCGCGCATTGGTGTGGGTGCGCTGGCCACGCACAGGCAGGCCGCGACGGTGGCGCAGGCCGCGATAGCAACCAAGGTCCATCAGACGCTTGATGTTTTGCGCGTTCTCCCGGCGCAGATCACCTTCCACAGTGTAATCAGCATCAATCGTCTCGCGGATACGAAGCACCTCAGCGTCGGTGAGATCCTGCACGCGACGGGTGAAGTCGAGATTGGTTTTCTCAACGATTTCCTTGGCTTTGGTGAGACCAATGCCGTGAATATAGGTCAGCGCGATATGCACGCGCTTGTTGTTAGGGATGTTCACACCGGCGATGCGGGCCATCATTATCCTCTCTTGCGGGTGCGCAGAAACTCTGCGGCGGAAAAAACATGGGCACGCCCCACCCATAGGCAAAGCGTGCCGACTTCCGGTCGTGCGGAAAGCAGGGGTCTAACCCCTGTCATCGTGCTGTCAAGCTCATTGCGACGTCATTAAGCGGTTCATGCGAGCGCCGCTTCGATTGCTGCGGTCACCTCTTCGATCGACAGCATCCCATCGATGGGTTTGACGAGGTCGCGGGTCATATAGAACGGCACCAACGGGGCCGTCTGTTCATTATAGACCCCAAGACGCTTGCGGAAGGTTTCTTCATTGTCGTCGGCGCGAACCTCGCCGCCAGCGGCAATGGTGTCGGCGATTCGGCTGTTGAGCCGGTTGATCAATTCATTGTCATTGACCCGCAGCTCGAGCACCACATCGATCGGGCGATCTTTCTTGATGAGGATCTCATCAAGGAGCTTTGCCTGTTGAACGGTGCGCGGGAAGCCATCGAGCAAAAAGCCGTTTTTGCAATCATCCTCGTCGATACGATCGCCAATGATCCCAGCAACAATTTCGTCGGACACGAGATCGCCCGCATCCATAATCGCCTTGCACCGAAGACCGAGCTCTGTCCCGGCGGCCACAGCAGCGCGCAGCATGTCACCCGTGGAGAGCTGCGGGATACCGTGCTTTGACGCAATCATTTTGGCCTGCGTGCCCTTGCCAGCGCCAGGCGGTCCCAAAAAGATGACGATCATCCGCGCGTTCCTCTTAACTTCGACTTCTTGATCAGCGACTCATACTGCTGCGCAAGAAGGTGTCCCTGAATCTGCTGTACCGTGTCCAGTGTGACTGTCACCACAATCAGCAGTGAGGTGCCCCCCAGATAAACCGGTATCCCCGAATACTGCATGCGCAAGAACTCAGGCATAAGGCACACAAATGTTAGGTAAGCCGCACCGATACACGTAATCCGTGTCAGGACGTAATCGATATACTCAGCCGTCTTCGCGCCAGGCCGATAGCCCTGAATATAGCCGCCATATTGCTTCAGCGTGTCGGCCGTGTCCTCAGGATTGAAAACAATCGAGGTGTAGAGAAAACAGAAGAAGATAATCCCGCCGGCATAGAGCGCCATGTATGGCCAATTGCCCGGCGTGAGACTGCCGACAAGATCCTGGAGCCATAAAGGCGCATTCTGGCCGATGGCGCCTTGCGCGGTGGCGGGCAAGAACAAAAGGGAGCTTGCAAAGATCGGCGGGATCACGCCTGCTGTGTTGAGCTTGAGCGGCAGATGGCTCTTCTCGCCTTGCGTCATCTTATTGCCCTGCTGACGCCGCGGATACTGGACCAGCAAGCGGCGCTGTGACCGTTCCATAAAGACCACGAAAGCAATGAGCGCGATCGCAAGCACGATCACCATAATGACGACAAAAGCCGGGAGCGCACCGGTCTGGCCCGATGTTAAAAGGCCAGCCGCCGCGCGCGGCAACTCCGCAATAATCCCAGCAAAGATGATGAGCGAAATCCCGTTCCCGATGCCGCGCGCGGTGATTTGCTCTCCAAGCCAGACAAGGAACATCACCCCGCCCACAAGGGTCACGACGGTGGTGGGAATGAACATCGGCCCCGCGTTGGGCACGATGGGAATGCCGCTGGGGCTCGTTTGACCAGCGATCGTTGCTGCAATGAAATAGCCCTGCACCACCGCCAGAAGCACGGTGAGATAACGGGTGTATTGATTGATCTGGCGCCGCCCTGCTTCGCCCTCTTTTTTGATCGCCTCGAGCGAGGGAACAATCGCCGACATCATCTGCATGATAATGGAGGCCGAAATATAGGGCATGATGTTGAGGGCAAGGATCGCCATCCGCTCCGTCGCGCCGCCCGAGAACAGGTTGAAGGTGCCAAGAAGGCCGCCTGTTTGCGTCGAGAAGAGGTCCGCGAACGCGTCAGGATTGACGCCGGGAATCGGGATGAACGTACCCACACGGTACACAATCAGAGCACCGAGGGTGAAGAAGATCCGCTTCCTTAACTCATCTGCCTTGGCGAAATTGCCGAAGGAGAAGTTGGAAGCCATTTGTTCTGCGGCTGAGGTCATCGGGGGGTGCTAGATGCTGTTGGCACGGAATCAAGAAGAAAATCGTGGGGCGGGTGACTCATTGGGTCTCACGCGTTAACGTTTATAGACTGTATCTTGGCGGTAATGTTAAGGTCAGATGTTGGGCAGAGAGCGCTTAAGCGCAATAGAGTTGTGGCGGGGTTTCTATGAAAAAAGTTTTGTCTTTGGTTGCAGCGGCTTGTGTCTCCTTGGGTTCATCCGCGATGGCGGCGTACACGAGCCAGATTTTTGATACCCCTGGAACCGACGGTGAAATACGCCACGGGATTTGGCTCAGCAATTTCACCACCTCAGGCCCTGGCATTTCGAAATTTTGGGGTTTGAACAGCGGCTCAAGCATCGAGACGATCGGAACGACCTCGACCATCACCGGTTCGGTCACCAATGAAACGAACGCGTCCATGACCCTCGAGTTCGAGTTTATCTGGGAGGTGATCACCGACCCTCTTCTCGAACCTGATCTCGCCTATTGCCAATCAGGTGCCGCCAAAGCCGTTTGTAATGATCTGACCGACACCATGACTTTCCTGTCGTTTACATCGGGAAGCTTCACGGGCGTTGGCGAGTTGGGCGAATTCTCGGCGGTCTTAACGCCCAACAGTGGCCACCCGCCTCAGTGTGGTCCTGGCGGTGATGCGTTCAACCCAAGCCTCGAGGGTTGCTCAGCCTGGTATTACGCCGCGTTCAGCTCGACCGGCGACGAGAAAGTCACCGTGGCGGGTTCGGAATACTCCATCCGTCTTTCTGACGTCGGTTCAGTCGGCGGCGACATCAACTTCACGACGATGCCCGTGCCTGGCGCTGTTGTCTTTTTTGGCTCAGCCATCGCAGCATTTGTGGCACGCCGGAAGCTGATTTCCGCATAAAAAGAGCTTACCCCTTACTCTGCTCGAGAGATGGGGCGCTCCCCGTTCGAACATAAAAAAAGCGCAGCCTCGGCTGCGCTTTTTTCGTTCTCAAGTCGCCTAGATCACTTTTTCTTCGCGGCAGCTTTCGCTTCCTCGCGTTCTTTTCCGCGGAGGCGTTTGTGCTTTTCAGGACGGGTCATGGTGACCGTGCCACCAGCTTTTTCAATCGCTTCGCGTGCAGATGCGGTCGCATACGTCACAGTGACGTCGACCTTGGCGCTGACTTCACCGGTTCCAAGAAGGCGAAGTCCATCGAGCTTCTTGTCGACGAAACCAGCCTCAAGAAGGCCATCTTCCGTAATCGACGTATGGCCAGCGTCCGCTGCAGCTTGGATATGGGCCAGGCTGATTTCAGTGAAGTCTTTGCGGTTCGGCTTGTTAAAGCCGCGCTTGGGCAGCCGCATGTGGAGCGGCATCTGACCGCCCTCAAAGCCATTGATCGCGACGCCTGAACGGGATTTTTGACCCTTCACACCGCGGCCAGCGGTCTTGCCGCGGCCCGAACCAATACCGCGCGCCACGCGTTTTTTGGGTTTCCGTGCGCCGGGGTTGTCGGCCAGATCTGTTAGTCTCATTTCTTTATCCTTCGACTATGCGGGGCACCCTGATGGTCAGAGCACCCCTCGCCTCATGCGCCTTTGGTTACGGCAGGCGCGGTTCGCCGACGATCTCGACCATGTGGCGGACTTTCCGCACCATGCCACGGACCGCTGGAGTGTCTTCGAGCTCACGCTCGCGTCCGATCTTACCAAGGCCTAGACCTTTGAGGGTCTGCTCCTGGCTCGCCTCCCGGCGAATCGGTGAGCCGTACTGGCGCACGGTGATCACAGCGCGGCCTTCGGCTTTTGCCTTATCCGCGCCGTAGTTCTTCGGCGCGCGGCGACCGCGGCCTGGTTCGCGTTTCAATTCTTCAGCCATCAGCCTGCATCCACTGCGGTGGCGTCCGCCTGCACAGCCGCGCGGCGGGCGATGAGGTCAGAGACCTTCAGGCCACGCTTGGCCGCGATTGAACGCGGGTTCGCTTGCTCTTTGAGGGCGTCCACGGTCGCCCGCACCATGTTGTAAGGGTTCGACGTGCCAATCGATTTCGCAACCACGTCTTGAATGCCGAGCATCTCAAAGACCGCCCGCATCGGACCACCGGCAATCACGCCGGTCCCCGGAGGAGCCGTCCGTATCACGACCTTACCCGCGCCATGACGGCCTTGCGCGTCATGGTGCAGGGTTCGGCCATCGCGCATCGGCACACGGATCATGTTGCGCTTGGCTTCTTGGCTTGCCTTTCGGATCGCCTCTGGCACTTCGCGCGCCTTGCCTTTACCGAAACCAACCCGGCCCTTTTGATCGCCGACCACGACAAGGGCCGCAAAACCGAAGTTTTTACCGCCCTTCACCGTCTTTGCGACGCGGTTGATCGCCACCAAGCGATCCTGGAACTCATCGCGTTCTTCTTCGCGTTGCGCGCCGCCCTTACGGCGACGATCACCACCTTGTTTTGGTTCTCTTGCCATCAGTCAGGGTCCCTTAGAACTTGAGACCGCCCTCACGGGCGGCTTCGGCGAGGGCTTTCACCCGGCCATGAAACAAATAACCACCGCGGTCAAAAATCACGTGCTCGACGCCGGCTTCTTTGGCGCGTTCTGCCACCAATTTACCAATCTCCGCCGCTGCGTCGGCGTTCGAACCCTTCGTCTTTTCACGGAAGTCTTTTTCAAGCGACGAGGCCGACGCCAGCGTTTTGCCAGCGGCGTCGTCGATCACCTGGGCCGTAATGTTCTTGCCCGAGCGATAAACGCTGAGGCGAGGACGGCCACCAGCACGCTTGGCGATCGTTGTCCGTGTACGACCAGCGCGCTTTTTGAGTTTTGCAATACGGGTCAAAGGCATGATTACTTCTTCTTCCCTTCTTTGCGGAAGATATACTCCCCCTCGTATTTGACGCCTTTGCCTTTGTAGGGCTCAGGCGGACGGAAGGCGCGGATCTTCGCAGCAACCTCACCCACGACCTGCTTGTCGCGGCCCGAGATTTCGATCTCGGTGGGTTTGGCGCATTTGATCTCGATGCCTTCTGGCGCGTCGAAGGTGATATCGTGGCTGTAGCCGAGCGAGAGGCTGAGGCTCTTGCCTTTCATTTGGGCGCGATAACCAACACCCACGAGTTCGAGGCGTTTGACGAAGCCGTTGGAGACGCCTTCGAAAATGTTGGCAATCTGTGTGCGGCTCATGCCCCACATCGAACGGGCTTCCTTGGTCTTGTTGACCGGGGTCACCTTGATGCCGTCATCGCCCATCTCAACAAGGCAAAGCTCGTTAACAACGAATTCCATCTCGCCTTTAGAGCCCTTTGCCTTCACCGTTTGACCATCAATTTTGGCCTCAACGCCTTTAGGCACGGGAACAGGTTTTTTGCCGATACGTGACATAATCAGTACACCTGACAAAGAACTTCGCCGCCGACATTATGCTCACGGGCAACAGCATCGGACATCACACCTTTCGGGGTCGAAAGGATCGAGATGCCAAGACCGTTCCGTACAGGCTCAATATCTTTGACGGATGAATAAACACGGCGGCCAGGTTTCGAAACACGCTTGATCTTCGAAATCACAGGATCGCCATCGAAATACTTCAGTTCGATTTCGAGGTCGGCTTTGTTGCCTTCATGCTCAACCCGCGCATAGCCGCGAATGAAGCCTTCCGACTCAAGAACATCGAGCACACGCTGACGCAGCTTCGAAGCCGGGGTTACCGCCTTCGTCATCCCGCGCATTTGCGCGTTCCGGATGCGGGTCAGCATATCACCGAGAGGATCACCAATGGTCATCGTCTATCTGTCCCCTTACCAGCTGGATTTCACGAGGCCGGGCACCTTACCGAGGGAGCCAAGCTCCCGCAGCGCGATGCGCGACATTTTCAGTTTACGGTAGTAACCACGCGGACGACCGGTGACTTGGCAGCGGTTGCGGATACGGGTTTTCGACGCGTTGCGCGGAATTTCAGCCAAGGCCATGGCGGCTTTGAACTTATCTTCCGGGCTCGCCTCTTCAGACCGCATGATCGCTTTTAGGCGTTCACGGCGGGCATCCCATTTTTTAGCAAGACGCCGACGCTTCGCATCGCGTTCGACCATCGCTTTCTTTGCCATGTTTTCTTTCTCCTTTCCGGCCTTTTCCTCTCTATAAGGAAGTACCGAACAACCCTTCGCTATCGATCGCGGAAGGGGAAATTGAACTCTTTGAGAAGCGCACGCGCTTCATCGTCCGTTGGTGCAGTGGTGCAAACAATGATGTCCATACCGCGCTGGGTCTCGACCTTGTCGTAATCGATCTCTGGGAAGACGATGTGCTCTTTAAGGCCCATCGCGAAGTTCCCGCGACCATCAAAGCTCTTCGGGTTGAGACCACGGAAGTCCCGAACCCGAGGAAGAGCAATAGTCGTGAGGCGATCGACGAATTCGTACATCTTCTCGCCGCGCAGCGTGACCTTACAGCCAAGCGCCATCTCTTCACGGACTTTAAAGCCAGCGATGGATTTGGACGCTTTCGTGATCACAGGCTTCTGACCAGCAATGGCTTCAAGCTCCTCAGCGGCTTTCTCGACCGCTTTCCGGTCATTGACCGCATCGCCGACACCCATATTGATCACGACTTTTTCGAGCCGCGGAATCTGCATGACGTTCTTATACGAGAACGTCTCTTTCATCTTATCCCTGATGGAATCGACGTATTTAACCTTCAGGCGCGGAATGTAGTTGTCGACTGCTGTCTCAGACATCGAGAACCTCCCCCGAACGTTTCGCAACGCGGACTTTTTTGCCGTCGCGCACTTCGAAACCAACACGCGTTGGTTTACCGTCCTTTGGATCTTTCAAGGCAACGTTGGAGACGTGGATGGGCGCTTCCATCCGCTCCAAGCCGCCTTGGCTCTGTTGCGATGGTTTACGATGCTTGGTGACCATCTGAACGCCCTGTACAAGCACGCGTTCGTCCTTGGGCATCACTTTAAGGACTTCACCCTCAGCACCCTTGTCCTTGCCAGCAAGGACCACGACCTTGTCGCCCTTTTTGATACGAGCTGCCATGACTACAGCACCTCCGGCGCAAGGCTGACGATCTTCATATGGCCAGCACGGCGAAGCTCGCGCGTCACTGGGCCAAAGATCCGTGTGCCCACAGGCTCTTTGTTGTTGTTCACAATCACAGCAGCGTTGCCATCAAAGCGAATAACCGAACCATCACGACGTTGAATGTCCTTTGCGGTCCGTACCACGACAGCTTTCATCACCTGGCCCTTTTTCACACGGCCACGCGGCATCGCTTCCTTCACCGACACCACAATGATGTCGCCGACGGATGCATATTTCCGCTTGGCCCCGCCAAGGACCTTGATGCACTGCACCCTCTTGGCGCCGGAGTTATCGGCGACGTCGAGGTTCGTCTGCATCTGGATCATAGGATCCTCCGTTTTGGCCCCGGGGAAACCGGGTGCCGTTCCTCGTTAACCTTCAGCCGATGCCGCTTCGTCCGCGCCGGAGAAAAGCTCCCAACGCTTCAGTTTCGACTTCGGTGCACATTCAATAATTTGCACCACGTCACCAACCTGTTTGGAGTTGGTTTCGTCATGCGCGTGGTACCGCTTGGAACGCCGCACCACTTTTTTCAAAAGTGGGTGCAAGTAACTGCGGTCAATCCGTACCACAACGGTTTTGTCGCCCTTGGTCGAGACAACCGGGCCTTGGAGAATACGCTTAGGCATCAGCCGCCTCCTCTTTGACTTCTTCAGGGGTCGTGCGCGCCGGCGCATCAGTGTCTTTCCGGCGCTGCGCTTGGATTGATTTCACCCGAGCGATATCCCGGCGAACCTCTTTCACCCGGCTGGATTTCTCCAGCTGGCCCGAGGCGCCTTGGAAGCGCAGGTTAAACTGTTCCTTTTTCAGCGCGAGCAACTCATCACTGAGCTGATCATCACTTAAATCGCGGATACGTTCGGCCTGTTTGTTGCGGGTTTTATCGGTGGACTGACCCATTACGCTTCCTCCCCGATCCGCTTGACGATGCGTGTCTTGATCGGAAGCTTCGCCGCACCGAGGCTCAACGCCTCACGCGCTAGGGGTTCCGGCACGCCGTCGATTTCAAACATGATCCGGCCTGGCTTCACCTTCGCGACCCAACGGTCGACCGAGCCTTTACCCTTACCCATCCGCACTTCCGTCGGCTTGGCCGTGACTGGAACGTCAGGGAAAATCCGGATCCAGACCCGTCCTGCCCGTTTCATGTGACGGGTGATGGCACGACGTGTCGCCTCAATCTGGCGCGCCGTGATGCGTTCTGGTTCGACCGCTTTGAGACCGAACGACCCAAAATTGAGGGTCGTTCCGCCTTTAGCGAGGCCTTTAATCCGGCCTTTGTGCTGTTTACGGAACTTCGTCCGTTTTGGCTGCAGCATGTTGACCTCTTATGCGTTCTCGCGGCGACGCGGACGGCGCTCACGATTCATTTGCGGGGCACCCGTCTGTGCATCAACCAAGCGCCGTTCGTGGGCGGTTGGGTCGTGCTCAAGGATCTCGCCTTTAAAGATCCAGACCTTGATGCCGATGGCGCCGTAGGTGGTGCGAGCCGTGGCGACACCATAATCAATGTCTGCACGGAGCGTATGAAGCGGCACGCGACCTTCGCGGTACCATTCCGTCCGGGCGATTTCTGCACCACCAAGACGACCAGCACAGTTCACACGAATACCAAGGGCACCCATGCGCATGGCGGTCTGCATGGCACGTTTCATGGCACGGCGGAACGAAGCCCGACGTTCCAATTGCTGCGCAATGTTCTCAGCAACCAATGTTGCATCCGTCTCGGGCTTCCGGATCTCCACAATGTTGAGAACCGTTTCGGAGCTCGACATCCGGGACAGCTCCTGACGGAGCTTCTCGATATCCGCGCCCTTCTTGCCGATCACCACACCAGGGCGAGCAGAATAGATGGTGACACGACACTTTTTATGCGGACGTTCGATGACGACCTTTGACACGCCGGCATTCGACAAGCGCTTTAAAAGGTAGCCGCGAATTTTGAGGTCCTCGTGGAGGAGGTCTCCATAGGCCCCTTTATCCGCATACCAACGGCTGTCCCATGTGCGGTTGATCCCCAGACGGAGACCGATAGGGTTAACCTTCTGACCCATTAGGCTGTCTCCTTCTCACGGAGTTTGATGGTGATTTCGGCGAACGGCTTTTTGATCCGACCAACGCGGCCACGGGCCCGCGGACGGAACCGTTTCATCACAAGGTTTTTGCCAACGAACGCCTCTTCCACGATCAACGAATCAATATCGAGATCATGGTTGTTCTCAGCATTGGAAATTGCCGATTCGAGCACCGTCAGCACTTCGCGTGCGACGCGCTTACGGCTGAAGAGAAGTTCGTTCTTCGCGCGCTCGACCTGCATTCCGCGAATGGCTTGCGCAACGAGGTTGAGTTTTTGCGGCGACGTTTTGATCATGCGGCCTTTCGCGATCGCTTGATCATCTTCGCGGCGGACAGGGTTTTTTTGCTGGCCCATGGCTTACTTCCGCTTCGCTTTTTTGTCCGCACCGTGACCGTAATAGGTCCGGGTGGGGCTAAATTCGCCAAGCTTGTGGCCAACCATGTCCTCGGTGACATGCACCGGGATGAATTTCTGACCGTTATAGACGTTGAACGTCAGGCCCACGAATTGTGGGAGAATCGTCGAACGACGGGACCAGGTTTTCACCCCGCCCTTGTGCTTACCCTCGCCGGCGTCAGCCGCCTTCTTGAGGAGGTACCGATCGACGAAAGGTCCTTTCCATACGGAACGCGGCATCGGTTAGCGTCCTTTCCGTTTCGCGTGACGCGAACGAATAATGAGACGGTCGGTCTCCTTATTGTTCCGCGTGCGTTTACCTTTGGTGGGTTTACCCCACGGGGTGACAGGGTGACGACCACCCGAGGTACGGCCTTCGCCGCCACCATGGGGGTGATCGATCGGGTTCATCGCCACACCGCGCACAGCTGGGCGCTTGCCCATATGCCGCTTGCGGCCAGCTTTCCCGAGCACGGTGTTGGCGTGATCGGGGTTCGAAACCGCACCGATGGTGGCACGGCAATCACCATGGACGAGGCGAACCTCACCCGATTTGAGACGCAGCTGGGCGTAATCGCCATCGCGGCCCACGAGCTGGACATAAGCCCCAGCTGAACGCGCGAGCTGTGCGCCTTTCAAAGGCTTGAGCTCAACGTTGTGAATGATTGTCCCGACAGGGATGTTTTTGAGCGGCATGGCATTGCCAGGCTTCACATCCACCTTGTCACCAGAGACGACTTTATCGCCTTCGGCCAAGCGCTGAGGGGCAATGATGTAGGACTTCACGCCGTCACCATATTCGATCAGGGCAATGAACGCGGTCCGGTTGGGATCATATTCAATACGCTCGACCGTCGCGATCGCATCGTAACGCTGCCGCTTAAAATCGATGATCCGGTAGAGGTTCTTCGCACCACCACCGATCCGGCGCGCCGTGATCCGACCATTGTTGTTCCGACCACCCGACTTGGTCTTACCTTCGGTCAGCGACTTCTCTGGACGGCCTTTGTGCAGGTGTTTCCGGTCGATGGTAACAAGCGTCCGGCGACCGGGCGATGTGGGATTGTATGTCTTCAATGCCATGGTCTTAGAGCCCCGTCGTCACATCGATCGCGTGACCATCTTCGAGGGTCACCATCGCTTTTTTGACGTCCGAACGTGTGTACGGACGACCACGGAAACGTTTTGCTTTGCCCTTGGTGACGAGCGTGTTCACCGCCTTCACCTTGACGTCGAACAACGCCTCGACCGCCTCAGCGATCTCTGGCTTCGTCGCTTTAAGGGGCACCTTGAAAACATATTGATTATGTTCAGCACCAAGAGTGGCTTTCTCGGTGATCACCGGCGCGGTGATGGTGTCATAATGCTTGGCCGTGGCTTCGGTCATGCGGCGGCCCCTTCGGTTTCAGCGTGCGGAAGAAGGCGCGCTTCAAGGCCTTCAATCGCCGCTTTCGTCAGCACGAGTTTATCGTGCTTCAAGATGTCGTAGACATTAGCGCCCGCCACTGGGAGGACGTTGATCCCCTCAATGTTACGCGCCGCTTTGCCAAAGCTCTCATCGATCACGCTATCCATGAAAAGCGCATTCTTAATGCCGAGGCCTTTGAGCTTGGCCACCAACGCCGTTGTCTTCGGTGCGTCGAGCTTGGCTTCGTCGAGAACGATCAACTCCTGCGCACCGTGTTTCGCCGAAAGAGCGTGCCGCAAAGCGAGCTTCCGCACTTTCTTCGGCAGGCTGATCGCATGGCTGCGTGGACGCGGACCATGGGCAACACCGCCGCCGCGGAACTGCACAGCTTTTTTGTTGCCGTGCCGCGCTCCACCGGAACCCTTCTGACGAACGATCTTTTTCGTCGAGCCAGCCACTTCGCCGCGCTCTTTTGTTTTGTGCGTGCCCTGTTGGCGCTTGGCCATCTGCCAAACGACATAACGGTGCAGAAGGTCACGGCGCGGATCGAGACCAAAGATCTCGTCCTTGAGTGGCGCCGAACCCGACTTGCCCGCATCGAGCGTGAGGACGTCGATTTCCATCAGCTCTTGTCTCCTTCGTCACTGGCCGGAGCTTCTGCTTCGGCTGGCGTTTCAGCGGCAGCCTCAACGGCTTCAGCTGCGACCTCTTCTGCAGGCGCTTCTTCGACAACTGGCTCTTCAGTACCAGCACCAGGCTCCTTGAATGCGCCAGGCTTCGGCGCATCGTCTGGGAGCGGCTTTTTGATGGCGTCTTTGATCAAAACCCACGAGCCCGCAGAACCAGGAACCGCACCTTTGAGAAGAATGAGGCCGCGTTCGACATCGGTTTTGACGACTTCCAAGTTCTGCGTGGTCACGCGGACGTCGCCCATGTGACCGGCCATTTTTTTGCCCTTAAAGACCTTACCCGGATCTTGACATTGACCCGTCGAGCCGTGCGAGCGGTGGCTGATCGACACACCGTGCGAGGCGCGGAGGCCGCCAAAATTGTGGCGTTTCATGCCGCCGGCAAAACCCTTACCAATCGACGTTCCCACCACGTCAACGCGCTGACCGGACACATAGTGATCAGCGGTCAGCGTCGAACCAACCTCGATCACCGCGTCCTCAGGAATGCGGAACTCGGCAAGCTTGCGCTTAGGCTCCACTTTCGATTTCGCAAAGTGACCGCGCATCGGCTTAGAAACGCGCTTCACCTTGGCTGTCCCAGCGCCGAGTTGCAGCGCGAGATAGCCGTCGCGCTCCACCGTCCGGTGGCTGACGACCTGGCAATTCTCCAGGCTCATCACCGTCACCGGGATGTGCGTGCCCTCTTCATTATAAAGGCGAGTCATCCCAAGCTTCTTGGCAATAACACCCGTGCGAGACTGCGCCTGTGCTGGGCGCGGCTGCGGACGATGTTGTCCTTTGTGCATCGCTTTGACAGCGGGATCGATCACCCGTTCCGTGGCTGACATCGGTTACGCCCCCAGCTTGATCTCAACATCGACGCCGGCCGAAAGGTCGAGCTTCATCAAAGCGTCAATGGTCTGAGGGGTCGGCTCCACAATATCGAGGACGCGTTTATGGGTTCGCATCTCGAACTGCTCACGCGATTTTTTGTTCACGTGCGGCGAACGAAGCACCGTGTAGCGATCAATATGCGTCGGGAGCGGAATAGGGCCACGGACTTGGGCGCCGGTGCGTTTCGCTGTGTTCACGATCTCCTTCGCGGAGCTGTCGAGAACACGGTGATCGAACGCTTTCAGCCGAATCCGGATGTTCTGTTGCACGATGGCAGGTCCTTCTTTTGGCTCTTGAGCGAACGCTGTCGACAGAGGAGCCGGAAATGAAAAAGCGGGCCGTAAAATTACTCACGGCCCGCAGGTCTTACGGTCGATCGTTACTCGATGATCGACGAAACGATTCCAGCACCCACCGTGCGGCCACCTTCACGGATAGCGAAGCGGAGCTTCTCTTCCATGGCGATTGGCACGATCAGCTCCACGTTCAGGTTCACGTTGTCGCCAGGCATCACCATCTCGGTGCCCTCAGGAAGGGTACAAATGCCGGTCACGTCGGTGGTCCGGAAGTAAAACTGTGGACGGTAGTTGTTGAAGAACGGCGTGTGACGACCGCCCTCTTCTTTGGTGAGAATGTAGGCCTCGGCCACAAACTTGGTGTGCGGAGTCACCGAGCCTGGCTTACAGAGAACCTGGCCACGCTCCACGCCTTCACGGTCGACACCGCGAAGAAGAACACCAACGTTATCGCCCGCTTCACCACTATCGAGCAGCTTACGGAACATCTCAACACCCGTACACGTGGTTTTTGTGGTCTCACGGATGCCAATGATTTCGAGTTCGTCGCCCACGTTCACACGGCCGCGCTCAACGCGACCGGTCACCACCGTACCGCGACCTGAAATCGAGAAAACGTCTTCGATCGGCATCAAGAAGGTCTGATCAACAGGACGCTCTGGGGTCGGAATGTACTCATCGACCTGCGCCATCAGCTCTTTGATTTTCTCTTCACCGATGTTCTCGTCACGACCCTCAAGAGCCGCAAGCGCAGAACCAGCGATGATTGGAATATCGTCGCCAGGGAACTCGTAGGAGTCGAGAAGCTCACGCACTTCCATCTCGACGAGCTCGAGCAGCTCTTCATCGTCGACTTGGTCAACTTTATTCAAGAAAACAACGATCGCAGGAACACCAACCTGGCGAGCAAGCAGAATGTGCTCACGCGTTTGCGGCATAGGGCCATCGGCTGCGTTCACCACCAAGATCGCACCGTCCATCTGGGCCGCACCGGTGATCATGTTTTTCACATAGTCAGCGTGACCAGGGCAGTCGACGTGTGCGTAGTGACGGTTGTCGGTTTCATATTCGACGTGGGCGGTCGAAATCGTGATACCGCGTTCGCGCTCCTCAGGAGCACCGTCGATCTCATCATACGCTTTGAAATCACCGAAATACTTGGTGATCGCTGCGGTCAGCGTCGTCTTGCCGTGGTCCACGTGGCCGATTGTGCCAATGTTGGCGTGCGGCTTATTGCGTTCAAACTTTTCCTTGGCCATTTTACTATCTCCGTCGTCTGACCGTTACTACCCGGCGAGCTTCGCCTTGACTTCGTCCGCGACCGCATTGGGCACGCGTTCGTAGTGATCGAATTGCATTGTATACTGAGCACGCCCTTGCGTCGCAGAACGCAGATTGTTGACGTACCCAAACATATTCGCGAGCGGCACCATGGCATTCACCACCGTTGCATTGCCGCGGATTTCCTGACCGGCGATCTGTCCCCGGCGAGAGTTCAGGTCACCGATAACAGTCCCGGTATATTCGTCCGGGGTCACCACTTCCACTTTCATCACGGGCTCAAGAAGCGCAAGCCCTAGCTCGCTCTTATGTTCCCGCATCGCACCCCGTGCCGCGATCTCAAAAGCAAGAACCGATGAGTCCACATCGTGGAAGCCGCCATCATAGAGCTCAACTTTGAAGTCGAGGATCGGGAAGCCCACCAAGAGGCCTGATTCTTGAACCTGGTTGAGGCCCTTCTCCACGCCGGGGATATATTCCTTCGGGATCGCGCCGCCCACGATCGAGCTTTCAAACGTGAAGCCATCACCTGGCTCCGCTGGCCCGATCTTGAACTTGATGCGCGCAAACTGACCCGAACCACCCGACTGTTTCTTGTGGGTGTAGTCAATGTCCGCATGCTTTGTAATCGTCTCGCGATAAGCCACTTGCGGCGCGCCGACATTGGCCTCCACTTTAAACTCACGCTTCATGCGGTCGACCAGGATGTCGAGGTGAAGCTCGCCCATTCCCTTGATGATAGTTTGGCCGCTTTCTTCATCCGTATGCACACGGAATGATGGGTCCTCAGCAGCAAGACGATTGAGCGCGATGCCCATTTTCTCTTGGTCTGCTTTGGTCTTCGGTTCCACGGCCAGCTCGATGACTGGCTCGGGGAACTCCATCCGCTCAAGGATCACTGGGCTTTGGGTCACGCAGAGCGTGTCGCCCGTTGTCGTGTCTTTAAGGCCCGCGATCGCAACAATGTCGCCAGCGAACGCGCTCTTGATCTCTTCCTGGCTGTTCGAATGCATCAGCAGCATACGGCCGACGCGCTCCTTCTTACCCTTCACCGAGTTCAGGAGTGAAACACCCTGCTCAAGATGACCCGAGTAAATCCGGCAAAAGGTCAGCGTGCCCACAAACGGGTCGTTCATGATCTTGAAGGCGAGCATCGAGAGCGGCTCATCATCCGATGACGGACGGGTTACCTCTTCATCGCTGTCAGGCAACACGCCCTTAATAGCGGGCACATCAACCGGCGACGGCAAGAAGTCGACCACAGCATCGAGGAGAGGCTGAACACCTTTGTTCTTAAAAGCAGTGCCGCAAAGAACCGGGTGGAAGTCGACGTTAATCGTCCCCTTACGGATCAGTGCGCGGATCGTATCATTGTCCGGCTCGTTACCCTCAAGATACGCCTCCATGGCGTCTTCATCGAGCTCAACGACCGTTTCGATCATTTTCTCACGGTACTCGGCCGCCTTGTCTTTGAGATCATCGGGGATCTCAACACGGTCGAAGGACGCACCAAGCGTCTCCTCGTTCCAAACAATGGCATCCATTTCGATCAGGTCGACAACGCCCTTAAAGTCGCTCTCTTCGCCGATCGGCAGCTGCAGCACCACGGTCTTCGCCGCGAGGCGATCATGGATCGACTCAACAGACGTGTAAAAGTTCGCACCCAGCTTATCCATCTTGTTGATGAAAAACATGCGGGGGACTTCGTACTTGTCGCCCTGGCGCCAAACAGTTTCGGTCTGCGGCTCCACCCCGGCATTGCCGTCGAGGAGAGCCACAGCACCGTCGAGCACCCGCAAGGAGCGCTCGACTTCAATGGTGAAATCCACGTGGCCAGGCGTATCAATGATGTTCAAACGACGCTTTTTACCGTCGCGTCCCGACCAGAATGTCGTCGTCGCAGCAGAGGTGATCGTAATCCCCCGCTCCTGCTCTTGCTCCATCCAGTCCATCGTCGCGGCCCCATCATGGACCTCACCGATTTTGTAGGACTTGCCGGTGTAATAGAGGATGCGCTCGGTCGTCGTGGTCTTGCCCGCATCAATGTGGGCCATGATCCCGAAGTTCCGATAATCCTCAATGGCGTATTCGCGTGACATCATTCAATCCTGACTGCGTGGGGAAGCGGGTTAGTAAGCCTCGCGACCCGTACCGACGACGTAAGTAACAGCGCCCATTTCATCGATTTCGACGATGACTGGAACTTCATACGCCTCACCACAGACGCTGTAGTTCCAGAACTCAGCGCGACGTGTGGTGGTTTCCAGGATCTCTTCACCCGAAACGCCGGTGAACATTGGAGCCTGGTAGCAAGCGTTGCCTTTGTTATCGCCCTTGAAACCTTCAGCAGCCGAAGCGCGTGCGTCGGCTTCGATGCTCACTGCTGTCGCAGCATCAGCAAGGGTCACAACCGAAAGACCGCCAACCATGATGGATTCGGCGACAAACGGCTCAGGAAGCTCTTCGACGACTGGCTCGGTTGCACAAGCAGCAAGAACGAGCGGAATAACCGCAAGAGCGTGGAATTTAGACTTAAGCATGGAACTGGATCTCCCTTTTACCAGCGATAGTGCGAGAAGGCCCGATTGGCCTCAGCCATCTTATGCGTATCTTCTCGCTTTTTCACAGCCGCTCCGCGATTTTGTGCGGCGTCCATGAGCTCGCCTGAAAGACGCTCGATCATCGTCGTTTCGTTGCGCTTGCGCGCCGCGCCAATGATCCAGCGCATGGCCAGCGCCTGTTTACGGTCGGGACGGACCTCGACCGGTACCTGATATGTCGCACCACCAACCCGGCGCGAGCGCACCTCAACGGCGGGATAAACATTTTCGAGTGCATCACGGAACGTATCGACCGGTGGACGACGGAGTTTTTCTTCCATGCGCTCCATAGCGCCGTAGACGATTTTCTCCGCTGCCGACTTTTTGCCGTCGAGCATGACGTAATTCATGAATTTGGAAATCTGCAGATCGTGGAACTTTGGATCTGGGTCGATTGGCCGTTTCTCGGCGCGTCTTCTGCGTGACATCGTGAGAACCCTTACTTCGGACGCTTGGCGCCGTATTTCGAACGGCGTTGCTTGCGGTCTTTGACGCCTTGCGTGTCGAGAACGCCGCGCAGGATGTGATAACGGACGCCCGGAAGGTCTTTCACCCGGCCACCGCGGATCAACACCACGGAGTGCTCTTGCAGGTTGTGACCCTCACCGGGAATATAACTGATAACTTCATAGCCATTGGTGAGGCGCACTTTGGCCACTTTCCGAAGCGCCGAATTCGGCTTTTTCGGTGTGGTTGTGTAGACACGTGTGCACACGCCCCGTTTCTGCGGGTTTCCCTGCAGGTGCGGAACCTTGTTAATCTTCCGCTTCGGGTTCCGCGGCTTGCGGATCAGCTGCTGAATCGTTGGCATAAAGCCCTTTTTCGTTCGTTCAAAATTCCAAAAACCGCGCGTCTTGGCTTGCCAAAACCAACTGCCGCGACGAGCCTTCAGCCCGCGCGGCCGACAAAACCAACACTGACGATATGCCCGGGGTTGTTTCGGCGAACCGACAGCGCCCCATCTGGCGTCGCGCGGCGTTAGCGAAGCGAATCTGGTGCGTCAACCTTCTATTCGAAGCCAGGCACAGACAAGGATCGGAGGCCGTTACAGCCCTCCAAAATTGGGCCCTATGACCGGGCTTGGGTGCCACTATGTTGAGCGGAAAGATAGGCGTTTCTTAAGAAATGAGAGCGCTGACGGTGCATCTCCTCATGCGTGTAAGAAGAGAGTGCTCGATACGCCTTAGCCCCCATCTCAAAGAGGCTTTGATGATTCGCTGCTGCCGAGGTGAGCGCTTTGGTCAATGCCTGCACATCACCGCTTTCAAACCGAAAACCCAGATCATCGCCTATCACCGACAAGTTACCCGGCGTGTCAGAGGCCAAAACGGGCACGCCGCGAATGGCTGCGTCATAGATAATGCGGGGCTGCTCTGACGTGCGCGTGGGTACCAGCAAGAGGCTGTACTCATCGAGAAGTGAAAAGAACGAGGGTCCGTAAGACCGAACCGGCAACACATTGATGTCCACGCTCAAGCCCGACGGGCGCAATGCGTCGATGTCTGAAAGGAGTGGCCCTTCTCCGATGAGATCGAGTTGAATGGGCGGACCATCAGCTGGATAGCTTTTGAGCGCCTGCAATAAAAGATCGACACCTTTTTCGTGGGTCAGCCTGCCCGCAAAGAGAAACTTGGGCGGCATCGATCCAAGGCGGGTGGGACGTGCCGCGATCATTTCCTCGTCGGCGACGAAGCTTTCGTCAATCCAACTGGCAGGGTTGATCATCCCATCTTCCGATGGCTGATCAAAATAGTCCCGAAACCCTGGATTGGTGTAAATCCGAAGATCTGATGACTGGATGACACGTCGCGCAAAACTGTCGAGCCATGGCCCCATCCAGCCGCGAGGACCATTGTCTGTCGCCCAAGGGATCGACTCGGTGATGTTGAGCCACAGAAAATTGCGCGCGCGCGCCTCCTGCAGAAGGTAGAACGAAAGCGGGAACGGCCATCCCGCTAGCCCTGTGTGCACAAGGTCGTGCTGCCGAGCGATGTTCAGTACCGTCCGACGGACTTGCACCATATTAAGGATGGTCCGGGGCCACCCTTTATTCATGGGAAGTGGGACATGTTTGATGTTGTCGCTTGTCACCCGATCCCAACCTTCGTGTTGAGCCGCGGGATCAAGCGGCGACACAAGGGTCAGGGACGGCAGATAACGCATGTGCAGATCGAGATCTTTCGCCCAGAGCCGGTCGGTGAACATCTGACCATCCACCATTTGGACCGGAATATGGCTGAGCATGGCATAGCGGCCGGAAAAGGCCGCAAACCCCTCATCAGGTATTGGTGAATTAGGTGGGCCCGTAGCTATCATCACTTATACTCGACGATTTTTTGTCCCTGCACTGCCTTTTGCCATAGAGCCTCGAATATACCGCGAACCTCGGCCACATTGGTCAGCATCAGGAAAGCGGCATAGCGGCCTGCCTTGGGTATTTTTGCTTCAAATCGGCGGCGCAAGCTCCACCACTTAAAAAGGCAGAGGATCAGTAGGCCCGCTGATAGCCACGGGACGCCAAAAAAAGGGGACACAAGGATGATAATCGGCACCGAGCCCCATGCCGCCGATCTCAAGACTTCGCGCACACGATACCCCGATCGGCCATGTTTCATGGCGCCAAGAGTGAACGCATAACCAGAGCGCACCGCCCTCTTCCACCAGGCGCCAAAGGTGTAGATTGCGGCGTCGTGCAGGGTCATCGGCGCATCCAGTCGTTCGATGGTGTAACCGAGGCGACGAAGCCGGAGACAGAGCTCTGGCTCTTCGCCCGCCATCATCAAGGGATCGAACCCGCCCGCTTTGTGAAATGCTGCAATTCGGTAGAGCGCATCCCCACCGATCGCCTTTGCTTCACCGACGGGCGTATCCCACTCATAGGCACAGAGCTCATTGTACCAACTTTTCTCTGGGTAGCGCTCGCGGCGGAGGCCAGCAACGGCCGCCAGTTGATCATTCTCTGCCAAACGATTGAGGCCGATTGAAAGCCAATGCTGATCAAGCTCACAATCACCATCGATAAACTGAACAAACAATCGGTCCGGGTGATCCGCCAAAAGACGATCGAGCCCCTCATTTCGTGCACGCGCTGCAGAGAATGGACGATCGGCCGAGAGCCGCGTGACGGCATAGCCCTGGTCCTCGGCCCATTGAGGGGAGCCGTCCGTGGAACCGGAATCAACATAAACGACGGGTATGCCGGACGGTAGCGAACGGATCGACGTTTTTAGCCGCTCGCCCTCGTTACGTCCGATGACCACAATGCCTAGGCGTTCTTGCAACGCTCCGCTCTCCAAGATTTGAGACCAGTCTGGTCCTATTTATGGCGCTGAAAGGGTTGCTGATACGAAAACGGCGGGCCTTGGCCCGCCGTTTTGCTTGTTTACTCCGCCGCGGCGATATCGCCGCCGGATTGATCAGGCGCCGGGAGAGCGGCTGCTTCACGGACTTCACGCTCTTCAATGAGCTGCTGGTCCCGCTTGTCAGCTTCGATCTGGTGCTTGGTCATCTGACCGCCGGTGCCCGCTGGGATCAGGCGACCGACGATGACGTTTTCTTTGAGACCCTCAAGCGTGTCTATCTTCCCTTGAACGGCCGCCTCGGTGAGAACCCGGGTCGTCTCTTGGAACGAAGCCGCTGAAATGAAGCTTCGGGTTTGAAGCGACGCCTTGGTGATGCCGAGAAGAACCGGGTCACCGACAGCAGGCTTCGAGCCCTGCTCTTCAAGCTGCAGGTTGACCTCGTCAAACTCGACCTTGTCGACCTGCTCGTCCTTCAAGAACGGGCTGTCGCCAGGATCTTTGACTTCGATCTTTTGCAGCATCTGGCGAACGATCACCTCGATGTGCTTGTCGTTGATCGGCACACCCTGGAGGCGATAGACCTCCTGGATCTCATTGATGAGATAGTCAGCAAGCGCCTCAATCCCCAAGACATCGAGAATGTCGTGCGGTGCCGGATTACCATCAAGGATGTACTCTCCCTTAGCGATGAAGTCGCCTTCTTGCACCGCAAGGTGCTTACCCTTCGGCACGAGATATTCGACCGGCTCCTGACCATCATCAGCCGGAACAATCGAGAGGCGGCGTTTGTTTTTATAGTCGCGACCAAATTCGACGCGTCCATCAATCTCCGCAATGATCGCGTGATCCTTTGGACGACGGGCCTCGAAGAGTTCCGCCACCCGCGGCAGACCACCAGTGATGTCTTTGGTCTTTGCGCCTTCAGTGGGGATCCGCGCGAGCACGTCGCCTGGCCCGACCTCTGCTCCGTCCTCGACCGAGAGAATAGCCTCCACAGGCAGCAAAGTACGAGCTTCCTGGCCGCTCTCAAGTTTGATCGGCTCACCGTCCTCATCGACGATCAAGATCGCTGGGCGCAGATCGCCGCCGCGTGGGTTGGAACGCCAATCGGTGACAACACGGCTCGCAAGACCGGTCTCTTCATCAGCGACCATCTGGACACTGACGCTTTCGAGCAAGTCTTCGTAACGCACCTTACCCTTACCTTCGGTCATGATCGGCAAGGTGTAAGGATCCCAGTCAGCAAGGCGCTGACCACGCTCCACCGTATCACCGTCATCGACACGGAGTTTCGTCCCGTAAATGACTTTGAACGAGGCGAGGTCTTGACCGTCTTTGCCGCGGATTTTGATCAACGTGTTCCGGCCCATCACCACAAGATCACCGGCGGAGTCTTTTGCGACATTCCGATTTTCGAGTTGGATCGTGCCTTCATGGCTGGCTTCGATCAGCGAGGTATCACCCACCTGCGCCGTGCCGCCGACGTGGAACGTCCGCATGGTGAGCTGTGTGCCCGGCTCACCAATCGACTGCGCAGCGATAACACCAACAGCCTCACCAACGTTCACAGGCTCACCGCGAGCGAGGTCACGGCCATAGCACTTGGCGCAAACACCGATCGGCGTTTCACAGGTCAGCGGCGAGCGGACTTTAACCTTTTGAATGCCGGCTTTCTCGATCGCTTCGGCGGTCACCTCATCAAGAAGTGTGCCGTCTTCAACCATCACCTCACCGCTATCGGGATCCGCGATGTCGCCGAGCACCGTCCGGCCAAGAAGGCGTTCGGACAGGGCAAGGACGATTTCACCAGAGTCAACGATGGCTTCGAGCGTGATGCCTTGCGTTGTCCCGCAATCCATTTCCTTGACAATGCAGTCCTGTGCCACGTCAACGAGACGGCGGGTCAGGTAACCGGAGTTTGCGGTTTTAAGCGCGGTATCAGCCAGACCTTTCCGTGCACCGTGGGTCGAGTTGAAGTACTCAAGCACGGTGAGGCCTTCTTTAAAGTTCGAGACAATCGGTGTCTCGATGATCTCGCCCGAAGGCTTGGCCATCAGACCGCGCATGGCGGCCAGCTGACGCATCTGGGTGGGTGAACCCCGCGCGCCCGAGTGGCTCATCATATAGACCGAGTTGGGCTCGAGTTGACGCTTCGTCTCCGGATCGAACTTCGTCGTGGAGATTTCTTTCATCATCTCCTCGGCGACACGGTCCGTACACTTCGCCCATGCGTCGACGACTTTGTTGTATTTCTCACCACGAGTGATGAGGCCGTCGGCGTATTGCTGCTCGTACTCCGAAGCGAGTGAACGGGTTTCATCAACGATGCCGGCTTTCGTATCCGGAATCACCATGTCGTCCTTACCGAACGAGATGCCTGCCTTACACGCCTCTTTAAAGCCAAGCTCCATGATATGGTCAGCAAAGATCACGGTCTTTTTCTGACCACAGTGGCGGTAGACCGTATCGATCAGGCCTTGAATCGTCTTTTTACGGAGGAGTGTGTTGACCACATCGAAAGGCACGTTGTGGTCTTTTGGTAAGACCGACGCCACCTTCATTCGACCAGGGGTCGTCTCAACGAGTTCCATTGTTTCATTGCCATCAGCGTCCACCGAACGCCACACGGCTTTGACCTTGGCATGCAGCGTGACCGCGCCAGCATCGAGCGCATGCTCGATCTCATCGACGTTCGAGAACACCATGCCTTCGCCGGGCTCTCCCTCTTTTTCGAGGGTGATGTAATAAAGACCAAGAACGATGTCCTGCGACGGCACGATGATTGGCTTACCGTTCGCGGGGCTCAAGATGTTGTTGGTCGACATCATCAGCACACGGGCTTCGAGCTGCGCCTCGAGCGACAATGGCACGTGCACAGCCATTTGATCACCGTCAAAGTCAGCGTTGAAGGCCGTACAGACGAGCGGGTGGAGCTGGATCGCCTTGCCTTCAATCAGCTTCGGCTCGAACGCTTGAATGCCGAGGCGGTGAAGCGTCGGTGCGCGGTTGAGCATCACCGGATGTTCGCGGATCACCTCATCGAGGATGTCCCAGACCTCCGGCCGCTCCTTCTCGACAAGCTTTTTCGCCTGTTTCACCGTGGCCGAGAGGCCCATCGCGTCGAGGCGCGAATAGATGAAGGGCTTAAAGAGTTCGAGCGCCATCTTCTTTGGTAGACCGCATTCATGCAGTTTAAGGTCTGGGCCCACCACGATCACCGAGCGACCCGAATAGTCGACGCGCTTACCAAGAAGGTTCTGACGGAACCGGCCTTGCTTGCCTTTCAGCATGTCCGACAGCGATTTCAGCGGGCGTTTGTTGGTACCCGTGATGACCCGGCCGCGGCGACCATTGTCAAACAGGGCGTCCACAGACTCTTGGAGCATCCGCTTTTCGTTCCGCACAATGATGTCCGGCGCGCGCAGCTCAATGAGGCGCTTCAGGCGGTTGTTCCGGTTGATCACCCGGCGGTACAGATCATTGAGGTCGGACGTTGCAAAACGGCCGCCATCGAGCGGCACCAGTGGACGCAGCTCTGGCGGAATGACCGGAATGACCGTCATGATCATCCATTCAGGCTTGTTGCCCGACTGGATGAAGCTCTCGATCAGCTTGAGGCGCTTGGCGAGTTTCTTCGGCTTCAGCTCAGACGTCGATTCAGCGATCTCGACCCGAAGCTGTTCACAGATCATTTCTAGATCCATGTTGCCCAAGATCTCACGGATCGCTTCAGCACCAATACCGGCGGTGAACTGATCTTCGCCGTACTGCTCTTGCGCCTCCATGAACTCCTCTTCGGAGAGGAGCTGCATAGGCTCGAGCGGCGTGATGCCTGGCTCAATGACGATGTAGTTTTCGAAATAGAGAACCCGCTCGACATCTTTCAGCGTCATGTCGAGGAACATCGAAATCCGCGACGGAAGCGATTTCAGGAACCAAATATGCGCGACCGGTGCTGCGAGCTCGATATGGCCCATCCGCTCACGGCGCACTTTCGACAAGGTCACCTCGACGCCGCATTTCTCGCAGACGACGCCTTTGTACTTCATCCGCTTATACTTACCGCAGAGGCACTCATAGTCCTTGATCGGACCAAAAATCCGCGCACAGAAGAGACCGTCCCGTTCCGGCTTGAAGGTCCGGTAGTTGATCGTCTCTGGCTTTTTGATTTCGCCGAAGGACCAGCTGAGGATCTTCTCGGGCGAAGCCAGTGAGATACGGATCTGGTTGAACGTCTGCGGCTGAGCCAGCGGATTAAAGACGTTTGCGAGTTCCTGAGACATTGGGGTCTCCTCTCTAACGGATGCGAGCCAAGCTCGCGACAAACTCTGGGGCCGGAGGACTATTCCTCCGGCTTGATCTTTTATCGGTTCTGAAGCTCAACGTTCAGACCAAGCGAACGCATCTCTTTGACAAGAACGTTGAAGCTTTCCGGGATACCGGCCTCAAAACTATCATCACCGCGGACGATGGCTTCATAGACTTTGGTCCGGCCCGCGACGTCGTCCGACTTGACGGTGAGCATCTCCTGGAGCGTGTAGGCAGCGCCGTAAGCTTCGAGCGCCCAGACCTCCATCTCGCCAAAGCGCTGGCCACCGAACTGCGCCTTACCGCCCAAGGGCTGTTGAGTGACGAGCGAGTACGGACCAATCGAACGGGCGTGGATCTTGTCATCGACCAGGTGATGCAGTTTGAGTAGGTATTTGTACCCCACCGTCACAGGACGCGCGAAGGCGTCGCCGGTCCGGCCATCATGCAAGGTCACCTGACCGGTCTCAGAGATCCCGGCTTTCTTCAGCATCTCAACGATCTCGCCCTCGCGAGCACCATCGAACACGGGCGTTCCGATCGGCACACCTTTGAAGAGGTTTTTACCGAGCTCCTTGAGCTCTTCCTCATCTGTCGGAAGTTCTTGGTCCGGACCATAGACGTTTTTGAGCTGATCGATGAAGTCGTCCTTACCCGACTGACCGCGCTGCCACGCCTCCCAGCCTTCCTGGATGTCGCGACCGAGGCCACGGCAGGCAAAGCCCAAGTGCGTCTCTAGGATCTGGCCGACGTTCATCCGCGAGGGAACACCCAGCGGGTTGAGGACGATGTCGACTGGCGTACCGTCTTCGAGGAAGGGCATGTCTTCCATCGGAGCGATCTTCGAGATCACCCCTTTGTTGCCGTGACGACCAGCCATTTTATCCCCAGGCTGAAGCTTGCGCTTCACGGCCACGAAGACCTTGACCATTTTCATCACGCCCGGAGGCAGCTCATCACCGCGCTGGAGCTTCTCGACCTTGTCTTTGAAGCGGTCTTCCAGGCGCTCGCGGCTTTCTTCATATTGCTGTTTCAGGCCTTCGATCTCGCCCATTTTGGCGTCGTCGGCGATGGCGATTTTCCACCAGAGGCCACGCTGGGTTTCTTTCAGCGCCTCACGGGTGACCGCGCCTTTGGCGAAGCCCTTTGGCCCTGAAACGGCGTTTTGGCCGAGGAGCATCTCCTCAAGACGGCCAAAGATGTTCCGATCAAGGATCGCTTGTTCAGCATCTCTGTCGATGGCGAGACGTTCGATCTCGTCGCGCTCAATCTGCTGCGCACGTTCGTCTTTCTCCACCCCGTGACGGTTGAAGACCCGAACCTCAACGACGGTACCGGCTACACCAGGCGGCAGTTTGAGCGAGGTGTCGCGGACATCCGCCGCCTTCTCACCGAAGATCGCGCGAAGGAGTTTCTCCTCCGGCGTCATCGGGCTTTCACCCTTCGGTGTGATCTTACCGACCAGGATATCGCCTGGGTGCACCTCGGCACCGATCGCGACGATGCCCGCTTCATCGAGGTTGCGGAGTGCTTCCTCTGAGACGTTGGGGATATCGCGGGTGATCTCTTCGGGACCGAGTTTGGTGTCCCGCGCGGCGACTTCGAATTCTTCCAAGTGGATCGACGTAAAGACGTCGTCACGCACGATCCGCTCACTGATGAGGATCGAGTCCTCGAAGTTATAACCGTTCCACGGCATGAACGCGACGAGCACGTTTTTACCAAGCGCTAGCTCACCAAGGTCCGTTGACGGACCATCAGCGATGATGTCCCCTGCCTCAACCACGTCACCGATTTTCACCAGCGGACGCTGGTTAATACAGGTGTCTTGGTTGGAGCGCTGGAATTTGCGCAAGTTATAGATGTCGACGCCTGGCTTGGTCGAATCGGTTTCTTGGGTGGCCCGAATCACAATGCGCTGGGCATCCACCTGTTCGACAAAACCTGGGCGGCGCGCACCCATGGCCGCGCCAGAGTCCCGCGCCACAATCGATTCCATGCCCGTTCCTACATAGGGAGCCTCGGCCTGGAGAAGCGGCACTGCCTGGCGCTGCATGTTCGAACCCATGAGCGCGCGGTTGGCGTCGTCGTTCTCTAGGAACGGAATGAGCGCTGCGGCCACCGAGACGAGCTGTTTAGGCGACACGTCAATAAAGGCGATCTCTTCCCGCGGGACGAGCATAGCTTCACCGCGCCAGCGCGCGTTTACGAATTCGTTGGCAAACGAACCATCCTCGTTAAGGCCAGCATTGGCCTGCGCGATCGCATGGCGCTGCTCTTCCATGGCGGAAAGGTAGACGACCTCGCCGGTCACCTTCCCGTCAACCACGCGGCGATAAGGGCTTTCGATAAAGCCGTATTTGTTCACCTGGGCGTGGGTCGCCAGCGAGTTGATCAGACCAATGTTCGGGCCTTCGGGCGTTTCAATCGGACAGATCCGGCCATAGTGGGTCGGGTGCACGTCGCGCACCTCAAATCCTGCACGTTCGCGGGTCAAACCACCTGGACCAAGCGCTGACATACGGCGCTTATGGGTGATTTCCGACAGCGGGTTCGTCTGGTCCATGAACTGCGAAAGCTGTGACGATCCGAAGAACTCGCGGACAGCGGCAGCAGCAGGTTTCGCGTTGATGAGATCGTTCGGCATGATGTTGTCGATCTCGACCGACGACATCCGCTCTTTGATTGCGCGCTCCATGCGGAGAAGACCAATACGGTATTGGTTCTCCATCAGCTCACCGACACTCCGCACCCGGCGATTGCCGAGGTTATCAATGTCATCGATTTCGCCGCGACCATCGCGCAGATCGTTGAGCGTCTTAAGGACAGAGATAATGTCCTCTTTGCGCAACGTGCGCATTTCGTCGGTGACTTCGTCTGTGTTGAAGCCAAGGCGCATGTTCATTTTCACCCGGCCGACAGCCGATAGATCGTAGCGCTCTTCATCAAAGAAGAGGCCCGAGAAAAGCGCTTCGGCGGTGTCGAGCGTTGGCGGCTCGCCAGGACGCATCACGCGATAGACATCAATCAGCGCCGTCTCGCGGCCAGAGTTTTTGTCCGCAGCCAGCGTGTTGCGCATGTAAGCGCCGATATTCACGTGATCGATGTCGAGGGTTTCAAACTCGGTAATGCCGAGTTCGCCCAAATTCTCGAGCACCTCTTCAGAGACCTCGTCGCCAGCCTCGGCATAGATCTCGCCGGTCTCCACATTCACAAGATCGCGCGCAAAGTAGCGGCCGATCATCTGCTCGCGGGTGAGGAAAAACGCTTTGGTCCCAGCTTCCTCGAGCTTTTTGATGGTGCGAGCGGTGACTTTTTTACCTGCTGGAACAGCAACTTCGCCAGTCTCGGCGTCAACAAGATCACGCTCAGGTTTTGAGCCCTGAAGACGCTCAGGGTCGACAGGCAGCGTGAAACCGTGTCCTTGCGCGGTATGCGGCACGCGGCCGTAGAAGATCTCAAGAATGTCTTCTTGGTCCATACCCAACGCATAGAGCAGGGTCGTCGCAGGCAGTTTCCGGCGGCGGTCGATCCGCACATTGACGATGTCTTTAGGATCAAACTCAAAATCGAGCCACGATCCGCGGTAAGGGATAATCCGCGCCGCAAAGAGCAGTTTGCCCGACGAGTGGGTCTTGCCCTTGTCGTGGTCGAAGAAGACGCCCGGGCTGCGGTGCATCTGGCTGACGATCACCCGCTCGGTTCCGTTGATGATAAAGGTACCATTGTCGGTCATGAGCGGCAGCTCGCCCATGTAGACTTCTTGCTCTTTGATATCCTTGACCGACTTCGCGCCTGTATCTTCGTCGACCTCAAAAACGGCGAGCTGAAGCTTGACCTTCAGCGGGGCCGAATACGTCATGTCACGCTGCATGCACTCTTCGGTGTCAAACTTAGGATCTTCAAACTCATAGGAGACGTATTGAAGGTAGGCTGTCTCTGTGAAATCCGCGATCGGGAAGACCGATTTAAAGACCGCTTCAAGCCCGTCGCGTTTCCGCTCCTCCGCTGGCACATAACGCTGCAGGAAGGCCTCATAGCTCTCCCGCTGCACCTGAATGAGGTTCGGCATCGTGACCGCGTCACCGATGCGACCGAAGCCCTTGCGAATACGTTTCTTTTCGACAAAGCTCTGAGCCATTCAAACGCCCTTTCAACGCCGTTTATTTTCGGCGCTCACATCCCTGCCCGGCGGGACAAGGAACAGAAGTATGCGCTGCCACCCCGCGCCTCATCGGCAGGCAGGGGCATCAGCGCTCCCAAAATTCAATTCTGATTTACGAAGTCAGTCCGCACGTGCACAGCCATCCCCGGGTAGGCCGCCGCCCCGGGAACGGGCGCGTTAAGCGAAAGGTAATCGCTTGACAAGCGTTTTTTACCCTGAATGACCCCCTGCCCTGCGGCGCCGTAGCATGCCAAGTCTTCTCAGAGGGTTAGGCAGACATCAGCCCTCAAGGCCCCAGCGAACCAAGGAAAGCACGCTCGAATCAGTCTGGCTGATTTGGTGCTTCACATCAGGGTGATTTTGCATGATCTCGTCTCCATCACACCCATGGAGGACGCATCCAGATGCTCGAATTCTACACCAACCCGATGTCTCGGGGGCAAATTATCCGTTGGGCGCTCGAGGAAGTCGGCCAGCCCTATGAAGAACACATCATTTCCTATGGAGCAGAGATGAAGAGTGAACCCTACATCTCGATCAACCCGATGGGCAAGGTTCCGGCGATCCGTCATGACGGCCAGGTGCTCACAGAATGCCCAGCGATCATCAGCTACCTCGCGGAGACGTTCCCTGACGCTGGCCTCCTGCCAGAGCCCACAGAGCGGGCCGACTATTTGCGCTGGTTCTTCTATACGGCTGGCCCTTTTGAACAGGCCGTCACCTCCAAGTCGCTCGGTTGGGAGCCCAGCACTGAGCAATCGGCCATGGCAGGGTTTGGCAGTTACGAGCTGGTGATGAAGGTCGTCGACGACCTTCTGAGCAGCCGCGATTACGTCTGCGGCGATCGCTTCACTGCCGTTGATGTTTATCTGGGATCGCAGATCCTGTTTGGCCTCAATTTCGGAAGCGTTCCCAAACTCGCTTCATTCCAAGCCTATGCTGGCCGCATGGCCGCCAGGCCCGCCAGTCAAAAAGCCAAAGCGCGCGATGATGAACTTCTCGCCGCGCAGCAAGCCACCAACGGTTAAGGGCGATCATCCATAAAACGGTGAGGCGGGGTCAGCGGGCAACTGACCCCGCCCCGTTTACTCCGCGGGGCAAACCTTGGCCGGGGGAAGAGTAGCCCGGTATGCCGCACGAAGTTCCGCACTCGTCTGCCTTTTGCCATCGGGAGACCATCCGGGAGGACCGAAAAGCAACTGAGGCCAGTGGTGGATCGAGTACGTGTTCAAATCTTTGATGATGTTGCCCCACTCAAAGAATGCGAGCTTCATTGGGTTGCTGGTCTGAGGCGGAGAGACGAGGCCAAATTCCACCGGCACGTTATCGCGTTCCTCAACATAGGTGCCAAAAATCCGGTCAAAGATCATCAACACACCGCCATGGTTGCGATCGAGATAATCAGCATTGCTTGCGTGGTGCACGCGGTGTGCTGACGGTGTGTTCACGATTCCTTCAAGCGGCCCAAGCTTAACGATCAAGGTGGTGTGCAACCATGACTGATAGATCAGGTTGATCGACAACATGATCGTCACATGGAGAGGATGAAAACCCACGAGCGCCAAGGGCGCGAAGGTCAGCGTCCCATTAGAGATAAACTCGGTCCAGCCTAAACGCGCTGAACCAAGAAGGTTCATCTCCTCGATCGTATGGTGTACTGAATGGTTGGCCCAAAGCCAGCGCACTTCGTGGCTTGCCCTGTGCATCCAGTAATAGGCAAACTCAACGGCAAGAAAAAGGGCGGGTACGTACCACCACTGGCCACTTGGAATATCAAACAGTCTGTATTCAAAGGCAGCGGCAAACACGAGCCCGGTCAAGCCGATCGGCAACAGTCGTAATGGCCGTTGGATCACCATAATCACGGTTGATGCGAAGGATTGTTCTTTTGTGTAAAGAGCAAGTCCGCGCCGTTTGCCGATGAAAAACTCGAGCGCGACCAGGCTTATGAACAAAGGAGCATAGAGCAGCAGAAAACTGTTGATGGACATATGCGGTCGGCTTCCTTGAGCAACACCGCTTAGATAGGCGATCCGAACACGGTCTTGTATTCAGATATGCCTATCGAGAACGCACTTTATTATCATACTGATTTAATGATAATATTTCTAACGTTGAGCACCTTCCCAGCACTAACCGCTAAACTTCACTGTCAAAGTCTCAGCTTTCGGGACGGCCAAAAAGCCGTTTTTTGATGTTCAGTCGTTCACCGACGGACAATAAAAAACCCCGCGGGGCGTTTGTCGCCGCGCGGGGTTCATCATCGGTGAGCGATGAGCGTTACTTCACTTCGACGCCAGCACCTGCTGCTTCGAGCTTGCCTTTGAGCTCTTCTGCTTCGTCTTTGGAGACGCCCTCTTTGACGGGCTTCGGTGCACCTTCGACCAGTTCCTTGGCTTCTTTGAGGCCAAGACCAGTGATACCGCGAACCTCTTTAATGACGTTGATTTTCTTCTCACCAGCTGAGGTGAGGATCACGTCAAATTCGGTTTTCTCTTCAGCTGCTGCGCCAGCGTCGCCGCCGCCTGCAGGACCAGCCATCATCACAGCGCCGCCTGCCGCAGGCTCGATGCCGTATTCGTCTTTGAGGAGATTTTTAAGTTCATTGGCTTCGAGCAGTGTGAGGCCAACGAGTTGTTCAGCGAGAGCTTTGATGTCTGCCATGGGATGAGTTCCTTTCGATCGATCTGAGAAGAGTTAAGGTGGGCGTTACGCGTCTTCGCGCTCGGCCAAGGTTTTGGTGATAGAGGCAAGGTTCGTTGCCGGAGCAGTGATCGCCGAGGCGATGTTCGCGCCAGGCGCCATAAGCTGGCCGACAATCGAGGCAATGATTTCTTCGCGCGACGGCATCTTGGAGAGATCATCAACGCCAGCAGCATCGAGCGCGGTGTCACCCATCAGGGCGCCGAGGATTTCGAGACTGTCGTTATCCTTGGCCCATTTAACGATGACTTTTGGTGCCGTCACAGGATCTTCTGAGTAAGCGATCACCGTTGGGCCGGTGAAGAGCTCTTTAACTTCCGAACCCGGACGATCACCGATGGCGATTTTAGCGAGGCGGTTCTTCACCACCTTCACCCCGCCGCCAGCTTCGCGCATTTGCGTCCGAAGCTCCGAGACCTCAGCCACGGTGAGGCCAGCATTCTTCATCACCACAACGACTTCATTATCGTTGAGCACGTTTTCAAACCAAACGACCTGGTCGCTCTTTTGTTCCCGAGTGAGGGGCATCAAGGCTCTCCGTCAAAACTTCTAGAGGCGCGTGAAGACACACCAAGACGAAGAGTAAGCGCGGCGCGGCATCAAGCCTGGCGCGGCGCCCAGAGGGCCGATTGTCCCGTCTGCATAGGTCTTAAAAGGGTGCCTATGGTCTTCGACGTGGCGCAGTTCCTGCGCGAAGTTCGCCTACTGGGGAATTGTGGAGGATTGGTCAAGCCCTTGAGGCTCGATCTCTAGCTCAGAGAGCTCACCAAGTTGGCAGCTATCAGGTGCACCCTTCGCCAAGGACACGCTGCGGACCATCGGCCGCCTCTTCACCTCAATCGACAAGGCCTCACCTTTCGCGCCAATCCACGGCTTGGTGAAAACGGGTCGGCGTTCGATCAGCGGGCTTGAAGGCTCGCCATTCGCCAGCGCATGACCAAGTTCGCTGTAAAGAAGCTCGGGGGTCACCGCCGCACCGTCGACAGGGTTGAGCTTAACGATCGTCACGGAGCGATCGACCGCCGCGTCGACTTGCGCCTCGGACTGGCCAAGGCTCATGGAGATGACATTGGCATCGGCGCCGCACGCGGCCCGAACCGCGTCGGCCAAATTGTTGGCCCGGTCCTGCGCACGCTTTTCGTTCCGGGCGCGCTCCCCGTCGGAGGAAGCGGAGCCAAGCACCAAAACCGCCGGCGCGTCGCAAAGCTGCTCATCCACCGCAAGGTCGGCAACGAAGCTCGTTGTGGCGATGTTTTTGCCATCCACGTTGACCATGCCTGCCCGCGCGTAGGTCCAGTAAGCCCTGGTCTCCACTGCTTCGAATGCAAGCGACGCCTTCGCTGTCTCGAGCTTGGTTTCCTCGCAAGGCATGCAGGCAACGCCGTTGTAGAACTCGCCCGACTGGCACGTTGGTTCCGGCGGTAGCTCCGGCAACGGATCAGCCTCAGGAATGATCTCGGGCAAGACCTCTTCAGGAATAGGCTCTGGTTCCACCATCGGATCGGACGTGGGTTCGACAAGCGCCGAACGCGGTAAACCGAGAAGGAAGCCTATAAAGCCGATCAAAATCGCGAAAATAAACGCAAGGATCGTGACGGGGTCGCGCGGCGTTAAAACGATGAACAGCCCAAAAAAGAGAATGCCGCCTAAAACGGCCACCGTGGGCACGCTTCCATTCAAGCCCGGCGCTGGTTCCATCATCAATTCAGAAAAAGGAACAAAGGCTTGGCAGCCGCCGCTTTCGCAACCAAACACCGCCGCAACAGCACCAACCAACGCGGCCACGGCCGTGATCAACACAGCCCAAATGAGGCCCCGGATAATGCTGCCAATCAAGCTCATGGTGTCGTTTCTATGGTTCCCGGCTGCACGTTAGCGATTTTTTAGTAGTCTGGCGAGTCACTCGTGCTGCGCTGCAACGCAACAAACGCAAAACACCGCACAAAGAAGCGATTGCAGGGTGAGGCGGAGCTTGCAAAAGGGCCGGGATGTCTCATGCCGCTCTTATCGTCGCTGCCGGGAAAGGTGCCCGAGCGGGCGGCGCCGTCCCCAAACAATATCAGCTCCTCGCCGGCGAACCTGTGCTCCGTCGGACGCTTCGCGCCTTCAACGACCACCCACTCATCGATCGGATCCAAGTGGTGATCGCCGAAGGCCAAGATGACAGGTTTGCCCAAGCAGCCGAAGGATTATCGAAGGTCCTGCCCCCTGTGATTGGCGACGCTGAGCGCCAGGGCTCGGTTCTGAAGGGGCTCGAAGCCCTCGCGAACGATGCGCCAGAGACCGTTTTGATTCACGATGCTGCCCGGCCATTCGTCACTGCCCAAACAATCGAGCGTGTGATCGCCGCACTCGATCACGCTGACGGTGCGATCGCAGCCGTTCCGGTAAGCGACACACTCAAGCGCGATAATGGCCAAGAAGCGATTGCTGAAACGGTTCCGCGACAAGGTCTTTGGCGGGCACAAACACCCCAAGGTTTCGGTTTTGCCACGATACTCTCCGTTCACCGCCAATTCTCCGATCGCCAGGATATGACGGATGATGCATCGCTGCTTGAAGCTGCAGGCCTTGATGTGACCTTGGTTGAAGATCTTGGCACGAACATGAAAATCACCAGGCCGGAGGACTTTGCCTTGGCAGAACGCATCATCGACCGTCCGCTCGAGACACGGATTGGTTCAGGCTTTGACGTGCACGCTTTCGAACCTGGCGATCACGTCACCCTGTGCGGCGTCGATATTCCGCATACAGCGAAGCTCAAAGGCCACTCCGACGCCGATGTTGCCATGCACACGCTCACTGATGCGATTTATGGCGCGATCGCTGAGGGAGATATCGGCGCGCATTTTCCGCCCAGTGACCCCCAATGGAAAGGCGCTGCGTCGGAAGTCTTCTTGCGTCATGCTGCCGACCGGGTGCGTGCTCGTGGCGGCAAAATCCTCCATTGCGACGTGACCATCATTTGCGAGGCGCCCAAGGTGGGCCCTCACCGTGAGACCATGCGCCAGGTCTTGGCAGAGCTCATGGACGTCGATGTTGGACGCGTTGCGGTCAAAGCAACGACCACGGAGAAACTTGGGTTTACTGGCCGCGGAGAAGGCATCGCTGCGCAAGCGGTGGCCACCATCGGACTTCCCGCCGCCACATGATGGATCCAACCAGCCAGAGGCTTGCCGAAGCCGTGGTGACACAAGCTGCATCAGAAGGCTTGACCGCGGTAACCGCAGAATCATGCACGGGCGGCCTCGTCTCGGCAGCGCTCACCAGTGTGCCAGGCTCGTCGGCGGCGTTCACTTATGGGTTTGTGACCTATGCCAACGAAGCCAAGCAGGATCTTTTAGGAATTCCGCCCGAACTCATCAGGGCCCATGGCGCTGTTAGCAGGCAGGTCGCCGAAGCGATGGCAGCAGGCGCACTTGCCCGTTCGGGTGCGGATATATCTGTGGCGGTAACGGGCGTGGCGGGTCCCGGCGGCGGGACCGCGCAAAAGCCTGTCGGGCTCGTTTGGTTCGCCCTCGGAGGACCTTTTGGTATCCGTGCGGAACGACGCCTCTTTCCAGACACCTCGCGCGACCTTGTGCGCATGCATGCGGCCCGCACTGCCTTGCGGCTTCTTCAGCGCGGCATCAGGCTCATCCCTTCGCCGTAAAGATCAAGCAGCGCAGGATGCGAGCGATCGTTCGAGGGCGCTCTTAAGGGCGTGATGGTCAATCGGTTTTTCAAGAGTGTCCGTCACCCCTGCTTCCCGGGCGAGAGCAATTTGCTTGGGATCGCATTCCGCCATCATGATAAGAACATGCGGCCGCTGATCATCAGGCATGGGCGCCATACCGGCCAGGACATCGAGAGCCCCAAGGTTGGGTAAGTCCCAGTCGAGGAGCACGATATTGGTGGCGGCTATGCTCATCATCTCCAGCGCTTCATCAGGCCTGTTCGCGATGACCGTCTCCCAGCCCCATTCGGTCAACTGAGCGCCCAAAACGCTCCCCACGAGTTCGGCGTCTTCGACCACGACACAACGTCTCAAATCCCCGATCCTCCTCAGAAGTACCGGGAGGTCGTAGTTGTGTCACGGTCTATTGATAGTTAAGGTGATACATCACCTTTTAATCAATAAAGTCTTCTTTCACGCCAAGAGTATCTTGGCCATTTCCTCACCGTTCTCGACCAAGATACGCCGCCCAGCGGCGTTCGCGAGCCGATTGGCCAACCGTGCAGGCATCAGCTTTGGCTCCTCTGTGTCCCCTTCTCCTTGCAGAACAGACAGCATGTCCTCGGGCACCGCCGCTCGCTTCCCGGCAGCTGTGACGATGAAAAGATCACCGGCAGGGTCAACGGTCACCACAGAGCCAGCGCGAGGCGCTACGCGCTCACAGCTCAGCAGCAGGTTGAGAAGGATGCGGGCATCGGCCTTCATCAGCGTGCGGGGTGATAAGTTCCACACAAGCTCGGGTTTCAAAAATCCGTAGAGCTTCTCGCTCACAACGCGGAGAGAATCCGTATCAAGATGACCATCGCCGCCTGATGCTCCATAGGCCAGACGCGCAAACTCAATCACCGAGAGCATCCTGGCAGAGCTTTCGTTCATCAACGACTTGGCGTGGGCGAGCATGTCAGGATCGCTCTCATTCTCGAGCACATCGAGGGCCGTGCTAAGAGCGCCAGCGGGATTGACCAGGTCGTGGCAAAGCCGCGACGCGAGCAAGGAAGCAAATTGCACTTCAAGATTTTCAGACATCGGCTCGCGCCTCCCTTTTTTCGTCGATAACGGAGCAAATGAGCGCCTAGCGGTTACCGCTCGGCACTATCCGTCACAGCGAAGGGCGCAACGCGCAAACGGTCGGCCACATCACGGCTCACCGTGAAGCGTGATTTTGAGGGACCGATCAAGGTTTCACCGACCGCAACTTTCACCGTTTGTGGGTTTTGCGGCTTGCCTTCGAAAAGAACCTCATAATGCAAGTGGGGCCCGGTCGACCGTCCCGTGGACCCAACATAGCCAATAACGTCTCCTTGCTGCACCTGACGGCCAGGACGGACGGATGGGGCAATGCGATCAAGATGCGCATAAGCCGTTTCATACCCGCCAGTGTGACGCAGCCGGATGTAATTTCCAAAACTCCCCCGCGGCCCAGAAATCGCCACCTCGCCATCACCCGTCGCCATGATCGGTGTTCCCCTCGGCGCGGCAAAGTCGACGCCTTGATGATCTTTGTCATAGCCAAGGATGGGATGGGTACGGCGACCAAATCCAGAGCTGATCCGTGCGCCATTAATCGGGGTCTTCATCAACTGGGTTCGAGGATTACGGCCCGTTTCGTCGAAGTAACGCCCCTCCTCCCCTTCTGGAGCAAAGAGATAATAGCGCCGCTGACTGGCGCCGCTTTTCCAAGAAAGCGCAGCGAACAGAATATCCCCTGGCGCAACCTCCCGGCCTTCCTGGTCAAAGCGCATCTCATAGACGATCTCAAAGCGATCGCCGCGATGGATATCCCGCGAGAAATCGACGTCAAACGCAAAGATATCGGCGAAACGGATCATCATATCGCGCGGAACACCTGCACCGAGGGCCGAGGCGAAGAGGCTGACATTGATCTCCCCAGCAGCGGCCACAAATCGGCGCTCGATGTCCACCAACCGGGTTGATGCAACAAAGCCTTGTGGTTCACGCCGCAGCGAGATGACGCGGTTGGGCGGAACCAAGATCTCCATTTCTTCGAGACCTTGAAAATAACCGCCCGAAGCGAGTTGCTCCGTTGACGCATTAAGTTCGTGGAACTTCAGCCGCACCGATGTTTCTTCGGGCAGTGCTTCGATCCCTGCCTCGGCAAAAAACGTCGCTGCAATGAGGTCAGCATCATCGGGCGTGAGACGGACGCGCCGCAGGAGCTCGGGCAGCGATTCGCCGGGAAGCACGGGCTCGATCGTGAACGCGAGCGCTTTGCGGTACGCAAGATGCGCTTCGAACAGACTGTCAGCGGGCATGGCATCCGGTCCTACCCACAGCTCACGGATATCGATCGCCTCGGCCTTCGCAGACGACATCGGGAGCGCCATCGAGATGGCCAGCGTCAACGCGAAAAAGATGGACCGATTGCGCATAATTGCCCTGCTTTTCGTGCATCGGCGATGCCCGCTCAAGCATTATGCCTCTTGAAAGTTAAGAGCCTCGAGGCGCCGGCTTCTTCAGGTTGCGCAAAACGTCGGCAATCGCTGCATCAACATCCAAAGTGCCAGTGGCTCGGCCTTCCAATTGGCGCCGCACGGCGTGCGGCAGGGTGCTAGGATCGGTCTCACCGGCTGCTGACACGGTGGCCTCGATGAGCCGACGAAGTGCCTCTTCATCCAAACTTGGGGGATGGTTGGTCATCCGGTTCTCCTCGGTCTGCGTTAGGGGATGTGGCAATCCCCGCGCACAATTCCAGGCTAACAGCCTCATATCTTTTGGACAAATAAAGGCGCGAGGGCGCTGAACGACAGAACGCTAGGACGATCTGTCGTTTGGTACGGGTGGTCGGGCTCGAACCGACACTCTGTCTCCAGAACCGGATTTTGAATCCGGCGCGTCTACCAATTCCGCCACACCCGCCGAGGCGACAGCCCATAGGCGAAGCGCCCTACGATTGTCCACCAATAGCATGGCCCGTTTGGCGTGCTGTATAGAACTTGCGTCGACGGGCACTGCGCACTTGGTTTCACAGCCATGGGCGTTTAACGATGCTTGTTTGCCAACAGGACCAGTTATGACGACCCCAGAAAGCGCCGATATCCCCCGTGTGACGGTCCTCCTCTCCAATGTGCTCGAGCGTGTCAGCCTTGGCGGAACAGAAGACGACAAGGGTCAAGACAAGATCAGCCTGGCCGGCCTCATCAGTGCCCTCGAAGAGCGCGCCTTTGGCCTGGGGATTTTGATCCTGGCGCTGCCATGCTGCATCCCCTTCCTCTACGGCATTCCGCAGGTCGTTGCCCTGCCCATGCTTGCGCTTGCGGCGCAGCTGGCCGCCGGGCGGCACGAACCGTGGCTCCCCCAATCGCTCGCCAGTCGCGAAGTGCCCGTCGCGGGTCTCAAAGATGTTGTTGGTCGGACACGCCGGTATCTTGGCTTCGTAGAAAAACTTGCGGCGCCGCGGCTTCAGTTTCTCTCAGAAGGCATCGGAGCGCGGGTGGTCGGCGCCATCATGCTTATCCCCACAGCCTCCATCCTGGTTCCGCTGCCGTCCACCAACACGGTGCCAGGCATTGGCGTAGCGATTGCGTCGGTGGGGCTTCTTGAGCGCGACGGCCTGTTGATATTAGCCGGTCTGGCCATTGGTCTCATTTGGGTCGCTGCGCTTATTATCCTTGGCGAGTCGATTGCTTCTTTTATCCTCGACATGCTTCGGGGTTCCGAGGCGTAAGCGACCACCTGCCGCAGCGACCGCCTGACGGTGCACTCTTTTACCAAAATCGGTCATACTCGGCAGATGAGCATGGACATTGGGATCGTTGGGCGCCCGCTCCAGACCATTGGGGTGTGCGTAGCAGGTAGCCTCTTGCTGTTGGCAGGAGCGCATCTGTTCGAGCGCGTCGGAGGTCTACCGCCCTGCGCGCTTTGCCTCGATCAGCGCGAGGCGCACTGGGCAGCGGCAGCGGCCGGCGGTCTGACCTTGGTGCTGGCGCAGCTCGGAACGGGGCAACGCACACTCGCCTCCGCGCTTGGTGCTCTGACGCTGCTTTATCTCTTCAGCACTGGACTTGCTGGTTACCACGCGGGTGTTGAATGGGGCTTTTGGCCAGGCCCAGCGACGTGCAGCGCAGCAGGCGGTCAGGGCTTAGCCAGTAGCACTGATCTTTTGGCCTCGCTGAGCGCACCAGCGGACAGCCCATCTTGTTCCGATGCTGCATGGCGGATGGCCGGGGTCTCAATGGCGGGGTACAACAGCCTGATATCGGCGGCGCTCGCCTTCATTGCGCTGATCGCGTGCCAGGGCGTGGCTAAAACCATCCGCAATGATAAGATTGGCGCGCCGCAGCTGGTGCACTGATTTGATGTCTGAGAGCGCCCTTCCCCCTCGCCCATCCCACCTAAAGCGACGCACCGAGGAAATGCTCCGCGTGGATCACGCTGGCGAATACGGTGCCGTCCAAATCTACCGTGGCCAACGAGCTGTCTTTGAGAAACTGCCTCATAAAGCACGGATCACCGGCTTGCTCCGCGAGATGGAACAGGGTGAGGAAAAACACCTTGAAACTTTCGATCGTATGCTGAGTGAACGATCGGTGCGGCCCACCCTCTTGGCACCGCTCTGGAACGCGGCTGGCTTTGCGCTCGGCGCTGGCACGGCGCTTTTAGGCGAGAAAGCTGCGATGGCCTGCACCTCAGCCGTAGAGAGCGTGATCGAGGGTCACTACCAAGATCAAGTCGATGAGCTGGACGGTCAGAACGAGGATGAGCTGCGCGATACTTTCGCTCAGTTCCGCGAAGAAGAGCTTGAACACCACGACACGGCCATTGCCGAAGGCGCAGAAGAGGCCCTAGGTTACCGGTTCCTTCGTTCAGTGATCACCGCGGGATGCCAAGCTGCGATCAAAGTCTCAGAAAAGATCTGAGGCGTCTCACATCGACAGGCCGATGAGGTCCCTTGCCATGACTTGCTCTTTGCTCTAGCGCCCGGCGCTTCAGGTGAACCGGGATGCTCCGTCGCATGCTCAGTGGCGTGCATCTCTTCTTCCGGGGGCTGGAGGTCCAGTCGGCGGGATGAATGAAAGGATGATGAGCCATGGCTGATAACGCCACCGTTTTTGACTGCGAACTGCGTAAACGTTCTGGAACCGGCGGTAGCCGCGCTGTGCGTCGCGACGGCTGGGTGCCAGCTGTTCTTTACGGCGGCGAGGAGCAGCCAGCGAACATCAAGCTTCGCTACAATCAGATTTTGAAGGCTTACCAGACCGGTAAGTTGATTGATGTGTTGTCCTACATCGATTTGGACGGCAGCAAACAAACGGTCATCGGGCGCGATATCCAGGTCGATCCGGTCAAAGATCTACCGATGCATGTCGACTTCATGCGGGTGAGCGCGAAGACCCGGGTGACCGTCAACGTTCCCGTTCGCTTCCTCAACGACGACACCTGCCCGGGCCTGAAAGCTGGCGGCGTCTTGAACGTCGTGCGTCACGAGGTCGAAGTGATTGCTCCGGCGACGGAGATTCCAGAAGCGCTCGAGGTCGATCTCGCCGACGCGCAGATGGATGCGTCGCTGAAAATCTCGTCCGTCACACTGCCTCAAGGGGTTGACGTGACCATCACCGACCGTAACTTCACGATCGCGACGATTGCTGCTCCATCAGGTCTCAAATCCGAGCAAGCCGCCGAGGATGGCGATGCAGCCGACGGCGAAGACGCATCGGCCGAGGGCGACGAAGGGTAATTCGCCCTATTTTCAACGCCGATTCATAAGACCAAGGTCAGGCAATGACCTTGGTTCTGACCCTTATAACGGTGGTTGTGCTCGGCACTCTTTTGGTGGTCGAGCGGTGCAAGCCCGCATTAGAGCGGTCAGGCGGTCGGGGCCGTCTTTTTCGCAACGTGACGCTTGGTGCGTTGGGCAGCCTTCTCACCTTTGCGGTCGTCACACCTCTTTCGCTGCTTTTCAGCACACTCGGCCCGGACTGGCGCGCGGGATGGCCCCCGGTCGTCCGTGTCGGGTCCGATATTCTCTTGCTCGATCTCTTTATCTATGCGTGGCACCGCGCAAACCATGAAATTCCATTTCTCTGGCGGTTCCACCGTGTCCATCATTTCGATGGCTTTCTTGATGTCACGTCGGCCTTGCGCTTTCATCCTGGTGAGGTTCTTTTGTCCGTGGTCGTGCGCGGGGCTCTTATTATCACGATGGATATTGCGGCACTCTCGATCCTTCTTTTCGACGCCCTGGTGATCCTCTCGGCAGCGTTCCACCATTCCAATGTGAGACTCACTCAATCAACTGATGATCTTCTAAGGCAAGTGATGGTGACCCCTAACCATCACAGGGTGCATCACATCGACAATAGGACCGATACGGACAGCAATTATGGGACTATTTTCAGTCTCTGGGATCGGTTGTTCAAGAGTTACCGATCTGCGCCAAACCCAGGGAAATATGGCGTTGAGGGTGAAACAGACAAGCCGCTCCGGCAACTTCTCATCAACCCTCTTCAGTAAGGGGATCATTGTCTTTGGACCCGTTCACGGGTTTCATGCTCCAAAGCAGGACACCCTCGACAGCGCTACGGGATACGACCCCAAGATCGTCTTCACTGGTTGATTGGGCGTTGAGGCCGCGTAGACGGACCCCGTCCTGTTCGAACGCTGTGATCTGTTTCACGATCCGGCCAAATTTGGGGTGATGCACAAGGACGATCTGCCTTGGCCGAAGGCGCCACCGAAAACGAAAAAGCGCGTAGCTGCCATGTGGCAGCCGACGCGCCATGCTGTCCCCTTCCACCCTTATCAGATGGAAAAGGCCCATTGGTTAGCTCAAGATCGGGAAGACAACCTCGAGGTTTGGCGGATACGGGCATGGGCCGCGACCGGTTTTGACGGATTTGGTTGTCCAGAAAAGCTCAGCAAATTGATTTACCAGTGACACCAGTGCAAGCGCATCATCCCGGTGGACGTCTTGCTTACACGCGCTGGCTTTCATCATGATCGAATGCACCAGTGCGTGGACCTCGGGATGCTTTTCGAGGAGTGGGCCTTTGAAATAGTCACCCCAAATGATGCGCACTTCGTGCTTGACCTTTTCCGCTTCTTCTTCTTTGCGGAAAGCACAACGCGCACGGAGGTTTGCGAGCGCAACCTCATCATCGCTAGCGCCATCGTGCATCACATCCATGAGACGCACAACCGAGACCGCTGCCACAATAGCGCCACCGGGATCATAGATCCCGCACGGAATATCACAGTGTGCACTGGCGCGGCCAACAAGACCAGCTCTATCGAGAAGCTGAAGAGACTGCCTAATCATTATTCTAGTCCTTATTCATAGTGTTTCGGCAATGAACGGATTGGCCGCGATCATCAAAGGCAATGTGCCTTCGTCGTCTCACGACCTTGTGAATTAGCGGCGGTTCTTTTTTGAACGCCGCGTCAGCGCGACAAACGCCAGAACACCGGTAATGGCGAGGGCGACGGGGATAGCGACATGGGCCGAGATAAAGTGACCCGCATCGCCTGTGTGGGCCAGCGCACGCGCACCCACGGCGAGACCAAGGGTGGCGGCCACGACAAACAGCACTTTTTTCATCCAAAAACTCTCCGATTAAGGTGCAGGCGATGTAGCAACAAGGTTAAGAGGCCACAATATCCAGCACCAGTTCGGCGTGGGTCATAGATGTGACCCATCGTCCGTCTCAGGAAAAATACTTGAGACGCGATAATGAGACAGTAAGTCAGCGATACTGTACCAGCTAAGAAGATTTCTCTGTAAACGGACAATCTTGAAAGGCAATGACTAGGCGCCGATCATGGTCCCCTTCTCACTTCTGATGACCATCACACTTGGACGTGGCGGATGGCCTTCTTTGAAATCGGGCCAGCGGGTGGTCGGCTCCTCGAACGTCGCACCATTGCCATCGCCAGGATGCTGCACCGCTAAAAACAGTGTTTTGCCATCAGGGGTGAAACGAGGTCCACAGAGCTCTGCACCGATCGGTGTCCGGAAAAAAGCTTGGCCTGTCCCACGCTCTTCGCCATCGGTCGCCAACGCCCAAAGCCCGTCGGCAGCGCCGGTGACCTGGTTTCCATCCGTCGAAATCCAAAGACGTCCGTTGGGATCAATGGCGCAATTGTCCGGTGACCCAAACCAACCATTTTCGGACGTTGCACTGTTCCATGTTGCACCCGCCTCTGGGTCAGCAGGATCGCCGCAGCGCACCAGGATCTCCCAACGCGATTCAGTGGCGGTAAAGTCACCCTCGGGTTCGACGATTTCGATAATCTGGCCAACCGTGTTGTTCGCACGCGGATTGGCTGCATCGATCTGGTCTTCGGTCCGCCGGTTGTTGTTGGTCAACATGACATAAACACGCCCGTTGGTGGGATGAGGTTCCACATCCTCTGGCCGGTCCATTGGCGTTGCACCAAGAACGTCTGCTGCTCGGCGGGTTTCGATCAAAACATCAGCCTGGGACTGAAAACCATTCTCTGGTGTCAGGGGACCTTCACCGAAAAGGAGCGGTAACCAGACAACTGTTCCCTCGGCATCGAAACGCGCGACATAGAGGACACCCTCATCAAGAAGGTCCATGTTCGCTGCGCGATCACCGATCGTATAAGCGTTCTGGCTGACGAATTTATAGACGTAGTCGAACCGTTGGTCATCACCCATATAGACAACAATTCGGCCATCGGGCGCGACAATGCTCTCCGCCCCTTCATGCTTAAACCGGCCTAAAGCGGTACGCTTTTTCGGGGTCGACTGAGGATCCAAGATGTCCACTTCGACCACCCAGCCGAAGCGGTTGGGCTCGTTTGGCTCTTTGCTGACGTCAAAGCGATCAAAATGGGCACCCCAACGATACCAACCACCAGGAACGCCGTAGCGCTTATGGTTAGTAGCCTCAGGGTGGTCCTCCGCCAACGCACCAAGGAAGTTGCCGTTGAAATTCTCCTCAGCCATGAGGTAGGTTCCCCAAGGCGTGATCCCGCCAGCACAATTGTTCACGGTACCGATGACCTCTCGTCCGGTGGGGTCATCTCCTGTCTGCAATCGAGGAGAGCCGGCCGCCGGGCCCGTCAATTCCATCGACGTCGAACGGGTGGTGATGCGGCGATTAAAAGGCGATCCAACAACGGTTTCCCAGAGCCCGTCCGTGTTTTGAACAATCTCCACCACCGTGCCGCCATGGGCAGCAAGCTCCGTCTCACACTCCTCCCGCGTGAGGTCACGTCCTTGAATCCCGGGTAACATCAAACGGGTCGAGGTGTATTCATGGTTGACGCAAAGAAGACCCCGCGCCCGACCATCTGACGACGCCTCAAGCGGCCAAAACCCGATATAATCGTTGTTGTAGCCGAACTGCCGTTCCTGGGCGTCGGCCGACTGGGCAAAGACATCGAAAACGGGCGAGTCATCGAACAGCGGGTCACCCCAACGAAGCAACAAGTCACCGCGGTATCCAGCAGCGAGATGGTGCATTTCATCGAGACCGCGGGCGATTTCATCGAAGTTGAATGGAGCTTTGGGAATATCGGCCACTGTGGGCGTATCCGCGGTGGGTGAACAGCCAGCAACAGGAACGACAGCCGCCGCACCAAGGCCTGCGACGAAGCCGCGGCGTGACAGGCGGATGTCAATTAATCGACCGATCGTTGGAACACCCTCGTTGATCCGGGGGTTGGTTGTTGTGTTTTCCTGCTCGTCCATGTTCAGCGCTCCGCATCCATTTAAAACGACGCTAAATAGTCTTTACGACAGTTTCACAGCGTTTTGCGGCGATGCGACGCCGTATCGCTGCGTTTAGGACTCACCAGCGCACTTGCCCGACAACAGTGGCCCGAGGCTCGAGACACAACTCGCTTTGAACTCGATTGCCGCATCGACGATGTCGACGTCTGGTAAGATCTTTCCGATGTCTTCAGCAGACAATTGACGAAAGCCAATTGCTCCGCATCCATCGCAGATGAAAAAGGCGCCGAACCCGCCTCGGTTGTCTTCCGGGATCGCATAATAGGCGTTCAGCGATTCAATCTTCCGCACATGCCCGCCAGCCGCAAGCCGCGACAGCGCTCGGTAGACCGTCATTGGCGCATTGATACCTTGGCTCCTTAACGCTTCGAGGAGTTCATAGGCCTTCATCGGCGTCTTTGTGTCCTGAAGACACGTTAAGACCATCCGGTCATTTTGGGTGAAGCCGTCGCGCGACTTCTTGGCGCGTTGCAGCGCGCCCTTGGCTGCAGGTTGCATAGCAGGTGTCCAATTCGGTTGACGTGAAAAATATAACGCTCACGGACGAATCGGAGGGCCTCGCACACGGACAAAAGACGCATGTCTATCGCTATCGACGTTTACTGTGACTTGGTCTTGGCCGTTAACATCGAGAAGCCGCCGCACGGCCACCTGATCTGGAAGGATTGCATCGAGGTCCCCGTCCCCAGTCCCTAACCACGTGCACAAGATACAGTCACCAGCGGCATGGACTGGCGTTTCTTCGTCATGGTCATGGTGATGAACATGATCGTGATGATGTTCAGGCTCATCATGATCGGGGTGATCTAAGTGATTATGCTGGGCCGCCATGATGGTCGCGGCAAGCACAAGAGGGACGGCGAGCAAACGTGTTACCGTTTTGCTCTCTACCATTCGGAGAAATGCAAGCGCCGCCTCCACCATAGCGGTCATTTACCTCTGAATCGCCGTTTCTCAAAACGAGAAAGCGCTGCCATCGGGACATATCGGTAGAGAACGACGTCCATCATGGCATGTCGAGTGCCAAAAGTGCCAATTGCGCGGCGTTCTGGATCTCGTCAACGACAGGGAGCGAGCCGGGAGCCGCGACACCGCGGATCAACGAAGTCCAAACTGCTTTGGTATGCAGCATCGCGTCGGCAATACTTAAATGACCGCCGGCCCAGCTTCCCATATTGGCCAGCAAGTTGAGACCCAACTGACCACCAAAGACTTCCGGCACAATATCGTCTCGGATCTCACCGGCGTCCTTCACCTTCGCCACCTGCGTCACCACGATGTGGACAATCCGTCCATGGGCCGCGGCACGGGCCTCAGGATGGTCGGAGGTCATAATCTCCCAAAACACACCGCGGAAAAACGATTCATCCGGGGCGAAAGTCACCCGGGTTTTTTCAAGAATATCCATCAGCTTAAGGATCTTCGGACCATCTCCCGCTTGATCCAAATCAGCGATTAACGGCGCAATCGCTGTTTCCAACAGCACGATCAGAACACCCGTTTTCGAGCCGTAGATATTGTAAGGCGTCTTGAGCGCGACCCCGGCCTCTTCCGAAAGCCGGCGCATGGTCAAGCGTTCCACACCATCGGCACGAATGATCCGCTCGGCAGCATCAGCAATGCGTTGCCGACTGTCCGGCTGGCTAGAGGATGAAGGCATCGGGGATCAATCGCTGGAGTATAACGTGTTGCATCGTTCAATCTGTATCGTATAACATGTTATATATTGCCCATGGCAAAAGGGCGAACAAGGGAGACAAATCGCATGGCAGGGTTAGGACGATATCTTCGGAGGAACTGGCTTTTCTTCATTTTTTTAGCAACTTACTGCTATTCCATATCCAGCATGACCGTCAGTCTTTGGTTCGGTGGCGGGGTCAATATTTTTGCCAGCTATAGCGACGCCACCGCATTGCCGGAGGTGGTTCTCGACGCCAACAAGGTCTATTGGGCGAAGTCATCCTTCCTTTTTATCACGCTTGCGCTGCTTGGTCTTAACTTCAATTTCCGTGCAGCGTCTGGGATCAGCGCCACCTTTTGGGCGACGTCGCTGATCGTGATCTTTGGCCCCACCCCACCGCTCCTGACGATTTTCACCTTGGGTGTTCTGCTGATCGCGCAGCAGGTTCGGCGAGGAACGATTTTTGGGGAAAAAACTTCCGCCTAACCCATCACCTGCCTCGTCATGGATGCTAGAAGTCTCCGGCGGTCGTATGACCGAAGACGTTGAACGAACCCGCGTAATGGTCAACGAACGAGGTGTTGAGGGAACAGCTAATCCTGGGCGACAGTGAGTTTACCGGCCACGCCATGATGGTTGATCAGCGCTTCGACAAGGCCCGAAGTCTTCGCGTTGGTCACGAATTGCTGAAGGTAGTGCGCACCAGAAGCATCGCGACCCTTGGGCGTGCCAATCGCCTGCTGAACCGCCGCAAACCGGTCGGTCAGCACACGCATATCGGAGAGCCGTGCTGCATCTTCACTTAGACGCGGCCGAAGACCCGCGAGCACGTCGAGGCCTTGTTCTAAAAAGCCATCGAGCGACGCATCCATGCTATCAAACTGGACAAGCTCCGCATGCTGGAGATGACGCTCTAGCCAAAGGGTGTAGGCGGCACGCTTTTTGGTACCGATCTTGACGCCCGGCTGATCAACATCGGCGAAGGTCTCAAAGGACGCACCTGTACGCACCAAGCAAGTGCTTTCAATTTCGCAATAGGCATCAGTAAACTGAATAAAATGCGCGCGCGCAGGGTCCGCGCCGATATTGCCAATATCCCAAGCATCATTCTCTACAGCGTCAGCAACCGCACCGGGCGATTCAAACGTCACATAGTCGACGTCACGATTGATCAGCGCACCCAGGGCCGCCGCCATACCAGGCGACACGCCCTCAGGCTGACCGGTGGGAGATTGGCCAGTCACCAACAAAAAATTGCTCAGGTTGATGCCCGCCCGTAAAGTACCGCCTGGAGCCAAGGCCTCAACGGTTTGTTCGTCCGCGGCCGGCATCAGCTGGCGCATCGTCTCTATGCTGCTTTTAACGTCCTGCATAAGGCTTCGAACTCCCCTACTTCGCGACGTTCCCCAGGCTGATTGTCACCAGCCAAGGGGGAAGACAATAGATCCTGACCCTATTGAACAGGAGGCGCGTATTTCGTCAGGTTGATGCCCTCCACCGCCGATTTGTACTCATCAAGACGCGGCGTGCGGCCAAGGATTGTCGACAAGACAACGACGGGTGTGGAGGCAAGCAAGGACTCCCCCTTCTTCTCATCGGAGTCTTCCACCACACGTCCTTGGAACAGGCGCGTGGACGTCGCCATCACGGTGTCACCCTTCTCTGCTTTCTCCTGATTGCCCATGCAGAGGTTACAACCAGGGCGCTCAAGATAGAGCATGTTTTCATAAGAGACGCGTGCTGTGTTTTTCGGTGAGGAATCGTCGAATTCAAACCCTGAGAATTCACGAAGAACCTCCCAATCGCCTTCGGCTTTCAGTTCATCGACAATATTATATGTGGGCGGAGCAACAACGAGGGGCGCCTTAAAGTCGATTGTCCCGTGCTGTTTCTTCAAGTTACGGAGCATCTGGGAGATGATTTTCATATCGCCCTTATGCACCATACAGGAGCCGACAAAGCCGAGATCAACCGGCTTATCACCGCCGTAATAGGAAATCGGGCGAATGGTGTCGTGGGTGTAGCGCTTAGCGACGTCGTCATTGTTGACGTCCGGATCGGCGATCATCGGCTCATCAATCTGATCGAGATCAACGACAAACTCTGCATAATACTGCGCGTTATCGTCAGGCGTCAGGGCTGGGAGTTTTCCTGTGCGGATCTCTTCGATCCGGCTGTCCGCTTTTTCGATGAGGCCGCGAAGAACACCGTTGGCGTTGTCCATGCCCTTATCAATCATAATCTGGATACGGCTTTTTGCGATCTCGAGCGACTCAATCAGCGTGTCGTTTTCGGAAATGCAGATCGAGGCCTTAGCCTTCATCTCTGCGGTCCAGTCCGTAAACGTGAAGGCTTGGTCCGAGAGAAGCGTACCAATATGGACCTCAATGATCCGGCCCTGGAAAACATTGTCGCCGAATTTTTTCAGCATCTGGGCCTGGGTCGCATGCACCACGTCGCGGAAATCCATGTGGTCTTTCAAGACACCTTTGAACGTGACCTTGACCGATTCAGGGACCGGCATAGTGGCTTCGCCCGTCGCCAAAGCCAGCGCAACGGTTCCGGAGTCGGCACCGAAGGCGACGCCTTTTGACATACGGGTGTGCGAGTCACCGCCGATGATAATGGCCCAATCATCAATGGTGATATCGTTGAGGACTTTATGAATGACGTCCGTCATCGGATGATAAACATCCTTAGGGTCCCTCGCCGTGATCAGACCAAAATTATTCATGAAGGACATCAGCTTAGGGATGTTCACCTGAGCTTTCTTATCCCACACCGATGCGGTGTGGCAGCCCGATTGATAGGCACCATCAAGGGTCGGCGAGATCACCGTCGCCGCCATGGATTCAAGTTCTTGGGAGGTCATGAGGCCGGTCGTGTCTTGCGATCCGACAATGTTCACCTTCACCCGGACGTCTGAACCCGCATGGAGCGGTGCTGTACTGCTGACTCCGACGGCGTTCCGGTTAAAGATTTTCTCAACGGCCGTGAGACCTTGACCTTCATGCGAAATCTCTTTGGACGGAGCGAAGATCGTTTTTGCTTCAGTGCCTAGAAGCGATGCTGCAAAGCTTTGGAGTTTTTTCCCAAAGACAATCGCATAGGACCCGCCAGCTTTGATGAATTCCATCTTTTGCGGGGTCAGGGCGGAGGAGATATCAACAAGCTCTTCATCACCATGATAGAGCTTTTTCGTCTTTGTGTTGATTTTCAGCACGGTGCCGGTTTCAACAGAAAACGCCTGCTCCAAAACTGGGTCGCCATTCTCGTCGAGCACGGTGTTCCCTTCAGCATCGAGCTTTTTAAACCAATTTTTGAGGTCAATGCCGATGCCGCCTGTCACACCGACGGTGGTCAGGAAAATTGGTGAAATACCGTTCGTGCCCGCAACAATAGGCGCGATATTGACAAAGGGAATGTATGGACTGGCCGGTTGCCCTGTCCAAAGGGCGACATTGTTCACGCCGGACATCCGCGATGACCCAACGCCCATCGTGCCTTTTTCCGCGATCAACATCACGCGTTTGCCGGGATGATCTTTCTGCAGCGCACGGATTTCTGCCTGCGCCATTTCAGAAATCATGCATTTGCCGTGCAGTTCGCGGTCGGACCGCGAGTGGGCTTGGTTACCAGGCGAAAGAAGATCGGTCGAGATATCGCCAACAGCGGCGATGTAAGTGACGATCTCAATCTCTTCGTCAACGTCCGGCAACGCGGTAAAAAACTCTGCGTTCGCGTAGCTCTTAACGAGCTCTTGAGCGATCTCGTTACCATCTGTGTACGCCGCTTGAAGGCGATCCGTATCAGCCTCATAGAGAAAGACTTGGGTCTTCAGAACTTTTGCAGCTTGCTGAGCGATAGAGGCATCATCGCCCAATGCGAGGTCAAGGAGAACCTCGACCGATGGTCCGCCCTTCATATGCGACAGCAATTCGAAAGCGAATGTTGGTGAAATCTCGTCGACTGTGTGCTGGCCTAAAATGATGCTCTTGAGAAATTGTGCCTTCGCACCGGCAGCGCTGGTCGTTCCAGGAAGCGTGTTGTAGATTAAGAATTGAAGAGACGCGTCGCGATGTTCGTTCGCATTGTCTTTGATCTGCTCAATAATCTCTTCGACAAGGGCGCCGTCATCAATCGGCTTGGGAGATAGGCCGTCTGCTTTTCGAGTTTCTATCTCATTCAAATAATCAGTGTATAAGCTCATGGTGATCCTGAAAACGACACGTTCGACGATTTCCTCATCGCAAGACTGGCCAGCAAGGCCTGCAGGCTGAGGATGAATGGTTTGTCGGTAGATATTTCAGGCCAGTTTGGCTTGCAAGTCGTTTCAGAACGGCGGAATTTTCGCTGCGGATTGTCTCCACTTGCTTTTTTCTACTTATTTCTGACAGTTAGCCCTGAACGAGTGCCACAATAGCGACTGCAACGCGTCGAAGAGGCACGGGGCCGCAAGGATGAAAAGAGCGGCTGAGCCACAAGAACAGGCCTGCCAACCCCCTCATTCGGTCACGAGGTGTGCACCTTCGTTGACGAGGAAAAGCACGCGCACCTATCCAAGGGTGACAGGATCACCCACCAAAGTCGTCAAGCATAATGTCTTCGCGATCAACGCCGAGGTTGAGAAGCATGTTGATCACCGACTGATTCATGATCGGCGGGCCACACATGTAGTATTCACAATCCTCAGGTGCCGGATGATTTTTCAAATACTCTTCAAGTAGAACATTATGAATAAAGCCGGTGTAACCGGACCATTCATCTTCCGGAAGGGCATCGGACAGCGCGACATGCCAATCGAAATTGTCATTGGCTTCTTCAAGCTGATCAAAATCCTCAACGAAGAACATCTCTCGTTTCGAGCGCGCACCGTACCAGAAGGTGATTTTCCTGTCCGAACTTAACCGTTTGAGCTGATCAAAGATGTGGCTACGCATCGGGGCCATGCCCGCACCGCCGCCGACAAAGACCATCTCTTTCTTCGTCTCGCGCGCAAAAAACTCGCCAAACGGTCCTGAAATCGTGACCTTGTCGCCCGGTTTCAAGTTAAAGATGTAGGACGACATCTTGCCTGGGGGAATTCCTTCACTACCCGGTGGCGGTGAAGCAATCCGTACATTGAGCATGATCATACCCTTTTCGTCAGGGTAGTTGGCCATCGAATAGGCCCGCTCGATTGGTTCGTTGACGATGGATTCGTACTGCCAAAGATTGAACTTGTCCCAATCCTCTCGGTACTCCTCCGCCACATCAAAGTCTTTGTACTTCACATGATGGGCGGGCGCTGCAATTTGGATGTAGCCGCCGGCTTTAAAGTTGACGTCCTCGCCTTCGGGAAGGCGCAGGGTCAGCGCTTTGATAAAGGTCGCAACGTTATCATTGGAAATAACTTCGCATTCCCACTTTTTAACGCCGAAGACCTCTTCGGGGACTTCCACTTCCATGTCCTGCTTGACCGCAACCTGGCAAGACAAGCGGTCACCGCAGGACGCCTCGCGCTTGGTGATGTGGCTCTCTTCTGTTGGAAGGATTGAACCTCCCCCAGCGTGGATTTTGACACGGCACTGGGCACAGGTGCCCCCTCCTCCGCACGCCGAAGGCACAAAAAGCTTTTGATCAGCAAGGGTTTGAAGCAACTTACCGCCAGCGGGAACAGAAATTGTTTTCTCACCATTGATCCGGATATTGACGTTACCGGTCGAGACGAGTTGCGAACGCGCAAGCAAAATGATCGTCACCAAACCGACAACAATCAGTGTAAAGAGAACAACACCCAGTCCAAACGTTTCCATCAATGGTCTCCCCTAGAGCTTGATGCCGCCAAACGACATAAAGGCGAGAGACATCAGCCCTGCCGTGATGAACGTGATCCCCAGTCCCTGCAGGCCATCAGGGATATCCGAGTATTTGAGCTTTTCGCGCACGCCCGCCATGGCCGTGATCGCAAGCGCCCAGCCAAAGCCGGACGACAATCCATAGGTGGCCGACTCCGCGAGGTTGTAATCACGCTCCACCATAAAGAGAGAGCCGCCGAGAATAGCGCAGTTCACGGTGATAAGCGGCAGAAACACGCCAAGCGCGTTGTAAAGCGGCGGGAAATATTTATCGAGAACCATTTCCAAAATCTGCACCATCGCTGCAATCACGCCGATGTAAGAAATCAGTCCCAAGAACGTCAGATCCATGGCCGGAAAACCGGCCCAGGCCAGAGCACCGGGCTTGAGCAGATAGGTCAGGATAAGATTGTTCGCGGGCACGGTGATCGCTTGGACAATCACCACCGAAACGCCAAGCCCAATCGCAGTCGCGATCTTTTTCGACACGGCGATAAAGGTGCACATACCGAGGAAGAATGAGAGCGCGAGATTCTCAACGAAGATCGCTTTCACCGCGATGGAAAGAAGGTTCTCCACTTAGTGGGCCTCCACCGTTTGGATCTTGAATTCGCGCTTTTCGACCTGTGCTGGTTTCCACGAGCGGAACGCCCAAATTAAAAGACCAATCACAAAGAATGACGACGGCGGAAGAAGCAAAAAGCCGTTCGGCACATACCAGCCGTCATTGCTGACCGTGGGCAGAATCGTGATCCCAAACAAAGTCCCTGCGCCAAAGAGTTCGCGAACGAACCCCACGAGCATGAGAATAAACCCATAACCCAAACCATTGCCCGCGCCGTCAATGAAGGAATCAATCGGCGGATTCTTCATCGCAAACGCTTCAGCGCGACCCATAACGATGCAATTGGTGATGATCAGACCAACGAACACCGAAAGCGTTTTGGAGATTTCAAAGGCGAAGGCTTTGAGAAGCTGATCGACGATGATCACCAAGGAGGCGATCACCACCATTTGAACAATGATCCGGATGGAGCTTGGGATCTGGCTCCTGATCATCGAAATAAACATCGACGAGAACGCGGTCACCATCGTCACCGCAAGCGCCATCACAAAGGCCACTTGAAGAGACGACGTCACGGCGAGTGCTGAACAAATCCCGAGCACTTGCAAGGTGATCGGATTGTTGTCGACCATCGGGTCGATAAGGAGGTCCTTTTTGGTCTGGGACATCAGACGTCTCCTTGTCTTAATCGGTTGAGAAACGGTTCGTACCCGGCTTCGCCCATCCAAAATCGGACCAGGCTATCGACACCGTTGGAGGTGAGAGTCGCACCGGACAAGGCATCAACGTGATAGGTCGCGCCATCGGCGGGCGCTGTTTTCGCAACCGTGATGGCAAGCTCGCCAGCGTCGTTGATCAGCTTTTTGCCGCGCCATTGCGCTTTCCATTTGGGGTTATCGACCTCAGCACCGAGACCTGGTGTCTCTCCGTGTTCGTAGAACTGAAGACCATAGATATCATTGCCATTCGCCTCGACTGCAATGAACCCATAAAGGGTCGACCACAGACCATAGCCATGGATCGGCAGAATGACGCGTTCAATCTGTCCCGCGTCGTCACGCAAAAGATAAACCGTGCGATAGAGCGCCTTGCGCCCGATCGATGCCGGATCATCCGTCAATTCGAGCGAAAGATCAGGGTCATCCGCTGCTGCCCGATCGTCGAACACGGCCGCATCCAATTGATCGGAAAACTCTCCGGTTTCGAGCTCCAAGACCTGGGGTTCGAAAGCGGCGAAGGCTTCGGAGACGTCCGTTGCCGGATCAAAACGGCCAGCGACTTGGAGAATATTGATCTGCTTGTCGCGAAGCTTGTTCACTTCCTGCGCAGGCCGCAGCGAGACCGCCACGGAGGAAACAGCCATCGACGCAACAAGGCAGAGCGTCACCGCAACAGCGACGGTTTTGGGCGTCGAATCCGCTGGCATATCGAGAAAACGCCGGATCAGTCCTTTTTTCTCAGCGCCTGGTTCAGGCATAACGGCGGGCCCTCCGCTTGATGTTCGCTTGGACAACGAAGTGATCGATGAGCGGCGCAAAGACATTCCCGAACAAAATGGCGAGCATCATGCCTTCCGGGAACGCAGGATTGATCACTCGAATGAGGACGACCATCACACCGATTAGGCCGCCATAAATCCATCGCCCCAGATTGGTGTGTGATGCGGACACCGGCTCGGTCACCATAAAGGCAAGACCAAACGCATAGCCGCCAATCACGAGATGCCAGTGCCATGGCATGGCGAACATCGGGTTGCTGTCCGAGCCAATCAAATTGAGAAGTGTCGAGAATCCAATCATCCCAATGAGGCAACCCGCCACCAGGCGGTAATTGGCAATCTTGGTGGCCAGCAGGAACGCCAATCCAAGCAAACAAGCAAGCGTCGATGTCTCGCCGATACAGCCCTGGATCAGGCCGAAAAACGCATCAAACCACGTGATCCCTTGCGCCCCTAATGCCTCATAACCGGTTGATGCGGAGACGGACAAAGCGGTGGCGCCGGAAAAGCCATCAACCGGCGTCCAGATGGTGTCGCCTGACATATAAGCAGGGTAGGCAAAGTAGAGAAACGCGCGGCCAGTCAAGGCAGGGTTCAAGAAGTTCTTGCCCGTCCCGCCAAAGACTTCCTTGCCAATGACGATCCCGAACATAATCCCCAGCGCCACCTGCCAAAGTGGCACATTGGGCGGCATGATCAGTGCATAGAGCATCGAGGAGACAAGGAATCCCTCATTGATCTCGTGCTTGCGTACCACCGCAAAGGCGACCTCGCACAACCCGCCAAAGACCAAGGTCGTGATGTAGATCGGCAAGAAATAGAGCGATCCGTGAATAACGTTCGCGAGCGGATTGGCCGGGTTAAAGCCGATACCAAACGCATCGATCAGCCAAGCGCGCCAGCCGGAGGCACCAAAGGTCGCGATCGCGGTGTTCGTCTGATAACCAACGTTATAAAGACCGACCAGAATAGCGGGGATGGTGGCGATCACAACATAGGTCATGATCCGTTTCATATCGATGTGGGATCGAGCGTGAGGCGCAACCGTGGTCACGGTTTTCGGGGTGTAGAGAATACTCTCCACCGCTTCATAGACGGGATAATAGCGTTCCCATTTGCCGCCCTTTTCGAAGTTCGGCTCAATCTGATCGAAGAAGCTCCGGATACCCATCCTCAGCCCTCTTTCTCAATCTTGGTGAGGCACTCACGAAGTGCCATTCCGTATTCATACTTTGCCGGGCACGCGAAACCGACAAGGCTCAAATCTTCCTCGTCCAGTTCAAGCGCACCGAGCGATTGCGCAACATCGGTGTCCATCACCAGCAGTGATCGTAAAAGCTGGGTTGGTAGGTAGTCCTGCGGCATCAGCTCCTCAAAGGTGCCAAGCGGAACCATCGCCCGTCGTCCACCATTGAGGTTGGAGGTGAGCGGGAACAGCTTTTTCGAGAGCGCTGACCCCAACACCGGCTGGAACGCAAATTTGTGGGCCATCGGCCGGATCCATCCAAACGGGTTCTGTTGGCGATCCTCCTCGATCACCGTCACCTGGTTGGCATAGCGACCAAGATAAGCGGCTGTCTCTTCGCCCGTTGTTCGGCCATTTAAAATGGAACCTGAAATAACCCGGGCCGATAGCCGGGCATCATACTCACCCCGGGTCAACTCTGAGAGCGATGCCCCCATCACCGTGCGGATCATGCGGGGCTCTCGCACCAATGGACCACCGAGGGCGATGACCCTGTCCGCCACCAACGTGCCAGTGGTCACCAAACGGCCAATGGCGATGACGTCCTGGTAGCCGATGGTCCAGACCACCCGGTCCCCATGGATCGGCGCGAGGAAATGAATGTGGGTGCCTGGCAATCCCGCGGGGTGCGGGCCGTCAAAGGCGGCTGCCTCGACGCCTTTTAGATCCGCGCCAGGCACGGCTTTGCGCCCGTCCATGCAGAGATAGGTCGGCCCGTCGGTTAGAAGAGCAATGGCTTCAAGCCCTCGCTCAAACGCGCCCGAGGCTGCCTCAATGATTTGCACCGGATCGGCCGCCAGGGGCTCTGTATCCATGGCGTTGACAAAGATCGCAGCGGGACGCGCTGCAGGATCAGGGACTTTAGAATAAGGACGTGTCCGGAAGGATGTCCAAAGACCAGCGGCGCAAAGTCGCTCAGCGATGCCTGAACCGGTATCGGCCGACCCAACGCCCGAAAAATCGAGCGGGTCAGCAGCCTTGGGATCAGCGTCGATTTCCACACTGATAAGGGCGCGTCGGTAACCGCGATTGATCGCTGTGATGCGACCGGACACCGGTGCTGTGACATAGGCTTCGGGTGTGTCTTTGTGGGCAAAAATCGGAGCCCCTGCCCCAACAACGTCACCCTCACTCACAGAAAGGCGTGGCTTCAGACCAAGATAATCGGCGCCTACAACAGCGACCGAGCGAATCGCGGGGCCATCATCGATCCCACCTTCTGGACGTCCATTGACCGGGAGATCTAGTCCTTTTCGAAGCTTAAAGGTCTTCACTGGGTTCGCTATCCTCAATCCGACACGCGATATGCTGCGCTGCGATATGCCTGTTGCTGGCGACAGGTGATAGACCAAATCGCGGCGTTGTCCTCAAGGACGTCTGCTACTTTTTGAACCAACATTTGTCCGCTGGCTCGACCAGGACCAAAGATACTGCGAAAGGGTCGCAATATACCTAACGCCTTGGGAACGGAGTGCGGTGTGCTGATGAGGATGATTGCCGCACTAGTCTTGCTGGTCGTCAGCGCATGCCAGTTCCCGACCGAGACGATGACCGTCGAAGGCCAGGCGATGGGCACCACCTATCGCGTGGTGGTGGTCGATGGCGGCGATATCGACGAACCAGTGACCCTGCGCCAGCTGATCGACGAGGTGTTCGCTGAGTTCAACACCCGCTTTTCCAATTGGGAAGACGATTCAGAGGTTTCGCTCTTCAACGCAGATCGTTCGGGTCGACCAGTGAAAGCATCGAAGGACATGCTCGAGCTTCTCAAAACAGCGGATGACGTACACGTACAGAGTGGCGGCAAGTTCGATATTACCCTTGCGCCGCTGATCGAGCTTTGGGGCTTTGGCGCGCCCGGCCCAAGCGCGTCCGTTCCCAGTGATGAAGCAATCGCTGACGCACTGCTGAACGTGGGACAGCTTAAGCTACTAAGCCGCGATGATGTGGCGGAAACGATCACCAAACGACGGCCTGATACCAGCATCCACCTCGCGGCGATCGCCAAAGGCCATGGAATTGACCGCGTTGCTCAACAGCTGAGCACGCTTGGCTTTGACAATTTCATGGTCGAGGTGGGCGGCGATCTTTATGCGGTGGGCGACGGACCGACGGGGAAAGGCTGGCGCGTCGGCATCGAAGAACCCACCGCTGGCGTGAGAAAAGTCGAACGCATTATCGCTATCAACGGTTGGGGAATGGCGACATCGGGCGATTACCGGAACTATGTCGAGCACGACGGCGTTCGATACTCGCATATCATCGATCCCGAAACCGGCAGACCTGTGCTTCACTCCACCGCGTCCGTGACCGTCCTTGCAGAAAATGCTGCTCTTGCAGACGCTTGGGCAACAGCGCTGTTGGTGATTGGCCGCGAGCGGGGCCTCAAAATCGCCGAAGAGCAAGGCCTTGCCGCCTTTTTTATTGATCGCGGCGCGTCGAGCTCGGAGGAAGGTTTCGTCGGTGCTGAAACCTCAATCTTTTCTGTGCTATCTCAGCAGCCGTAACGCGAGAACAAGATGGCGACTTTCATTTTTGCTTTCGGCTTGTTGGCGTTGATCATGGTGGGAATGGCGATCGGCGCCATCGTCAGCGGCAAGACCATCAAAGGTAGCTGCGGCGGCCTCAATGCGGTTGCTGGCGCGGATCATTGCGTTGTCTGTAAAAAGCCGGTCGATCCCAACAACCCCTTGAAAGACAGGCTCGATTGCCCGCGCGCGCAGGAAATGACCAAGAGAATGACGGCCGCAAAACCAGCAGCCTAGCGGCCAATCGGCCCTAACCCAGGCCCATCGACATCGGCACAAACGCCACGGTGGCCAGACAAAGACCTGCCACACTGCCAAACACCCAGGATTTCCAAGCGGGCCCTTCGAGCTTCCAGTTCTTGCGGTATTGGTACCCCGCAAGCACGCCGACGATAAAAAAAGCCGTCGCCGTCATCGGCGTAAGAGACATTTGACTGAATGCTCCCACCCTCTTCCTCCAGCTCTGCGTTTGGGTAAGCTGATACCCAGACAACATAGAATTTCTTCAGGAGGAAACAGATGCGGTTTGTCACAGGCTTCCAAGGCCCCCGGAAATCTGAAAATACCGGTCACAACACCGTAAGCCAGTCCGAGGAGAGCAATGTCTCGACCGAAGCGGCGAATGTCGGCCGACTGCTCGCTTACAAAGGCGACAACATCATTTCCGTTCGGCCCGATGATAACCTGCAAATGGTCGTCGACCTTCTCCGCGAGAAACGCATTGGCGCCCTCTTGGTGCTTTCAGAGAACGGTGACCTTGAAGGGATTTTGTCCGAACGGGATATCGTTCGAAAGCTTTCCGAGACGCCTGGCAAGGTGCTCGCGCAAAATGTCAGCGCGTTGATGACGCGAAAGGTCCAGGTCTGCTCACCTGACGATTCACTCATTACGGTTCTGCGGATCATGACCGAAGGAAGATTTCGCCATATGCCCGTGGTGGAGAATGGAGCCATCAAAGGCGTCATCACGATCGGCGACGTCGTGAACTTCCGGCTTCGCGAGCTCGAACACGAAGCCGTGCAACTCAAACAAATGATCGTCGGGTAGTCGGATAAACGGCTGGTATACGTCAGTTGACAGAACGGTCTGATGGTCGCGCCGTATGCCCAGACGCCGCTCTAGGGCTATCATTCCTGTTCTGACGAACTCGTTGAGCAACCCGGGTATCAAGAGTTTTGGAATTCGGAAAGTCGCCAGAGGCTTGCTGAGATCGGATGTGCGGCTGTCTATCTTGAAGGTGTCTCGACCGATGATCTGTCTCGACACCGCCCAACTCCTCTGTATCAGCCTGGCACAGTCGTGGTGCTCTGTTGCAAGAGGTTATGTCTCGAAGGTGACGAAGGATTGGATTTCTAACGATCCAAGGCCGATCGTGATGGCGTCTTGGACGCCGGGTAGGATGGTGACGTCAAAAAGTTCCTGAATCGCGCCGTCAAAGCGGATCCACTGGCTGACTGAACCGTCAGCGAGAGAAATAATCTGCACACCGCACCAAGGGTCAGCGTCCTTCTCCTCCATTCGGTCCGCCAACGTTAAGCCGTCAAAGCGTTGGTACCTCGGCTTTGAGAGGGTCACCACCACGTGATCGCCTAAGAACGCCATGCCGCGAATGAACCCTGGGCAGAACGCAAAAGGCTCAAACTGTTTGGTATCAGTGTTGATTGTTCCTATTTCACCGGTCCCGGAGTTCGCCACCCAAATTCTGCCATGGTGGAAGCGCGGTGAGTGCGGCATCGAAAGGCCCTCGGCAATAATTTCATCCGTTTGCACATCAATAATGATACCGCCATCGTGACGTCGATCCCGCCAGCCATCAACGACATCAGATTTGCAGACTGCTGACACAAACCGAGGTTCGCCCTCCACCATCGCTAGGCCATTGAGATGACAGCGGTCTTCAGGCGCGATCTTCGAGATAAAACTTGGCTTCCAAATAGGCTTAAAGCTATGAATAAGGCTCAACTCGCACAGGCAGGAATATTTGGTGTTGACGAAAACAACGCGTCCGTCTGTCCGAATCCCCAATTCATGAATATCGATAGCGCCAATGGTCTGTTGGTTGCGCGGTACAAAGACCTTATCATGTTTATTGTTTGCGACCTGACCACTTACTAAGCCATTCTCTAGGCGGATAAGCTGAGTTTGGGCGCCCAAATAAATCCTCTGTTGGTCGCCGACCACCCCCATCGCGTGAGGATACTGCGCTTGGTGCATCGCGAGTTTTCCGTCAGTACCAGGGCCAATAAGGTACAGGAAACCCGTCTGGTAGGAGGTGAAGGCGAGCGAGCACTGGCTCGCATGCAAGAACGCTTGGAGGCCACCGGAAAAGGTGATGTCTGTGTTCGTCAGTGTCGGCGCAGCTTGTGTGTTGACGGGGTCAGTCATTGCGGCTCTTTTCAGGCTTTCAACGGTCTTAGGCCTTTACGCAGCCGCAGCGGACAGCTCAATGCCAGCGCACCAAGCCCGCCTCCTCGTCGATGCAAGATCAGAACCGCCTGGAGAGGGATACTCGAGCTCCGTAACTTTCGAGATCACCGAACTGCCCAACTGCGTTGGCCGTTAATTCAGCGCCGCCCCAGAATTCGTAAGTGATCCCCGCTTCGATATCGAACTGCTGCTCCAGGCTTCCGCCCCCGGTCACGAAGGATGCTGAAGTCGAGGGCGCATCAAAGAAACGTGATCTATAGAGCGTCTCTGTGTCACCAAAGAACTGGGTGGCACCTAACGATCCGTCCCAGGAGAGGTGACGGCCCAAGGGGAAGCCAAACGATGCGCCAAGACCGATTTGGGTGAAGGTCAAATCGGTATCGTCAACGACCAGGCTGGTGACCTCACCAGATCCGATCGTCGCCTCATCTTGGGAAAGGGTAGTGGCGCCAAACTCGACAAGCGGTTTGATCGGCCATTCGGCCTGGCCGACGCCTGAGAGGGTGAAACGGGTGAGAACGCTGAGGCTCTGCATATCAGCGTCGCCCGTTTGCCGAGATGGGCCCGCGGCACCTGGGTTTAGAACCGACATCGCCAACGTGTTCTTGGCGGTGGCGTATCCGACAACGCCCTCAAGTTCACCTTGAACAAAGCTCGTATCAACTGGGTAATGAGCGCTCATGGCAAACTGGTACAAATCTGAGTCAATATCATCAGAGAGCTGATCTTGAGTGTCCGCTTCAAAGCTTGAGTAACCACCGGCTAAGCCGAAGCTAAGGGGACCAAATTTAATCCCAGAGAGGCCAGCGCTGAAACCAAATTCAGTGCCGTCAAAGCCGAAGTCATCGCTGGAGCCGTCTTGCTCAAGACTGCGGAAGGTTGCCGATGTCCACCAAGCCGGGTCGCCTTCAGCCGCGCCCAAAACCGAAACCGCGTTCAAGCTCGCGAACTTGGTCTCACCGTTTGCACCAGATGGCTCGTGAACGTCCATCATTGTTGTGAAGAGGTTCTGCTGTGCGCTCGTCGAGAAGCGCAGGCCAGCATCAAAACCTTCAGGGTTCAGTTCATGTAGAACGGAGGCAATCGCTCCTTCAGTGGTTTGTACACCGATATCATTGATGAACTTAACCATGGCGTTGCTGAGGTTGGGGTTCGCCAACAGCCCTAGAAGCGTATCGCCCGCCGCGAATTGGTCCTCGTTAAGGGTCGTCAGTGTCGTGATCGGATTCGTCGTGAGCTCGATATTGACGTCGCTATTGGCTTGATCAATCACCACGGCCCGCGAGATGAGAAGGCCACTCGCACCAATATTCGTGGTGTCGAAGCTGCCGGTAACCCCTGCATTGCCATCAATGACGGTCAAGGTTTCCGTCGTGCCGATCGCCGTGCCGGGTTGAAGATCAAAAGTAGCGTTCAGTGTACCACCGAGCGTGACGGGACCGGACACCGTTAAGAGGTCCACGACACTGTCATTGGGGTTGACCGTGAATGAACCTGTTGATGATTGTGTCAAACTTCCTGCACTGACCTTACCGATCAGCGTGAGAGAGCCATTGTTGATCAGATCACCGCCAAAGCTCGCGCCATCAGCCGTTGAAACCGAAGCGCCAGCATTGATGGTTGTGGTGCTCGTCAGCAAGTTACCGGCCAGTTCGTTGGAGCCGCCGATGAATGCTGCGCTTGTGAAACCCGCAAAATCACCAACCAATCGACCACCGGTCATCGAGACCTGCAAATTCTCGAAGTTCGAGACCGCAGCGGCATTTTCCGTCCGCCCACTGCCGGAAAGATGCCACGTGTCGACCCCTGCCCCGCCATCGGCCGTTGCAAACGTTCCTCCAGCATCATTGAAGGTGTCGTTGCCGTCGGACAACGAGAAAGCACCACTAATCGAAGCGCCAGTGTTCAGGATCACGGTGTCATTCGACATCGACGCAAACGAAAACGCGCCCGATGATCCAGACACAGATGCACCGTTATTAAGGGTCACGCGTGTTGACGGGCTGGAGAGGAAATTGATGCCATAGCCGCTGGTGCCGTTCACCGCGCCTGACACGGTCACATCCGCCGCAGCGGCACTCGAAAGACGCATGCCATCGGTACCAGAGACGCTCCCGGTGGAGGTTATCGACATCGCACCGGAATTTGGTCCGCCGTAGACGTATACTCCGTATCCGCTACCCCCAGTCGCACCCGCCACGTTCACCGTGGTCGTGCCCGTGCCATTGTTCCGGGCCTCGATCCCGCGTGTCCCGCCGGATACCATTCCCGTGGACGTGATGGAAAGGTTCGTACCCGCAGTGCTGACATCGGCGAAGATGCCCGTCGCGTTAGTCGATGACACCGCCGCGGTGTTGATCGTCAGGACGTTCGAGCCGTCGTGATTGGCGAAGATCCCGTCCGGTGAACCCGTTGCCCCTGTCTCCGCACCGGTCGATGAGACGGTACCCGTCGATGTGATGGTCATCACCGTCGTGGTGCCAGTCCCAAAGACGTAAATCGCCTCTTCATCAGCACCCGACGCCGAGACAGCAGCAACATTGACCGTGGTCGTACCCGTCCCATTGTTGCGAGCTTCGATACCGCCTGTGCCGCCAGTCACCATGCCCGTGGACGTGATCGCGAGATTGGTTCCGGCTGAGGTGTTGGTGGCGAGGATACCTCGGGCGTTGGTACTGGTGACGTTATTGGTGTTGATCGTCAGTGCTCCACTACCGTCGTGATCACCATAGATGCCAATCGTATTGCCCGACACTGTGCCGGTGGACGCGACGGTCAGATCCGCGGCTGTGGATCGGTTGTTAGCAAAAATGCCGCTGCCATTGGTGGACGTCACATCGACCACGGAGAGCATTGTGGTGCCAGTACCAAATTGGTTCACGCTGAGCGCGGTGTTCGTGCTGCTGATCGTTCCGGTTGAGGTGAGGTTGACGTTCTGCGCGGTGGTCCCGTTATAGGCTGTAATTCCGTAGGATGACGAGCCTATGCCTGTCACTGCCGCGGTTTTCAACGTGAGGTTACCAGAACCATAGTTGCGAGCGATAAGTGCAGACGAGCCGCCAGACACCGTACCTGTGGACGTGATCAAAAGATCCGTACCCGCACTGCTAACATTAGCATAGATGCCTATGGCATTGGTTGACGACACCGCGGCGGTGTTGATCGTCAGCGCGTTCGAACCGTCATGGTTCGCATAGATGCCGTGGGGTGACCCTGTAGCCGCCGTCTCCGCCCCAGTAGCCATGACGGCGCCCGTCGCCGTGATGTTCATCCCCGTCGTGGTGCTGGCACCATAGGCATAAATCGCCTGCCGGTCAGGGCCTGATGCAGAGACACCGGCGACGTTGAGCGTGGTCGTCCCCGTCCCATTGTTCCGAGCATCGATTCCGCTCAGCCCCGCCGTGACGGTGTTGGTGGCGGATATCGACAGGTTTTGTCCTGGCGAAGCAACCGTTGCGACGATCCCGTTCCCGTTTGTTGATGAAACCGTCCCATACGTATCGATCTGTAGTGAGCCTGAGCCATTGTGTTCCCCATAAATAGCGTCGGGAGTGTTATCCTCAATGGTGGTTTCCGCGCCGGTTGACGAAATATTGCCATTCACCGTGATGTTCGACCCCGTCGTGTTGGATCCGGATGCTGCAAGGATGCCGATAACGTCCGCTCCCGAAGCAGAGACACCTGCAACGTTAATGCTCAGTGTACCTGTACCATAAAAATCAGCTTCAATCCCCTCGCTTCCAGTCATTTCACCCGTCGAGGTGATCGACAAATTGGTCGTAGACGACGCTGATATGGCATCAATGCCGCCGGTTACTGCCGCCGTTGAAATGGTTGTGTAACCACTGCCGTAATTCCGTGCGATGATGCCGGTTGTACCTTGGACCAACCCGGTCGATGTGATTTTCAAGTTTTGTCCGTCTGTCCGGCCATAAATGCCGCTGCCTGACGTTCCCGTCACAGCGCCGGTGCTAACAGTGGTTGAGCCTGAACCGTAGTTGAAAACGAATAAACCCGAGGTTCCCGTTACCAGTCCTGTCGAGGTTACCGAAAGGTTCGTACCCGCACTGCTAACATTAGCATCAATGCCCCGAGCATTGGTCGAGGACACCGCCGCGGTGTTGATCGTCAGGGCGTTCGAACCGTCGTGATCGGCGAAGATCCCGTCCGGTGACCCTGTAGCCGCCGTCTCCGCCCCAGTGGCGGAAACCGTGCCCGTCGCCGTGATGTTCATCCCCGTCGTGGTGCTGGCACCAAAGGCATAGATCCCCTCGCCATCGGCGCCAGACGCAGAGACGTCGACCGCATTAACAGTGACAGTTCCCGAACCCGTGCTGTAGGCGCTGATACCCACAGCGGTACCGGTGACTGTCCCCACAGACGTGATCGACAGCGCGCCGGAGTTCGAACCGCCATTCACGTCGACACCTATACCATTGTTTCCGGTCACATCCGCAACGTTCACCGAGACGTCGCCAGTACCGGAATGAATTGCGAGAACCCCCGTATTCGCAGCAGTCACAGGTCCGGTCGACACGAGGTCCAGACCACCAGTCGCGTTGGCTAAAGTGTTTGCCAAAATCCCAGATCCCGACGTCGCGTTCACAGAAGCTGTGTTCACCACCAAGGAGCCAGTTCCCACTTGTGTTGCGGACAACCCGAACCCGCCGCTCACCAGGCCCGTGGCGGTCACTCTCATATCTGTCCCTGTCGAACTGTTATAGCTATTGATTGCGGCGCCACTGCTCGCGGTTACGCTGGCCACGTTCAATGTGGCCGTACCCGTCCCATAGTTACGAGCATCGATACCGTTTGTGGTGCCAGACACCGTGCCGGTGGACGTGATGGAAAGGTTCGTACCCGCACTGCTGTTATTGGCGCGAATGCCCACCCCGTTGGTCGAGGACACCGCCGCGGTGTTGATCATCAGCGCGTTCGAGCCGTCATGGTTGGCAAAGATGCCGTCCGGTGATCCTGTAGCCGCCGTCTCCGCCCCAGTGGCGGAAACCGTGCCCGTCGCCGTGATGTTCATCCCCGTCGTGGTGCTGGCTCCGAAGGCGTAAATCGCCTCTTCATCATCAGCCGATGCCGAGACAGCAGCAGCATTGACCGTGACCGTACCCGTCCCATAATTTCGGGCCTCGATACCGCTGGAGCCGCCAGACACTGTGCCCGTGGACGTGACGGAAAGGTTCGTACCCGCAGTGCTGACATCGGCGAGGATACCCTGGCCGATAGTGCCTGTGGCGTTGTTGGCGTTAATCGTCAGTGCACCACTGCCATCGTGATCACCGTATATACCAATTCGATTGGCCGTTACGGTGCCGGTGGATGCAATCGTCAGATCCGCAGCTGTGGAGGTGTTGTTGGCGAAAACGCCATTGCCAGTGTTGGCCGTCACATCAGCCAAGGAGATCATTGTGGTGCCGGTACCACTTTGAGTCAGGTTAAGTCCTTGACTTGCGCCGCTCACGGTTCCGGTCGAGGTGATGCTGACGTTCTGCCCGGTTGGTCCGTTATAGGCTATGATCCCATATGACGGTGAACCCGTACCCGTGACAGCAGCGGTCATCAACGTAAGGTTACCCGAACCATAATTGCGGCCGACGATCCCAGCCACGCTGCCTGCCACGGTACCTGTGGACGTGATGGAAAGGTTCGTACCCGCACTGCTGACATCGGCATAGATGCCTATGGCATTGGCTGACGACACCGCGGCGGTGTCGATCATCAGCGCGTTCGAACCATCGTGATTGGCGAAGATACCGTGCGGTGATCCCGCTGCCGCCGTCTCCGCACCCGTTGCCGAGACCGTGCCCGTCGCCGTGATGTTCATCCCTGTCGTGGTGCTGGCACCAAAGGCATAAATCGCCTCTTCATCGTCGCCCGATGCCGAGACGCCAACAACGTTGACTGTGACCGTACCCGTCCCATTGTTGACGGCGCCGATACCGCCTGTACCGCCAGATACCGTTCCGGTAGACGTGATCGAAAGATTCGTACCCACAGCGCTGACGTCAGCGCGAATGCCAAGACCATAGGTTGAGGACACATTGCCCGTCCCAATCGTCAAAGCACCCGAACCGGCATGATTTGCATCAATGCCATCAGCCGTGCGCTGTGCTAAAGTGCTACCATTGGCGGCGTTGTACACGCCAGTGGAGACAATGTTGGAGTAGGTGGCAAGCGTCAGGCTGCCACTACCTGCGGTATTGTAAGCGTAAACACCGTCTCGGCTGGTACCGGTGATCGTCGTTGACGTATCAGGCGTTCCAAGGGCCGCACCCGACCGGACGTAGGTATTACCACTGCCGGAGTGGAAAACGGCCATACCAAAGGTTCCGCCGGCGACATTGCCTGTCGTTGTCACGCTAAGATCGCCTGCATTGAAATAATGGCTCGCTCCGACGCCTACCGAACTCGTGCCTGTCACGTCGGCTACCTTGATGGTGGTGTCGCCGTAACTTAAGTTTCCAGTCCTGACTCCGTATGTTCCGCCGACGACGGTACCTGCAACATCGATGTTCACATCGTCGTTGCCCAGCCGGCTATTTCCTGCGCTGATGGCGATACCATAAGTTGAACCCGATACTGACGAAGCCGCATTGTTCACCCTAACCGACGCTCCGCTATTGGCCGTCATTCGGATACCAGCCGACCCGCCGCTGACGGTGGTGGGCGTGTTTGTATCGCCGACAACAATCGTGAGATCGTTGGCCGTGGTGGTGATGGGCGAAATCGGCGTTGGCGGGGCGAGGCAGGTGATGGTCTCCCCGTCGTCGAACTCGTTGTCGGCGTTATTGGGGGTGCCAGTGATAACGTCATCTTTGCATCCAGAAGGAAGGGACTGGGCCAACACCGGCAGGGGTGTTGCGACCGCTATCGCGCCGACCGATGCCGCCAACAGGAGAGCCTTTAATCGTGTGCCTTTGGGTCGTTCAGCAACAATAGACGCCGACTTAGTGTACTGTTTTTCCAAGAACTTATCCCCCAACGACAACACCAAGCCCTCTCCCTCCCCCGCCGCGTGTTGGAGGAGAGAGGGGCGTTGTTCGTTCGAGAGACGGAGTGGCCTCCGCAATACCTCTACAGTTCGAGAGATTTTTTTAAGAAAGATTTCATGTTTGGTTTGTGGCCAAACGGGCGCTGACCAACGCCGGTGACATCGGTCGGTGGCTTTAGATAAATCGGGGCGTGTTTTGATCAAAATTGCGAAGGTTCGGCAGCGCTGTGGCAAGCTCTGAACTGGTCAGTCCAAACCAGGACCCAAGTTGCGAGGCATATTGCTCAACAGCCAGACTTGGGATCACCCTCCCCGCCCCCGTGTCGAGGCTGTTGCCCAGAACAGGAGGCGCAACGGAGCCGTAGATATCGCCGCCCATCACCGATCCGCCCACCACGATATGGTTGCCGCCCCATCCGTGGTCTGTCCCATCTCCGTTGACTGATAGTGTACGACCGAAATCAGAGGCGGTGAACAACGTCACGTCATTGACAACGCCCAGCTCAGCCATGGCTGCCTGGAAAGCGCCGATCGCGCTATCCAGTTCGGTCAGCAGAGGCGGCAGGGAAAAAGCCTGGGCCGAATGGGTATCAAAACCGCCAAGACCCACAAAGAAAACCTGCCGCGTCGCGGACAATTGGCTCCTGATACTGATGGTTTCGGCCACCGCTTTCAGCTGAGCGGAGAGACCCCCTTCACCGAAAGCGGTGCTCAGCGGACTAATGGATGCTCTGGCATTTGAAAACGTATCATTGGTGGAAAGACCATTGGATACTTTTAATGCCATATCTTGTTCTAGAACGTGGGTACCAACAAATTGCGACGCGCCGAGATTACTACGCAGCATGCTACTAAACTCTGCAGATTTTGGCGTCGACGACATCGCGAGTTCCTCAAAGACCCGCACTTCGGGGGCACCGGCCTCGCTAATCCGATAGGGCGCTGTTTGACGGCCCGTTAGAAACGGCCCTGCTTCATCCACGGTGATCGCTGTGAACTGTGGAGAGCTGCCATTCGCGCCGGCAGCGAGAACGGCATCAGCGAAGAGGCCCGCCCATCCGAACTGGGCACCTTCAGGCGCACTGGCCTTCCATGTCGTCTGCTGATCATTATGGGAGAAGAGCCGCGCAGGCACGCGCGCTGAACCATTTTGAAACTGTGTCAGCGTGATCGGTTCAATCAAAGGACCCACATTGGCAACGAACGCGGCGTTGCCCGCATCGAACAGTGACTTGAGCTGAGGCATCTCCGGCGGCAGGGCAACTTGCCTTCCTCCCAATGCGGAGCTGGTTAAAGGGCTCAAAGCCAATAAAGAACTCCGCGCTCTTGAGCTGCCATACTGGCTGAGAAGAGAAGGACGCGCCGCCTGAAACTCTCCGTATGATGTGGTATCGTAAGGCACCAACAGGTCATAATTATCAAGCCCACCGAAAAGAAAGACGCAGACAAGCGCCTTGTACCCGGATGTATCGGCGGCATGGGCGCTAAAGAATCCTGGACGACCGGCGAAGGCGGCAGTGGCCATGGCGCTGGCCCCGATGCCTTTAAAAAACTCTCGTCGATTGGCTTTCATCTTCATGTCCTTAACGCTGAACCAGATAATCAGGGGACGTCATCACCATGAAAATGGCGAGACCCACGCGCTCTTTCAGCTCGGATGTGCTGCTTGGGTCTTGTAGCGGCGCGGCATTCAAGACGGCGACGATGTCTGCTTTGGTTTCAGCCGACAGCGTGTCGTAGGCCAACAAATCGTCGAGGTGTTCCACCAGGGCTGAAGCGTTATTGGCAATAGCGATTTCATCCGTGTAGTCGGGCGTAAACGACTGGAGAAGTTCGGACTGTGTGAAGGAAAGCTTACCTAAACGGGAACGAACGTCCCCTTCTAGCTCCGTGATAGGACGATTGACCTTTTGATCGAGCGTAAAGAACGAGAGGAAATTGAGGTATCCCGTGACGGTGGAAGCATTGACAATCTGAAGCTCCGGCACGGTCATGCCCAATGATCCCGACGTCGTTCCCGGCGCCACATAGCCTGGCCGATAAAAGTTGAAGACGGAGCGCGGCCGGTAGGGGTGTTGGGAAAGCCGGGTCGGTCCGGAAAGATCGTAGAGGGTGCTTCCAAGTTCTGGGCGTGTAGCGTCGGCATCAAAGGCTCTTGCCCAATGGGTAAACCGCAAAAGGGGCTCACGAACTTTCCCAAACTGTGTGTTGGTCAAGGATGACGCGCCGCGGGCTTCAGCGTCGAACAGAATGGCGGCCACGGTCGCCGACAAATCCCCTTTTCGGCCATCGCCCACGACCGTTCCATCGGGCAAGCTGAATTGGCCTGCATCAAACGCTGCGGCCACCCGTTGGACATAGTTTGGACTCGGATCACTGGTGGTAAAACGCTGGATCAATTGGCGGGATACAAACGGTCCGACGTTCGGATGGGCAATAATGCAATCTAGAGCCAAATCGATACTCTGGGCGGTGGACGTCCCGGCCGCGATCGAGCAGTTGAGAAAATCCTTAGCAAGAGGCGAATGACGACTTTCAAAGACCGCCATCGGCATCAGAAAATTTCGTTCAAGCTCGGCGGTATCCGCCAACGCGTTCAAGAGCGTCGGCGTGACGGAACGATCGATCCCCACAAGATCAAGACCCGTGAAAACCTTGGCCAAACCGGTGATATCACTGTTGTCATAGATTTCGACGGGCTGACCGTCCGCGCCCAAAACCGGTTCGCCATTGGGTTGCAGTTGAACCAACCCCACCGAGAACAGCTGAAGGATTTCGCGCGCGTAGTTTTCATCAGGACGCCGACCGATTGTCGCATCCGCCTTTTGGTTTCCAATATAGGTCAGGTAGAAACCCATCGCCGGCGCGTAGGTCACATCCTCAATGAGATCGCGGTAATTTCCGAGCGCGTTCTGAATGAGCACGTCCTGATAATAGGCCATGCCCTCTGCGTAATCTGACAGGATGTTGTCACTCTGGTTCGAAATCACAAATATTTGCGATAAGGCAAAAGCCATCCGTTGACGGAGTTGATCGTTTCCGTCGATCGTGTTTTTCCAGAAGATATACGATGCGACATCAGGCTCGATAACGGGAAAGTCTTCGCGGGGATCAGCAAACAAAGAGCGATAAGCCTCCATCTGCGGTACGTGTAGACTTGCCGTTTTGCTCAGTTCGTTGACGAACCATTGCGATGCTGACGTTCCCGTAAGGGTCGAGACCTCTAATGGCGCTGGACCAAATGTGGCTTGCGTCAAAAAGCGAGAGGTCGATTGGGGCGTTGCAAAAGCACCATCACCGACCCCGGCAGGCGGCGGTGGCGAAACCGGCGGTTGCACCGGAGCTGCCGGCGGTTCGCTGCTGTCAGGCTGCGGTGTATCAGACACCGGGTTTCCGCCGCCGCCCTCACAAGCAGAAAGGATGGAAACGGACATAGCCAGCAACAACGCTTGATAGCATTTAAGGTGAACACGCATGACTAGACTCCCACCAACAAAGGAACTCAGTACCCTTTGAGTGCTTTTGTCCGGTAAGACGGAGTACAACGCGAAATTCCACCACCGAGGTGGGCTTTTTTTACGACCGCTGATAAACGTGGGGCGATGATAGATTCCCCTCTTTCCAAACTTGAGCTGACCAATGAGCATCGTCTCATTGCGGTGCGCTTCATCGCGCGCCGAATAAAAAGCTGGGAGGAAGCTGAGGACGTTGTCCAAGAGGCGGTTCTGAAACTGGTCGAAAACCCGCCCCACGAAGCCGTCGAAAACCCAGGTGCCTATTTAATCAAGGTCAGCCTCAATATTGCGATCGACCGACATCGGTCTTCTCAAGCCCGGAAGCATCGGGAGCATCAGTGGGCAGAGTTAAGACAACGCCCCACCTCGCACGCAGAAAATCCAGAGGCGGCCTTTCTCGCCCGCGCTGATTTGCAAGAGTCCATTGAGGCACTTGAGGAATTGGGTCCTACAGTACGCAGAGCCTTTGTTCTCCATCGCATCCATGGCTACTCGCATGCCGAAGTTGCGCAACAGACAGGCCTCAGTCGGAGCACCATTGAAAAGCACATAATGAAAGCGATGAAGTTTCTTCTTAAAAATCGTCAAAGGTACGAGATGGAGGAAAACTCAGCGCAGCCTCGTCAGGATAGGGAAAGCGAAGAGCAATGACCCAAGGCGAATGGCAAGATGTGAGCGAAGAGCTTCGCGACCAAGCCCTTTATTGGCACGGTCGAATGGCTGACGACGCCTCTTCGCCGGAAGACAACGAGGCGTTCCTGGCGTGGCTCACCTCGGACCCTCAGCATTTCGACGTCTTTGCCATGCTGGAGAGGATGGAAACTGACCTCGATACGCTCGCGGTCGAAGCAAAAGAGCCAGCGAACGAAAACAACCCCCATGAACGATGGCAGCTCCTGCCCGCCGCCGCCGCTGCCGTTGTTGCTCTTGTGTTTGCCGTGACCTGGCTCCTGCCCTCGTCGCCAACACCCCCCCCATCCATTGTGGTGGCTTCGGCCTCGTCGCCTCAGAACGTCGCCTTAGAAGACGGCAGCAGCGTCCGATTGGCGCCGGGCACCACAGCAGCCGTTCAGTGGGACGACGCCAATCGACAGATCACCGATTTTCGGGGCCTAGGATACTTTTCGGTCGAACCAGATAAAGACCGACCTTTCACGGTTGAGCTCAGCAGCGGAACCATCACCGTTGTTGGGACAGAGTTTGAGGTGCTGAACCGGGACGGCGTAATGCAGGTCACAGTGACCGAAGGCGTGATCACCTTCACCGGAACAGCGGATGACGAGTACCGCGTTGAGGCGGGCCATCGAATCCAAGCGTCTGCGACAGATGGATTTGAGATCATGACCTTCGAGAGAGATGCTTATGCGTCCTGGGAGACTGGACAGCTTCGGTTCGAGCATCACTCGCTTTATGAAATCGCAAAGTCGGTCAATCGCTATTTTGGTCAGGACGTCCTGGTCGTGGCGCCGCAGGCCGCAGGACGAACATTTCGGGGCCTGTTGCTGCTGGAGACCCCAGAGCAAATTTCTACTGATCTCGCCGCTGCGCTTGATCTGGTGGTAGAACGAGATGGTGTAGCCTATAGTCTTCGTTGAGGCGGGGACGGCGACGGGCATTGAAAGAAGCAGCGTGTTTTTTGCGACGCTCCGCGGCGTTCGGGGCCCTATGGACTCTTACCGCCTGCCTGCAAAGCGCATCGGCCCAAACGGCCGTTGTAAGAGCGCTTGAACCCCAACAACTCGACCAAGCAATCGAAGCGATTGCCGCTGAGTGGAGCGTATCGGTCGATTTCGGTGAGGTGGATCTCCAGGGCCATGAAAGCGAATGGGTTCTTCGGCCGAAAGATGCAGCCGGCGCCCTCGAACAAGCGGTTGGCCATGCACCGATCACCGTACTGGAAGTGACGCCGAGGGTTTTCCGCCTTGTCGAACGCGAGCCAACGCCCCCGCCAGCCGAAACCCCGCTCGAACCAGCCGACACAATCATTGTCACCGCGACCAAACGGGAAGCTGACCCAAGGGATCTTCCCATTGGGATTAGTCTTCTCGGTCAAGCAGACTTGCGCCAGCGCGGGATCACAAGCGCGACGGAACTCAGTGGCCCTATCGCCTCCTTCTCGACCACGAATTTAGGCCCTGGACGGAACAAATATTTCATCCGCGGTCTTGCCGATGGATCATTTGCCGATCGCTCGCAGTCAACGGTCGGCGTTTACTTCGGTGATACCCCGCTCGCCTTCAACGACACCGCGCCCGCGGTCAGAGTCTTTGATTTTGAACGGGTGGAAGTCTTGAAAGGACCCCAAAGCTCTCTTTTCGGTGCGAGCAATATTGGCGGTGCGATCCGATTTATTCCTTCAGCGCCCGACTTATCATCTATCGAACAAGAATACCGGATCGAAGGTCGAACCACCAAAGGTGGGGCCCCGGGCTACAGCGCCGACGCCGTCATCAACCTGCCAATTGTTGAGGACCAGTTGGCGGTGCGGGTCACGGCTTACCGCAACGAAGCGGGTGGATATATCGATAATGCAATCCAGGGCGAAGACAATATCAATCTTACCCTTGAAGAAGGCATTAGAGCTGTCCTTCGCTATCAACCGACACCTAAGACCACCATCGATGCCACTTATTCGCGTACCGATGTTGATAGCAGCGATACACAATATGCGAATGACGACCTTACTCGATCAATCGAGTTTAGCGAGCCGTATAAAGATCTTTTTGACCTTTGGTCAGTCAAACTTGCTCAAGAACTGAGCGGCGTTACGTTGACGAGCGTCACGAGTTATACTGATCGGTCGACTGATAGCCTCTCTGATGCCAGTGTGTTGGTGACGTTCGAGACGGAATTCGGCGACCTCACCGAACTGATCCGGCAAAACTTGTCTCAACAGCGCGACATCACCGCATTGGTGCATGAAACGCGGGCCCAGGGCTCGTTTGGTCCGATGACGTGGCTTTCCGGGGTTCACGTCCTCGCACGAGAAGAAGTCAGCAACAGCCAGCTTTTTGATTTTGAGTTCGGAAGCGATGTCTTCACGTCAGGCTACAAACAAGACACCACAGAATTGGCCGTTTTTGGGGAAACCGTTTGGTCGGCAAGACAGGATCTCGACTTCACCCTAGGATTACGCGCTCAGCACACCGACTTGGAGGCTCTGGCGACAGCTGGAGGTATCTTCAATGATGGTGTTGATCGACTGGAAAGCAGCCGTTCTGAGAACAGTCTATCCCCGCGGGTCGCTATTGTCTGGAAGGTTGACCCCACACTGAACGTCTATGCTCAATCAACCCGCGGGCAGCGCATCGGCGGACTCAATTTCAACACGCCAGCAGCAATCTTCGTTCCAGGGAACATGGAGGTGCTGTCAGATCAAGCTGTGAGCTTCTCCCTCATCAACCCCGAGATTTTTGGCGAAGGCGCGCTTGAGGTTGATGAAGGGCTGGATATCGATCCCACCCAGTTTGAGTCGGATACTGTATGGAACACCGAATTCGGTTTGAAATATCGGAACCATGATGACCGTATAAGGATCAATGCTGCTGTCTTTCATATCGATTGGTCTGACATTCAATCGGATCAAATTCTCCCCTCAGGGCAGATGTTTGTCGTTAATGCCGGGGATGCGAAGCTGACGGGAATCGACTTAGAGAACTCGTTCGCGCTCCCACGAGGGGCTCGGCTTGAAACATCCTTCGTCTATAACCACAGCGAATTGGTTGATCCTGAGAGTTTTCTTGATGGCAGCGAGGGCGCATCTCTGCCGTCCGTGCCAGAAGTGATCGCTGGCGCCAATCTGTCCTTCGCTCTACCGCGACTGGGGCAAAACAATCCTAAAATGAACATCAGCTATCGTCATATTAGTGGATCTGATATTCTCTTTGCTGATGAAACACCAACGACCGATGGTTTTACCGAGGTCAATGCAAGGTTGAGCTATTCCGTTGACCCATGGCGGTTCGATCTCTTCGTCAACAACCTCCTAGATGCACAAGGCGACCGTTTTGCCTTCGGGAACAACATCAGCTTCTCGAGCGTTGATCAGACGACGCCACTGCGTCCTCTAACGGTCGGTATAGCCGTGTCAGGCAGTTTCTAAGCCGCCCCTCCTGGCATTCACCTGCGGCCTTGTTGATCGCACTGGACCAACAAAGCTGACACTCTTCGATAGATCCCCTCCCTTTCGGGGCAACAACGATCAGGGAAGGAATGGCTTGTTCAAAAGCGACCACTCAAAACTTCAGACAGCGGCGCATCAGGACAAGCAAGCCTCCTACAAAGAGCGGTGCAGCCGCTGGGATTGGAACAGCAGCGGGATCTGATGAGACAATGCCGGAGACAATATTACTGTCCCTAAAGACGTTTGTAAGACTGGGTGCTCGGGTCCCAAGGAAGGAGTACCCGGGAGCGACGATGCTGAAAGTACCGCCAGCGCTGGTCATAACACCATCCAAATCAGCTGCGAACAGACGATCACCATCCGCAGCGGTGCTGCTTTGAGCGAAAAAGATGAAAGTCTCATTTCCGGCCGATGATGGGTTGACGGTATTGAAGACGAGACCATTGGACGTCGTGACGTTTACGTTCGAGAACGCCTCATCGCCGTTTCGCAGAAGTATATCAAAGAGATCCGCATCAAAATCATATGTACCGAAAGCTGTGATACCGCTATCGAACTGAGCACTGATTGTATAGGTGATGGGCGCCGCAAGCGCGCTCCCGATAGCTGTGACCAGCACAGCTGCACCTAAGATAACACCTGTACGGATGTGATTGATCATGCTTGATACCCCCCCTTCTAGCCTTGAGTGTTTGACGCTGATCGGTTGGCTTTGCGCCGTGCGACCAATAGCGCTGCGGGCGCGAACAGCAGGGCTGCGGTCGGCACTGGGATGGGCGCGGCGCTCGCCAATTCAAATTCGATGAAGTCAAAACTGACAAAGCCGTTGTCTTCGTTTGACGTCAAGAGCACTTGCGTGAATGGTGTCATGACGTCGCGCACGCCAAGGAAAAGAGGCCCATTCGCGAGGCTATCCTGTTGAACGTTCGAGGAGAAGTTAAAGGTTTCTCCGTTGACGGTAAGATCAATATTGAAGGGCGGAACGTTGTCGAGAAAATCGATGGCGAAGCCCACAACTGCTTGATCGAATTCGAACAGTGCAGTGGCGCCCGTGTTCCAATCAAAACCGGTGAGGCTCCCCGAACCCTCTGAGATAAACTGGCTTGCGGTGGTGTCGGAGAAGAACCCAAATCCCCCCTCGCCGGTGATGGAAACCCCGGTTGGTTGATCTGCGATACTGTCTGTCGAGCCAGTGACGTTGATATCGTCCAAGCTCTCCGTTGTCAGAACACCGCTAGCAGTTTGGAAGCTTGTACGATCGGTGAACTGAATGGGGGCGGCATAGGACGAACCCAGAAGGCTTGTGCTAGCGACAAAGCTCGCGACGGCTATTTTGACTTTCATGTTCTCTCCTTTGCGTGCTACCCACATTTTTTTGGGGTCACCATCGTGTCTCAATCCAAACGAACAGGACCGTTGAAAAGCGCAATGCCGTCCACTGCGGCTGGGAAAAGAACAATCAGTGCAGCGAACAACGGCACAGTGTTTCTTGATCAATTCATTATAAGCGCTGGACTGGCCCCTTAAAATTCTCTCGATGTTGTTCACACGGAGCCACGGGCCGAAATCCTCCATCGACGCCGCAAACTTTTTCCAAGGGTCATCGCAGCCACGCCGTTGGTTCGGGCGCAATTTTCATTTAGCATATGTTTTTATTTATAATATTTGCCTTGTGAGTCTGTCGCGCGAGGGCGAAAAAATAATCCAACGATCCGGCTCAATCGTCTCGGCATAGGAAAATAGGTTAATGGATACGACCCGTCGTCAGCCGACGTTTGCCCGCTCAACGGACTGATGAGGTCGTTGTGCGGCTTCATTGATCTAGGCCAATTTGGGAATTCAGGGCATAAAGATCATCGTTCGTTTTCCTGTGCATACGGATAAATTCTAACGATGTCGTCGCGGCAGGCTCACTACTTTCATCGCATGAAGCCCATGAGTTGAGGGTGTTTCGATCCGAGCTGCCATGTCATCGGCGAAGGATGCAAGAGATATGGGCCGGTGCTGCGGGACAATTCTAGGCGTTAGGCGGTGAGGTTGACCTGATGCCGCTAGGGAAGTCGCGCCACTTCTGTATAGAGATCTTATGACGGAGCCTGTCGGAATAGGATGGAGCCGTCCGCCAACCGCGGCTTATTCAAGCCACGCCTTAACAAGAAAAAGGGGCCGCATAGCACAGCACTCACTCTCGCCATTGTGTCCGGCATGACTGAGCGTCTCGGCAAGAGGATCTAGTAAGGCCGTCTTGTACTGGGTGAAACTGCGCCGCACGACCCGGCGCACCTCAAAACACCGTTCTAGCGGCAAAAGGAACTTTCCAGCTTCGTCACGCCGGGCCATTTGTTGAAAGACTTTCTGGAATTGGTGGGCGCTAAACAGCATTGCCGGCGGCCTGCACGAACTCTGAGCGTTGGTCCAAACCAGACCGGATTACGAGCTGCCCCTCCCCATTCGTGCCAAAAGGCTGTCTTGGTTCAGTTTCCTCACAATCAACCCTTGAAGCGATATGAACCCACGTTTGAAGTCGAAGCTCTTGCGCGATATCGCAGGACGGCTTGAGTAAAGGCTTGAATTTACAAACCTGCGCCTATTTTCCGTCTTGTGGCCAGGACAACATTGTGGCGACGGAAGCGGCTCGACCAACGCATTAAATCATCACGCTCTACTCGTGGTCAGCGTTTGTCGACAGCGTGAGCTCAATGCGTGTTGTGAGCACGATGAACAGGAACGGTGATTATGTGTATTCGCGCTATCATGGCGCTCTTTGTAGGGCTGGTTGTTGGATTGACGACCGCAACGGCGCAACCACGTTCCGCCCCTTCAGTCATCGTCAACACGGTGTCGGAGCACCCTTTTTCTCAGCGCATTGAGGCACTGGGCACCCTCCTGCCAAAGGAGATGGCCGAACTTACCCTCAACGCGTCTGATCGTGTCACGGCGGTCTATTTCGAAGACGGCGAGCGTGTTGATGAAGGAACGACGCTATTGACGCTCGTTCAGCGCGAGCAGCTCGCCCAGATCGAAGCGGCAGAAGCGCGTCTTCGCGAAGCCAGCGCACGTCATGAGCGTCTCGACGGGCTTGTGGAGTACGATGCCGGCTCGTTGATGGATGCCGATGAAGCGCGGCGGGATATGGAAACCTCGCGGGCCGAGCTGCGCCAAGTGCAGTCGCTCTTGCGTGATCGCGTGCTGGTCGCGCCCTTTGGTGGCCTGCTTGGTTTTCGTGAGGTCAGTGTCGGTTCCTACATCCAGCCTGGCGATGTTGTGACAACGATCATCGACGATAGTGCCATGCGCCTCGATTTCTCTGTGCCGGCAACCCGGCTAGCGTCGCTAGGGAGCGGTACACAGATTGTTGCAGAGACGGATAGTCTGCCAGGCCTGGCTTTCCGCGGTGAGATCACCACCCTTAACAACACGATTGATGAGACAACCCGATCCGTCCGGGTTCGGGCGATTCTGCCAAATGACGATCGCCTTTTAAAAGTTGGTATGTTCATGCGGGTCGTTGTGGAAGCCGACGAACGTTTAGCCTTGGCGATACCCGAAGAGGCAATCCAGCCTGTCGGTCCCCGCACGTATGTCTTTGTGGTCGATGCAGACGACGTCGCTCACCGCCAAGAGGTTTCAATTGGCGATCGATACAATGGTCTTGCCGAGGTGCTTAGCGGGCTTTCTGAAGGCGACCGTGTGATTAGTGAGGGCTTGATCCGTGCACGCGATGGTCAACCCGTTGCGATTGTAAAGAGCATAGAGCGCACTCCTCCTCGTTCTGACGTGTCCTCTCGATCGACGGCATCGGCCCTGTCGGCGGGCGGGATGTAGCGCGGTGCTTATCTCAGACCTTTCCGTCAAACGCCCGGTCTTGGCGTCCGTCTTTGCGCTCCTCCTGATCGTCTTCGGTATGGTCTCCTTCGATCGGCTGCCTTTACGGGAGTATCCGGACATTGATGCGCCGATTGTGACGGTGGATGTACGTTATCCTGGCGCGTCAGCGTCCGTGGTCGAAACGCGCATCACCCAGATCGTTGAGGACCGTATTGCTGGGGTTGAAGGTATTCGCTTCATCGACTCGCGCTCCACGGACGGCCGGTCCCAGACATCGATCGAATTCGACATTACGCGGGATATCGATGCCGCTGCGAACGACATTCGTGATCGCGTGTCCTCCGTACTCGATCAATTGCCGCCCGAGGCCGATCCGCCGGAAATCGAAAAGGCGGATTCCAATGACGACGTCATTATGTGGCTGAACCTCGCCTCTGAGACCATGACGACACCGGAGCTCTCCGATTATGCAAACCGGTTTCTGGTCGACCGCTTCTCGGCCGTGGACGGAGTTGCGCGTGTTCAGGTTGGCGGCGCCCGTGACTATGCCATGCGGATTTGGATTGATCGCCAGTCCCTGGCTGCCCGAGGCCTCACAGTTACGGATGTAGAGCAGGCTCTTCTTCGTGAGAACATAGAAGCGCCCGCTGGTAGCATCGAGTCATCCCAGCGCATCTATACGGTCCGAATCGACCGGCCTTTTATGACCAGTGAAGACTTTTCCGATCTTGTTCTTGCCGAGGGTGAGGATGGCTATTTGGTGCGTCTTGGCGATGTCGCCCGGGTGCAGCTTGGCACCGTTGAGGATCGGAACCTGTTTCGAGGAAACGGCATTCCCATGGTCGGCCTCGGCATCGTCAAGCAATCCACAGCCAACACCGTCGATGTCGCCAGAGAAGCACGGGAACTCGGCATGCGTCTTAACGAGACGCTGCCTGAAGGGGTGCGCATCTACCAGAGCTTTGACAGCTCTGTGTTCATCGAAGCCTCCATCCGTGAGGTGTACACGACCCTCGTGATTGCCGTGATCCTCGTGACGCTGGTCATCTTCCTCTTCCTGGGTGATGCACGCTCCACCCTTATTCCAGCGATCACGGTGCCGATCTCGATCACGGCGACATTCACGGTGCTTTATGCCTTGGGATTGTCCGTCAATCTCCTGACCCTTTTGGCCCTTGTTCTCGCCATCGGTCTCGTGGTCGACGATGCTATCGTGGTTCTCGAGAATATCCGACGACGGATGGATAAGTATGGCGAAAGCGCTCTTGTGGCGGCTTTTCGCGGAGCCCGGCAGGTCGGTTTTGCCGTGATTGCAACCACCTTGGTCCTCATTGCTGTCTTTGTTCCCATCACATTCCTAGAAGGTGATGTTGGCCGTCTGTTCACAGAGTTTGCGATCACCATGGCGGCGGCTGTCGCGTTCTCCAGCATCGTCGCGTTGACGCTCTCGCCCATGCTCGCCTCAAAGCTTCTGAAAAACGAAAAGGGCACCGGCGTTCTCACGGTGCTGCCTCGCCTGGTCGACCGGGCCTTTGAAGGCCTACGCGCAGGTTACGGCTGGCTCCTTGCCAAGACGATCCGGCAGCCGCTGATCCTTGCCCTGGCGCTCTTGGCATCGGTCATGGGCACCTGGGGCCTCTTTACTGTGGTCGAGGAGGAATACGTTCCTGAAGAGGATCGCGGTGCCTTCTTTATCTTCATCCGTGGACCGGAAGGCGCGTCTTTTGAGTTCATGGAGCGCTATGCCGACGAGATTGAGCGTCGTCTTCTTCCCTACACGGAGTCCGGGGAGATGCAGCGTTTGCTGATTAGAGCGCCCGGTTTCGGCAGCTCAGCTTTCAATGAAGCGTTCGTGATCTCTGTGCTTGCTGATTGGAGCGAACGGCGCCCGGCGACGGACATCATGTCCGAAATCAACAAAAGCCTATCCGACCTGCCAGGTGTCAGAGCCTTCGCACGCATGCGCCAGGGCTTAGGCGGCGGCACGGGCAACCCCGTTCAATTCGTGATCGGCGGCCCAGACTATGAGCAATTGACTGAATGGCGGGACACTTTTGTTGCGGCGCTCGAAGAACGGGACCTCGGCCTCGTCAATATTGATTGGGACTACAAAGAAACACAACCACAATTCCGTATCGAGATTGATTACGATCTTGCGGCCGATCTTGGCGTGACGGTGGATGAAATCGGTAGCACCCTCCAGACCATGCTCGGCTCGCGCCGCGTCACCACCTTCCTTGAGCGGGGGGAAGAGTATGACGTGATCATCGAAGGTCTGCGCAATGAGCAATCCTCACCCAATGATATCGAGAACATCTACGTGCGTTCCGCTCGGACCGACGCGCTCGTCCCGCTGTCAAGCATCGTGACGATCCGCGCCATCGCCGACAGCGCGAGCCTCAACCGTTACAATCGGGTGCGCGCGATCACCCTCGAAGCTGGACTGGAACCAGGCGTCCGTCTCGGTACGGTCCTCGATCAGATGCAGGCACTCGCTCGTGAGGTTCTGCCCGAAGAAGCCACGATCGACTTTAAGGGAACGTCCCTCGATTACCAGACGTCCGGTAGCTCCATTGCGTTTGTCTTCTTGATCGGTGTGTTGATCGTTTTTCTCGTGCTCGCGGCCCAGTTTGAGAGTTGGATCCACCCTTTCATCATTATGCTGTGCGTCCCCGCAACCCTGGGCGGGGGCCTTCTTGGCTTATGGATCACTGGCGAGACGCTCAACATCTACACCCAGATCGGGTTGATCATGTTGGTGGGGCTCGCGGCCAAGAACGGTATTTTGATCGTTGAATTTGCCAATCAGCTCCGCGATCAGGGTACAGATTTTGATGCTGCTCTACGCGAAGCATCCCTTGCCCGTTTGCGCCCGATCCTGATGACGGGGCTCACCACCGCGGCTGGGACCCTGCCCCTTCTTCTATCCTCAGGAGCTGGCGCGGAAACCCGTCAAGCCATCGGTATCGTCATCGGCTTCGGCGTCGTGGCGGCCGTTTTGGTGACCCTCATCCTGATCCCGATTGCCTATAACCTCTTTGCACGACGCACCGGCGCGCCGGGGGATATTGCTCGAAAACTGCAAGCCGAAATGCAGCCTGGCCCTGCCGAGTGATGCCCTCGCCAGCAACGAGGCCATCCGGCACCAAGAAAGACCGCAAGAGCTGATGGGGATCGAGCGCAAGATCAGCGACCTCGTGGAGCGCGTCATCGGCACGCAAAGCGAGGCCTTGATCACCGCGTATGAGGCAGAAGTAAAAAAAAGCTCGAGCTTCGCAAGGCGGTCCTGACCGAGCAAAGCCAAACCGCCCTCAAACCGCTCAAATCCTTCGATCAGGCCTTCGGCACAGCGATGGAGTTCCTTGGAAAACCTTGGAGAATCTGGGCGCAGGGATCATTCGCACAAAGACGGGTTCTCCTGAGACTAGCTCTGCCCAACGCCCTTCAATACGATAAGGAACACGGCTTCTCAAACCGCGATTTAGCGTTACCGTTCAAAGTATTAGAAGACGTCTGCACCCAAAATTTAGGGTTGGTGCGGGATGAGGCTCTGACCTCGAACCGGTTCTTTGAGATATTAGAGGACTGGGAGGCGGTACTCAAGGCCGAAAACATCATTATACCGAGTGATGTGGGATCGGGCGGGCCGGAGCATCGGCCATGACGTCGGCCCCGAAGCCGCCCATGAAGCCGCCGGCGAACAAAGAGCACCTCCGCAATGGCTTAGCCTCTAAGGCCTTCAACACATCGTCGGCTAAAGAGCGCTCATCACCGAGTGCGCGGAAGCGCCCTCCACCCTTCTCGATCCGGCTTTCGGCCGCAGAGCGGGCACAGCTTGAAGAAGATGCCGCCGGTCAACCGCTCGGTGCCCACGTCAAATCCATCCTCTTCGCCCCGACGGGCAAAGGCGCGGCCAGCCGGGCGCTCACTCAACACAACCGTGCCTTGCTCGCCCAGATCCTCGCGATGATCGGCGCGTCTGATGTGGGCGAAGGCCTATCGAGCCTTGGGCGCGCGATTGAGACGGGTACGCTCAAGGACGAGCGCGAGATCATAGACCAACTCCAAAAGGCCGAGGCCGAGCTGAGTGAAGTCCGGGGGCTCTTGCTGAAAGCGCTAGGCCTAAGGCGGCTTGGATGATCCTGAACGCAAGCCAACGCGGCGGCGCCCAGCAATTGGCGGTGCATCTCCTGAATGACGAGAATGAGCATATCGAGGTGCATTCGCTGCGGGGCTTTGCCAGCAGCGATCTCAAGGGCGCCTTCGTCGAGGCCCATGCCATCGCCAAGGGCACCAAATGCTCGCAATTCCTGTTCTCACTCTCGCTTAGCCCCCCGCCCGATGCCGCAGTCTCCACCCAAGCGTTTGAGGATGCGATTGACCGGGTTGAGGAGACGCTCAGCCTGATCGGGCAGCCCCGAGCGATTGTCTTCCATGAGAAGGAGGGACGGCGCCACGCCCATGCCGTCTGGTCACGGATTAATGCAGAGACGATGACCGCCGTGCCGCTTCCCTTTTTCAAGCTGAAGCTCCGCGAGATCAGCCGCGGGCTTTATCTGGAGCATGGCTGGACGATGCCGAAAGGCCTGGCAGACTCAAAGCTTCGCGATCCCACCAACTTTACTCTTGCGGACTGGCAACAGGCCAAACGCGCCGAGCGTGACCCCCGGGACATCAAACGGGCGCTGCAAGACGCCTGGGCGCTCAGCGATAGCAAGGCGAGCTACATCGCCGCCTTAGCCGAGCGGGGCTTTAAACTCGCCCGCGGAGACCGCCGGGGCTTTGTGGCGCTCGATCATGAAGGCGAGGTCTATGCCATTGCCCGGTGGACCGGGATCAAGACCAAGGATGTGCGCGCGAAGCTTGGCCCTGAGAAAGACCTGCCCGCGCTGAATGAAGCGCGGCAAGCCTTCGCTGCAGAGCTTATTCCGCGTCTTGAACAATTCCGAGAGGAAGCCAAGGCACGGCGGGATCGGGACCTCAGCCTCTACGATGAACAGCGGCAGGCCCTGACGGACAAGCACAAAGCCGAGCGCAATGCTCTCGCCCAAAAACACGCCAAGCGATGGAAAGAGGAACAAGCCGCCCGGCAGCGCCGCTACCGGCGCGGACTGTTCGGTCTTTGGGATCGCCTGACCGGCAAACACAGCGCCATCGCCGCGCAGAACATCGAGGAGACAAAGGCTGCGGTAGAGCGCGACACAATGCAACGAGACGCCCTCATCAAAAGCCAGCTCACAGACCGCCGAAAGCTCCAGGTGCAAAAGGCCCAGGCGTTGAAGCGCTATCGATCGCAAGATCGGGATATCAGCTGCGCCCTCGCTAAGGTGATGACCCGTGATCAAAGCACGGCGGCTTCCTTGGAGCAGCTTTCCCAGGACGCCCTAAGACACCAGCGCCGTCGAACTCAGTATAAAGAGGACTTGGGGATCTAAACGGCCAACCTGCCCCCTCCTACGATGCAGTCATCATCTTCGGAGCCGCGTGTGCGTAGGGCCTGGCGATGGCGTAAGGGGTTCTGCCTGCAAGGGTTTAAGCGCAGCGGCCCTTGCGGGGAGGTTCCTGTCGCCATAGCCCAAAGGCCCGGCACACCACTCCTAAGATGCACAGTGAACCGTCATCATCTTTGGTGAGCGGAGCACCCTGGACGCTCGTATTCAGCCTCCATCGCGTTGATCCCGATGCTCATGCCCACATAGAATGAGACCACGCTAGCCAAAACCGCTGCCACGACAAGACCAATGAATAGAGCTGCGATCATGATCTCGCCTCCACACCGTTTCTAGCCAATTTCGCCGAGGTTTTGGGCGGCATGATCAAAAGACCTGTGGATAAGATTCTCAAAATCGTTCCGTATCGAGAATGCCTGTGATAGCTTACCTTTGCGTGTCGCAAATGAGCGCAATTGCTGGGATCGCTCGGCTCTTGCCCAGCTGTCTCGAAAGGGAACCCTTTTGCGACGCCCGAAGCTGGGCGTCACCTCAAACACAAACCGGAAGGAGGCGGTTATGAAGCTGGGCTATGCCCGTGTGTCCACCGAAGACCAGAGCTTGGATCTGCAAATCCGCGCGTTGAAGGAGGCGGGATGCAAGCGGATCTTCACAGACCACGGGATTAGCGCGGTGGCAGCCAAGCGCCCCGGGCTTATCGAAGCGCTCGCCCATATCCGGGAAGGCGATGTGCTGATCACCTGGCGGCTCGACCGGCTGGCGCGCTCACTCCATGACCTCATGGACATCAGCATGACGCTACACCTGAAAGAAGCCGGGCTCTTGTCCCTTCGCGAGAATATCGACACGGCCTCGGCCAGCGGCCGGCTTGTCTTGCACCTTTTTGGTGCGGTTGCTGAGTTCGAGCGCAACCTTATCATTGAACGGACAAAAGCTGGCCTTGCCGCGGCGAAGGCCCGAGGCAGTCCCGTAGGACGGCCACGGAAGCTAAACGATGAAAAAATAAGCGAGGCATTACTAATGCTAGCCCGAGGCGCTTCGTTAAGCGAAGTCGCCCGCATATACAAAGTCAGTTTGTCGACATTATACCGTTACAAAAGCTTACAGTAGAATTGGTAATCAAGCTTATCTTAAGCGCCCACGGTTTCATGACGCGGTGGGACGCATATCCGGGCTTATCTCCTAGTTTGTAATCGGATCGACCTCACGCGAATGACCAATGATCTCCTCGGTCGTCGGTCTCTTCCGTCCCATTCCTCAGCTCCTTCCACGGAGCCAAGCCTAAAATATCAACCGGACCACTTTTCGGGAGGCAGACCAGGCATAGCGACGGATGCTGCGTTCCAGGGCGCCGTTAACTCGCAAAATTGGGACGTCGACACTCTGCCAGATAGCGTCTGCGTCGACAGCCCACTGTTCACGATGATTTAGACTGTGATCACCAGTCAAAACACCACGCTATACCTAGTTCGTCTAATGACTTTCAGACGTCCACTCTTACCTGGTGCCCGCGACAAAACGGGCTCACCTGACAGAAACCTATTTTGACGAGGCTTTTCTCCGTAAACGGAGACCAAGGAGGCCGGATGCGAAAAGGAGCGCGGCACCAGGAACAGGGATTTCCTCGGAAACACCAGCCAACAGAGTTGCACGAAGGATGGTGTCGCCATTGACCAGATCGAAATCGAACAGGTTACCAGCAAACTTCAGAAGCGAATCTGGGTCGCCAGCAAAGCCGCTATCGAAGAACTCCAGTAGGAAATCGCCCTCGAAGATCGACGAGCTGTCATCAAACACAAAGGCTGAAATGCTGAAGTCATTTCCGAGGGTGATACCACCACTCGCAACAACCAGGTCGAAAGTGTCGCCCACTGTTGGAACGTACCCAGATGTAAAGTTGAAGTTCTCTGCAGCAAACACGATTTGCAACTCACCATCATCGGACAATCCGTCAAAGGAGAAACACAATGACCAAGTCCCTCAACAGCCGCGTCGATCACCTCTGGGCACGTGGTCGGATCACCCCGCAAGAGCTTTCCAATGCCCTCAAGCAAGCGCGAGAAGGCGAGAAAGTGAGACCCGAGCATCAGCCATTTGTTGACGTGCTGGATGCGGAGATCGCTGCGCGACAGTCTTCGTCCGGAGCCGGTGCACTGGAGCGCCTGAAAGCCCTGCTGGACGCCAAAGCTACGGCGATGGCGGATGAGTGAACTGGGCCAATACCGCTGGGTCAAAACCCTTTAAAGCCGCCCCGCCCATCTCAGAAACTCTATCAACAACTGGCCCAGAGTATGGGGCTGGACACTTTCTCCACACTCTCCGCCAGTTTCCGCATCGTGTGCCGCGGAACGCCCCTCAGGGCCGGGGTGGTCGTTTGACAGACGCCGCTCGGCAACATTTTTCCACCGAGGGTTCTGCGAAGCATACTGGTTTGCGTTTGCACTATTAGAGGGTTGCAGATGACGCGCCTTTGATCGGGGGGATCACCAGGTCCACAGAACTGCATGTTGGATGTGTTGGTTAGGCACAGACGCTCATATCGCTGAGGTTGATCGGCTCGCGGTGCCAACTCAAGAAAGAGGGGTTGGTGTTGGTATCTCCGGGGGCAGAGATCCCGGTGATCTGCTTGGCTAGCAATTGGCCGATTGCTGGGGCAATTTTGAAGCCATGCCCACTAAACCCGTTAGCGATGAAGTAGTTGGTGATGGGGGTGCTTCCCACCACGGGGTGCATGTCTAGTGTGTTGACAGTATAAAGACCACTGTAATGATTGATTTGGCCTTCATAGTTAAAACTCGGTAGGCGGTGTGCAAGGGCATGTAACTTCTGTGCCACAAAAATATCGTCGGCACTGCGATCAAAATTATCGGCGTCGCTGACCCGTTCTTGCTCATCAGAAGGCAAAAGAGAACCAATAACGATCTTCTGACCCTGGCTTTGGGTGCGGAAATAAATGCCTCCAGCAGGGTCCGCACATATCGGAATCTGGCCCTCAGCCGCCGTCGGTCGGTCAACTTGAACGATCTGAATGCGAGTCGCCTGGAACGCCCAACGGGTTTCAAGGTTCATCAACGCGTTGACACGCTCAGCCCACGGACCAGCGGCATTGACCAAGGTTCCGCAACCCATTTTAAGCCCAGAAGCGAGGTCAACCTTAAATCCTGAGCCGGATGGTCTGGCGGCAATCACGCTTTCGCTCAGCAAGATTTCAACACCTCGTCGCCGACAGGCATCAGCCAAGTCTGTGAGGACATCGACCGGCTCCATATAGCCACCTTCCTCTTCAAGAAGATGCCGTCCGCCTGCTTTGAAACCTCGCTCTTCGCCGGTTTCAAGGTCAGGCGGCATCATACAAGGACTGAAGGCGGGAAAGCGCTCGGTTAGCTGATCATCGTCGAGATAGCAGCATTCGACGCCGATTTCGGAGAGACGCTCCACCTCGCCGGCATAGGTGTCTTGTTCCGCGCCGAGCCAAACATTTCCTTGGCGTTGATAGATTGCCTGCGGATTGTTCGTTTCGAGATAGTGGCCCCAATTTTGATAGGCGTTGATGCCATCGCGCGCCAACTCAACCATTTCATTGCGTGTGTATCGGAACCGGCACACTGACGAAGAGGCGCCGGTTGATCCTTCTCCAAGCCCTGTTCCTTTGTCGACCACCACGACTGAGCAGGTCGACCTTCGAGCAAGTTCGTAAGCTGTTGAGAGGCCGATAACACCGGCCCCAATCACCACAATATCGGCTGATTGTATCAAGGATCACTCGCATCACAGCTTGACTCGAGAGACCATACAGCACTGTATTGTATGCGCAAGCGTCATTGCTGCATGACGTTGGAGGAGCGGTGTGATGGAAGATCTGTTTATTCGCTTTTTAAGTCTCGACTGGAGCGGTCTGATGCTGGCCGCGTGCGCGATCGGTGCGGGGCTCATCTTAGCATCGCTCGGCCGAGGTCGTTGGAGAATTCCTGCCTATGCACTGATTGCGATCGGGGTGATCTTGGGCGGTGGTGCTACCAGTCACCTCTATCGGGTTCAGGAGCTCAAGCAGCGTTTTCCTGCGCCAGGCCGATTTGTCGATGCCGACGGCATCTCGATCCATATCCTCGCCGAAGGCGATGGCGACGGAACCCCTTCTATTGTTTGGTTCCCCGGCGGCCATGCCCCGTCGATTGGGTTCATCGACGTCCATGAGGTCGTGAAGACAACCCATCGTTCGATCCTCATCGACCGGCCCAGCACGGGCTGGAGCGGGACGGGTCAGTTTCCACTAACCACCGAAGACGAGGCGCACCAAATGATGGCGGCGCTAAAAGCGGCTGGCGAAGAAGGCCCATTCTTGTTCGCTGGCCATTCCTTTGGCGGCCTTTTGGCGGCGAACATTGCGCGTCGATATCCTGACGAAACGGCTGGCGTTGTTCTCCTGGATGCGACGCCGCTCGATGTGATCGTCTATGGTGCGGACACTGAAGGCTTAGCCAATTTTCGGAAGAGGGCCCTTTATAGCGGCATCCTTCGCCCCTTTGGGTTTTACCGAAACCCGTTGCCGCCAGAGCCGGAGGGGCTTGAGGACGTTGACCCTGCCTTCCGGTCGTGGCTTCGAACGGCCACTGCTTTTCAAACCCGCTCTCGGGAACTCTTGGCCGCAGCGTCGATCTTTGAAGAACTTACGACCATTGGCTTGGCTGATCGCGGGTTTCAGACCCACATCTTCGACGGCGACTTGGATGGCATCCCAGTTTGGGTTGTCACGCCCCTCGATGATCCGGGTATGGATGGATACATCGCAAGCGTCACCGCTTCATCAGAAGAAGAGGCGCGGTTCACGCGTTTTCTTGCCGACACGCGCGAGGCTTACATGCGGTCCTCGGACCGGTCTGTGCGCGTCATCGCCCCTGAAGGGACAACCCATAACTTTGTCTATGAGGCGCCTGAATTCCTCACTGATCTTATCACGGACATTGCGGATGAATTGGCGGTGGAGGTCGAGTTTGACCAGAAGGCGGCCGCGCTTGATCCGGAAGCTATCAAACGGATGATCGATTGGCCTGGCCCTTACGGGGGTGTTCCTCCAGTGGACGAGGCGACGCCCGCATTGATGGAGGCCGCCTTTTTAATGGCGCTAAAGGAGCATCGTACTGCGGTCGCCTCGATCGCTGCATCGTCAGAACCGCCGACGTTTGAAAACACGATCTTGGCGCTTGAAGAGAGCCGTGTTCCTCTGTCTCGCATCGAGGCTCTCCTCGGTATCTTCATGAATACGAAATCGAGCCCTGAGGTGGCGGCCGTTGCGGGCGCTGTGATGCCGCAGTCAGCTGTGCTTGCCGATGAAATTGCTCATAACACAGCGCTCTTCCAGCGGGTTGAAGCCGTCGTAAGCGGTGCGACTGAAGCGGATCTCTCACCAGCTGATGCCCGCCTCACAACATTCGTGTACGAAGATTTCTTGCGGCGCGGTGCGCGGCTTGAAGAGACACAAAAAGAAGAGTTGCGAGCGCTTTCCGAACGTTTGGCCGCGCTGCGAGGTCAGTTCGTGCAAAATGTTATGAGCGCCGAGGGGTCCCTTGTCTATTTCGTTGGCCGCGCCAGCGACCTGGAAGGGCTCACCGACGCTCAACTCACCGCGGCAAAGATCGCGGCAGAAACCCAAGGGAGGCCCGAAGAATGGGCTATACCGATCAATCGAGCGGCAGTTTGGCCTGTCTTCACCCATGTGCACAATCGCGACGTGCGCGCTGCGGTTTATGATTTATGGATTAATCGGGCAGGCACAGACGGCAAGTATGACAATCGTCCGATCACCGCCGACATCGTCAAGCTCCGTGGTGAGAAAGCCCGCCTCCTCGGCTATCCGACATTTGCGCATTATCAGACGTCGTCTCGCATGGCCGGCACGCCCGAGACGGCCCTCGATCTTATGATGACCGGTTGGGACGCGGTACGGCGCGACGCGACCGAAGAGATCGCATCGCTTCAGGCTCTTGTCGACGCTGAGGGTGGTGACTTTGTCATCGAGCCTTGGGATCGCCTTTACTACCGGGAGAGGATCAAGGCGGAACGCTTTGATTTCGAGGTGCGTTCAGTTGAACCCTACCTGACCTATGATGGTGTCAAAGCGGCTATGTTTTATTCCGCTGAGATCGCGCTGGGATTGACCTTTGAGCCCGCTGAAGGCGTTCCCACGGTGGACCCACTGATTGAAGTCTTCGAAGTCCATCGCGGAGACGACTTGGTTGGTATTCTGTATATGGATCTTTTTCAGCGACCTGCGAAAGGCCCCTCGTCGTGGGCTTCGCAATATCGTCCGGCAACGACCTATCAAGGTCAGTCTCTTCCGCTGGTGGTCTTTCACTCCGCTATTGCGCAGCAACCTGGCGAGGGGCCCGTGACAATGCCGTGGGAGCGCGCCAATGTGATTTTCCACGAGTTTGGGCATACGCTCCATACGCTCTCAAGCACGGCGGTCTATCCCTCGCTCAATCCTTTAGCGTTGCCTTGGGACTTTATCGAAGTGCCCGCACTTTTTCACGAGATCTGGTTCCGTGACCGCCAGCTTGGGCAAGAGTTTTTGCGCCACGCCCAAACCGGTGAACCGATGCCTGAATCGCTTGTCGATTCGATGGAGCAAGCCTTAGCTTTTGATCGTGTCTTCAGTGTGCAGCCAGATTATCTAGCGATGGCAATTCTTGACTTGCGACTCCACCTTCTAGCGGATGGCCGCGACCTCAGCCCGATCGATGTTCAAGCTGAGGTCCTAGAAGATATAGGGATGCCTAAAGGAGCAGATGTTCTCCTCAGTATACCTCATGCATTCCACACCTTTAATGAGCAATATGCGGCAGGCGTTTACACCTATTATTGGTCCGATGTGATTGCCGCGGATGTGGCTGAAGCCTTTTTGGATACCCCTCAGGGCTTGCGCAATGAAGAGCTCTGGGCACGTTATGAGAGCACGATGCTTGAAACAGCAGCGATGGGCGATCCGGCCGACGCGTTCCAAGAATTCCGTGGGCGGGAGCCAGATGCAAGCGCGCTATTGAGACGTTTTGAACTCATTAACTAAACGCCGAACGGCTTTCGCGATGCTTGAATGGTCGCATGAAGGGTCTTCTCGCCAAACTTGAGGCAGAAGACGCTCAACAATAGAAGCGGAACACCGACACCGACCATGGCGGCCAAGAGACCTCGGCCCGTGTCGTCGACAGCGTCAGAAACGACACCCACCAAAAGCGGTGTTCCTGCCCCGATCAGCACAGCCACTAAGCCTCCCAGCGCAATGATCCGCCCTCTGATATCAGGCGGTGAAATGTCTTGAAGCATGGTGGGCGACAAGGACATTGCTCCGGTGGCAGCTCCCCCAAACAAAAAGAGGATGACATAAGCAAATGCTGTGTTCGGGGTCATGAGCAACATGGCGAGGCTCGCTGTGCCGACCAACAAAAAAATCTGCGCAAGTCGTGGTGCAGCCAGGTGTCGCCAGCGCTTGGATAAGAATCGATAAGCCGCCGCTGACGTAGCCACACCAAGAACGCTTGAGATCGCGGTGATTGAGCCGAGCCGAATACCCACCGCTGCTTGTCCTTCACCAAACAAGCGAACCAGGGCAGGGGGTGCCCAGACGAACATTGTGCTTTTGGCGGAGAACGAGAGACCGAAGCCAAAAAAAACCCCGAGGAGCGATCGCCAGTGCTGGCGGGCGAAGGGTAGGATCCGTGCGCGTTCCTTTTCCTGGTCTTCGGCCTGTGGTGGTCGCGAAAGTTTCATCAGTACAATGGACAGCGCGACGGCGGGACCAGGGACCGCGGAAGCCATGAGCGTGAGCCGCCATGTCTCCAAGCTTTCGAACAACCCGTGGCTTTCCTTCAAGGCGTCAATAGTTGCGATCAATCCACCTGACAGGGCTAACCCCAGGGATGCGCCTAATATTGATGCCCCAAAGAAGATATAATTGGCAAAGACCCTACGATTTTCTGGGAAAAGGTCTGGAATAATCGAGTAGACGATGGGTCCTAGTACCGCTTCACCAAGCGCAATGCCCATCACCCCAAGAAACAGTTGGTTATACGACTGGGCGAAACCGCAAGCGGCCGTCGCTATTGTCCAAATCAGAACACAGCCAGCCAGCAACCATTGTCTGTTCACGCGATCGGAAAGCCAGCCCATGGGGTAGGTGGCAAATGCTGTAGTCAGGCCAAGGGCAAGCCCCGTCAGCATCCCCATCTTTGTATCACTGAGGCTGAAGCTCTCTTTAAAGGGCTCGGCCAAGACATAGATCAGCTGTAAGTTGACGAGCGATAACACCATCGCGCCGACGAGCACAAAAAGCCCGTACCAGGCCCAGGTCGATGGTGGCTGATGTGCCACAACCTCTGAGAAATTGACAGGATCGCGGTCAGCAATTTGGGCCGGCTGGGAGCTTGAAACCACGATAATCATTCCACTTTTTGGAGGTGTCTGCTGGCGACACGGGTGTGAATAGAACATTGACACATTCTTGACAGTACAGCACTGTATGGTCGGATTTGACAAGGCGAGGGTGCAGGATGACTTACCGGATTCAGTTCAAACAGAGGGTCGCACTTGCTTCGGCCCTGCTTTCCGCGACGGCTTTGGGGGGGCTCCCCAAGATGGCTGCCGCACAGGACGCCGAGGCGGATGATGACACGATTGTCGTCACGGCCCAGCGTCGAGCCGAGAGCATTCTGGAAGTGCCGATCTCTATCACTGCGATCGGCGCGGCGGAAATTGACGAGCGGGGCGTGGAACAGCTCCGCGATCTCCAGTTTGCGATCCCAGGACTCTTCGTCGCTGACCGTGGACCGAGCACGACGCAGATCCAGCTACGCGGTGTGTCTCAGTTTGTTGGTTCGCCGACGATCGGTTCGTATATTGATGAACTTTCAATCGCGCCAAGCAACACTGGGACGGCCATCAGTCCACAGTTGATTGATCTTGAGCGTGTCGAGGTCCTCCGCGGTCCGCAGCCCGCGCTATATGGCGAGAACTCGATGGGCGGGACCATTCGTTACATCACCGCTAATCCAAACCTCAAAGAGGTTGAGGGTTCTGTGGGCGGTGAGATCGCGGGTACCGAGGGTGGCGATCCCATCTACAGAACAGAGGGGGTGATCAATCTTCCCCTTGTTGACGACAAGCTCGCGGTCCGCGTTTCGGGCGTTTTCGAAGAGGCTGGCGGCTGGATCGACACGCCTCGGGAGAACAATGCGAACGTCAACACGGTGTCGCAGATCCGCGGTAAGGTGCTCTACAAACCCGTGGAGAGCGTCGAGCTGTCCCTGTTGGTCCTTAATCAGAACAGTGAAGAAGACGAGAGTTCGTTCGCGTTTGAGGACGACACGCTGCCCACTCCCGGCCAAGGCGGCAGTGAAGATGATTTCACGCTCGGCAACTTTCTTGCGAGCTGGGACACGGGCCCAGTGACGATCCTCAGCTCCACCGGCTTCATTGACCGCGATGTGTCGCTCGCGATTGATCAGTCCGATTTCTCGATCCCGTTCTACGGTCTATTCGGTGCGACAATCGACAGCCTCAGCGTGGTGCAGGAAAACTCGTTCGAGCGGTTCAGCCAAGAACTCCGGGTCACATCGAACGGCGAAGGTCCTCTGACCTACGTCTTCGGTGCAACCTATATCGACGACGAATCGACGGGTGAATCGGCTTCGGTTACCTCTCCGATTCCGGTCGACCAGCTTCCATTCGATCTCTTTGGCGTTCCGGAGAGCACGGGTGGTTCGGAGTTTTGGACCATTTACGGCCAGTTGGATTATCAGTTGACAGAGCGCTTTGAAGTCCAGTTTGGTGCGCGCTATTTTGAGGATGAGCAGTCGCTCGTCTTGGCGCCAGGCGTTCCTGAAGAGTCGGCCACCTTCAGCAGCTTCAACCCCAAATTCTCAGCGAATTTTGATACGGGCAACGGTATCGTTTTCGCAACGATTGCCAAAGGGTTCCGCAGTGGCGGTTTCAACGCGCTCGCCTTGACCGATCCGGCTGTCCCTCTCGATTTTGATCCAGAGACCATCTGGACCTACGAGATCGGTACAAAACAGGCCTTGTTTGACGGTCGTCTCACAGTTGATCTCACGGTCTACTATAATGAGTGGTCGGATATTCAGCAGAACCCTGTTCCCAACAACGGCATCCCGCAGCGCTTCGTTGTCAATGGCGGCGAAGCATCTGGCTTTGGTATCGACAGTGGCCTTCTGTTTGAAGCCACCGAACACCTGACCCTCTCGGCGACCGGTGGCTGGACCTTCATTGAGTATGATGAAGCCAGCGCTACGCATGCTGAAGGAGACCCGCTGGATTTGGTGCCGGAGTTTACAGGCTCGTTGTCCGCGGACTATCGCCGACCTATCACCGACAAGACGATCGGGTTCGGACGGCTAGACTTCAACTACACAGATGAATCGCAGAATACTCTTCGAAATTTGGCGGGTACTGGGATTCCTGAGATCACGTTCACCGATGCACGGCGTATTGTGAATGCGAGGCTTGGCGTTGAGTACGGAAAGGTGGAAGTCTACGCCTTTGGTGAAAACCTCCTGAACGATAATGGGATCACCTATCCTGCTGTTGGCACGATTGCCATCCCGGTGAGGCCACGCCCCATGGTCATCGGTTTTGGCGCCAACGTTCAGTTCTAATCGAGTTTCAAGCCTTCATTCACCGGGAGGGAATAGCAGAGCGCTGTTCCCTCCCTTTCCATTGCAAGGTGTTTTTCTCAAACAGAGCAGTGTATTTCCAGCACGGTGGGCATGGACCGCCGCTGAGCACTCCGTATAAAAACCGATTGTCGAATCTTGTTGCTGTCGCGCAAGCGCCGGGCTTCGGTGTTGGAAGTAAAGAGTCGCTAGCTCTTCCAGCAGTCGATAGCCACCCGACGCCAGTTGCCACCCAAGATGCTTGCGAGCATATCGTCCGTATAACCTATTGTGCGCAGCTTTTCGGTCAGGGGGGCGATGGTGGATGGCGGCGCTAGATTAAGAGCGCTTTGAAGGGCATCCTCGTTCGGGAAGATGTCCGGCATTGTCCGTAGGTACTCTTCGAGCTCGTGCTGATCAAACACGTAGTCGAGCGAGACCCCAACATGTTGGGGCCCAATCAATTGGACAAAGTGATCGATATGCCGAGCCATCGCGTCGGCCAAGTCGTCGGAGCCTAAGAACGGTCCAAGGCCATTGATGCCGACAACGCCTCCGGTCTCGGCGCATGCCTTGGCCAGATCATCGGGGATGTTCCGGTCGTGCGCAAAGACGGCGGACGCGTTCGAATGGGAGAAAATGACTGGACCTCGCGCAGTCTTTAGCACATCGCGCGCGGTTCGGTGGCCGGTGTGAGAACAGCACGGCACAATGCCAACCCGCTCCATCTCACGAAGCAGCGACAGTCCGTGCGGCGATAAACCGGGGTCATCATCCATGCAGCCGCCCCCAGCCTCGTTGTTTCGGTTGTAGGCGAAAAGAGCCCACTTCACGCCGAGATCAGCGAACATCTCCAAGAGGCCAAAATCGCCTTGGTCAAAGGGGCTGAGCCCCTCAATGTCGAAGATGATCGACAATTGGCCTGCCGCGTTGGCGCGGTCAATGTCATCGACGGAGCGGGGAAGGACGAAGGGATCACCTTGCTGCCTAACCCAACGACGAAACGAAGCCAGCACACGGACATGGTCTTCAAGCGTGCCCGGACCAAACCCAATGTTTAGGGAGACAACATCGACGCCTGCTTGGTGTACGTCGTAGAGTTGCGGCAGAAACGTCGGGTCGCCTGGCCGCAGCGGCATGCATGCGTGGTTGTCCCAAACGAGGGTGTCCTGAAGAAAGTCTGCTGCTCCTAGGTCCATCGGATGGTACCTCCGCTTTAGGAATAAAGATCGTCAAGGAACGGCCGCACAACGCGAAGAACCTCAGCAGGCTTCATCACCACCTCGTGTCCCGCCCCAGCGATCGATTTGATCGTCCAACCTGCTTGTTCAATCGCGTCGGCGTTTTCTCGGATGGCTGAGGCAATTGGCAAGAAAAGGCCTCCGGCATCGCTATCACCGGTATCTCCATGGTAGACGAGCGCTGGGCATGTCACTCTTTGAAGGGCGGCCTGCTGATCAAATTGTATCAGGCTTTCATAATAGCTGACCCACTGTTGGTACTGCGCTGGCCGCCTCAGCATGACCATCGATTCAGAAGGCGGGTCAGAAACATTCAGCCGAGCGCCTTGAAGGATGGTGTCGAAAGGCGCGCCCAGTGGCGGCCATCCGCCCATAACCAGTCCGTCCAAGCGTTCCGTCCGAATCGCGAGCTGCAAGGCGACGGACGCCCCCCAAGAGTAGCCCCAGAACGTGAAGCGTTCAGCACCTGCAGCTAATGCTACAGACAGCAGATCATGCGCACAGCGCGCGGCTGTTAGATCCTGAGGGGGAATATCAGTACTTTGACCAATACTTGGATAGTCGGCAATGATCACAGTGAAATGGCACTTCAGGCCATCTATATAGGCGTCCACGACGTCGCCCATCATGTCGCCCATATAGTCCCGCTGGCTTGGCCCTAGGATGGGGCCAAGGAAGACAAATGGCCCGTCGCCATCGACCTCGAAATAGACGCCGCTCTTGGGATCAACGGGCATGAGACGACGCAATCCCTAAGGTCTCTTCAACCAAATCTGTCAGCACGGGGAGGGGCACCGTGCCAGCGCCTGTGATCGCGTCATGGAACGATCTTAGGGAGAACGTCTCGCCCATCGCCTCTTCAGCTGACCGACGCAGATTGCTGAAGTGAAGGCCCCCCACTTGGTACGCCAAGGCTTGTCCGGGAAGAGCGATGTAGCGGTCGATTTCCGCTTCGATCGTCTCTTTGTCCAACGACAGATGTTGGTTCATGTAGTCGATTGCTTGGTCCCGCGACCATCCGTAGGCGTGAAGTCCCGTATCGACCACCAACCGCACAGCCCGCCACATCGCCATGTCAATACGGCCATAATGGTCTTCGGGTTTCTCATAAAAACCCATATCGAGACCGAGTTCTTCGCAATAGAGCGCCCACCCTTCGACGCATGCGGTGTATTTGACGGCGCCGTAACGCCGGAACTCAGGCAATTCCTCAAGCTCATGGCAGAGGGCCAGATGCATCAGATGCCCTGGCCATGCTTCGTGAAGCACCAGCGGCACATGCATCGTTGTTGGACATTTCGTCGGTATACCGCTGACCCAAAAAAGGCCAGCTTGACTCCCGCCGGGCGGCGCGGGTTGAGCGTAGGCCGGCGGCATTTTCTGCGACTGCGCTTCCGGCATCATGGCGACGCCGTAGGTGATGCGTGGGAGCCGGCCGAAATAGGCCGGGATTTTGGCGTCGATCTTCTTGGCGAGGCTTTCGATCTGAACCAGGAGCTCCTCGGGTGAAGAGCATACAGTGCGGTCGGGATCCGCCATGGCGGCGTGAAGCGCATCGGCGTTTGCAAAACCATGATCAGCCGCAAGTTGGTCGAACGCCTCTGCCAGCCTTGCCACCTCGGCACGACCAAGCGCTGCAACGTCCTCGGCTGTCATCGGCTTCGACGTGAAGCGCTCAACCAGTATGTTGTAGAAATCTTCTCCATGGGGATCATCGGCAGTGCTCACCGTATTGCGCGCGTGCAGCATGATCTCCTCGGCGAGGAAATCTGCATAGCTTTGGATCGCGGGAATGACCTCTGCCGCAATCACGCGCTTCGCTTCACCACGTTCGACGCCCAAACGCGCGCTGATCGGTGAGCGGATGAAGGGGCTAAACCAAGCTGTCCGCTCGGGATCGTCGGCAAGTGTGCCTTTGACAACATCAATCGCGCGGTCGAGAACCTGTTGTGGATATCGGTGGCCCCGCTCAACACCCAGACGAAGGGCTTCTTTTAATCCTTCGACACCTTTGGGAATGCTGCGGAGGCGCTCTGTGTACCTAACAGCGTCATGCTTGGAATCAAACGTTGTCCCATTTGCCCAAAAGACTGTCATGAACTCAGGGCCAACCGGAAATAATGATGGTTTTAGGTGCGCTCCACACTGATGTAACCGAACGGCGATCGACAATTCAAAATGCAGCATCGCGGCGGTAGCTGCGTCCTGGCCGCGTAAATTGTCCAACGGGAGATCGTTGAGCTGTTGAAGCAGATTAGCCGCAACCGCTACTCTTTCGTCCTGCTCCTTTGGGCTTAAGCGAAACAGCGTTGTGTCATCAGGATCCAGCCCTGCGAGCAGCGCTTGGATAGGTTCATAATAGGCTTCGGTTTTCCAATAATCGTTCGCCAACTGATGAAGTTTATCAAGAAGAGAAGTCGACATCAAAAGAAACTCGCAATGTCTTGGAAAGGTTTTTTAATGGTTGCGTGTGTCGGGACGGTTGCATTGTCAGCCGGCTTTCCGACCACGAGCAAGAGATAAGCTTTTTCATTATTTGGTCGCTTACACACGTCATTGAGAAAACTCATGGGGTTCGGCGTATGGGTCAGGATTCCGAGGCCAGCTTGGTGCAACGCGGCGATCAAAAAACCACAAGCGATACCGACGCTTTCATTGATGTAGTAGTTTTTCTTTTGATCACTAACTTCGACGCCCCCGCGCCGTTGGGCGAAGACGGCTATAAGGTAGGGGGCTGTCTCCAGGAACTCCTTGTTTTCGTCTGTGCCAAGAGGATCGAGTGCATCGAGCCACTCTTGCCCGGCTTTACCGTCATAAAAGGCCCGCTCTTCTTCTTCCGCTTTGATACGAATGGTTTGCTTCACTTGAGGGCTCGCGATCACAGAAAAGTGCCAAGGCTGATGGTTGGCCCCGCTGGGAGCGAGCCCGGCCGTTTTTACAGCTGATTCAACGACCTCTTGCGGCACCTTCTCACGGGAGAAATACCTGATCGTGTGCCGTCTCTTCATGGATTCGTGAAAGCTTGCGGCGCGAGCAATCATTTCCGGCGAGGCGTAGGACACAAAATCGGTGAGGGCGACTGAATCGTGGGGCTTCATGGCCTTCCTCTTTCTCCCTGACCTATCGATGTTGCCATACACAACTGTACGGCGCAACGTGGCTGTCACATCTAACCTGCGATGCTCGCCAACGGATGTGAGTCGGCATAAACGGAAACATGTCCAAAGCTGCAGTCAAAAAAGACGCCAAGAAAACCTTCGCTCGTGCCGATTGGGTTGCTGAGGCTCGGCGCGTGCTCGTGCGTTCCGGCGTCGAGGCTGTCAAAGTCGATCGACTGGCAAAGACGCTGAAGGTGACGCGGGGCAGTTTCTACTGGCACTTTGAAAGCCGTCAGGACCTCCTCGATAATGTTCTTGAGGATTGGCTGGTCCAAAACAGGTCGGACATCTCCGAGATCGAATCGTCATGGACGTCCAAGACGCCCAGCGTCGCCGACTTTCTGCGTTTGTGGCTTCGTGCTGAACGGGAAGTGGTCACATTCGATCAAGCGATGCGCATGTGGGCTCGGCAAGAGCCCGATGTCGCGGTGAAAGTGCAGGCGATTGATGGAGACTGGATAGCGCTCCTGGAACGCTTGTTTATGTCGCGTGCGTTCTCAGAAGATGAAGCCATAGCCCGGGCACGGGTGATGTATTTCCATCAGATCGGTTACCATGCGCTCCTCTTGGAAGAAACGCTCACCGATCGGATTAAGATGGTCGAGCACTATAACCGTGTCCTGATGAGTGAAGAGCTTGACGAAGAAGCCAAGGCTCTTTTGGCCGATCTTCTTAAGCACAGCGAGTAGGGGCGCCTCGGTTGCGTGCTTCTGTATTGGTGCTAAATGGCTGGATGAAAGAAAACATGGTACACTGAATGAATATTGATCCTTTGAGATCAGAGGCGTCTGCAAAGCTTTCTTAGCCTGCTTCGCCCGATTTTGGCTTTCCGCGAAACGCACCGATCGGGACTGCGGAAGAGCCATTATCGATGACCTGTCCCACATCGTGCTTTCCATCGCTGATCAGGCGTATGACCCGGTAGAAACGGAGAACTTTGTCAAAGCCCACGATCGGCTCAAAGCCTGACCTGTCATAGTCAACCACATTATCTAAGAAGGCCTGCAACTCCGAGAACGGGGCCCCGGCGATCGCGTGAAACCTAAGTCCTCATGAACAAATGGCGAGGCCTCTACAACACTATTCGTCCGCACACATTACCAGGCTATTTGTCGTCAGCTCCTGAAGCGATCGTCCCGACCGAACTGGCCTCTGCTATGTGGAGGCTCAGGCCAGATCTGTCTTCCCTTAGGACCAATCCCATGGCTGCAAAAAAGGTGGCTGCAATATCGGGGTCTCGTCAGATTGCTGTGAGAGTCATGGTGTGCGCGTTCCGTGATCATAGACTGATCTTCATCGGCGGGGCGTTGCGTTGCGAGTAGATGAAAGCATCGCTGACGGATAATTTCGGTGGCCTCGAAAAGGGTCCGCGCCAGCCTTTTGCTGCGGCGAATGGAACCTAAGCGCCAATTCCGGATCCTTTCCGCTGTTATTGGGTGGCGAAATGAACGGCTTAAAACGCTGCGAATACAACGCGGTAGGCCTCGACAGAAACTCACCAGTTATTGTCATGCGGATTTCCCAGCTTGAGGGCAGAAATCGAGTACCAAGCAGACCTTGGCTTGCTGCTTTAGCTTTCCCTCAGTGAACGGGGGTTGCTATGGGATGCGGAGCACGCTCGATAGGTGCGGGTGCTTAATCAGCTCTATGAATGGCATCGAACTGGGCTTGTGCTTGCTGAATAGTTTTCCAGTTCCCCTCAGCCCATGATTTGAGCGCATGGACATGCGGCACTAGTGTTCGCCCAAGTGAGGTCAGTTCGTATTCGACACGGATCGGGCGCTCATCATAAAGCGTTCGCGCCACCAGTCCGTCACGTTCAAGATTGCGGGCGGTTTGTGTCAGCATCTTCTGAGAGATGCCATCTAAACGCCGACGCAGTGCTCCAAACCTGTGCGGCCCATCTGCCAACGCTACAATCAGCAGTGTTGACCATTTGTCACCAATCCTCGCCATCAGGGATCGCGACGGACAAACGGATTGAAAAGCATCTGGGTCGGACAAAACTTGGTTACCCCGAGGTACCTAATTGACGATGGTGACCTAGTCTCGCATCTGCTCCTCAGATTTGCAATTCGGAGCATTCAGCATGATCATTGGTATTCTGGGCGCCGGTTCCGTTGGCCGCGCCCTCGCAGGCCTCATTCGTAATGCAGGTCACGAGCCGCTCATCTCCGAAAGAACCCCGTCTGAAGATACAGCCAGCTTTCAAGACGCCGCAGAAGCTGGCGAAGTCGTGATCATTGCGGTGCCTTACACAGCGACCCAAACTCTACTCCCACCGCTCGCTGGCGCTCTTGCAGCCAAAACAGTCGTCGACGCGACCAACCCCCTGAATGATGACTGGTCACCGAAAGTCCTTGGCGCTCAAACGTCAGCCGCCGAAGAGATTGCCAAACTGTTGCCTGGTGCACATGTCGTCAAAGCGTTCAATACGGTGTTCGCTGATGTTATGGCGTCGGAGAAGCTCACGCGTCTTGGTGTGCGGGTCACGGGCTTTGTCGCCAGCGATCATGACGGCGCGCGCCGTCAGGTGGCCGATCTTGCCGATGGCATGGGCCTCGCGCCGGTCGAGACCGGGCCGCTTGCAACAGCGCGGTATCTGGAGGCGATGGCGCACCTTAACATTGCCATCGCCGTCGGCCAGTCCGGCGGCACTGACGCGGCCTTTCTTTACCACCAGGCTGTGGGACAAGAGGTTCGGCAATGACCAAACGGCGGGTTGAATTTGACGTCTCGGGTGATCGCGTTGTTGGAGATCTGTATCTTCCCGACACGCCGGGTCCGCACCCGGCCGTTATCGTTGGTGGTCCGATGACCAGTGTCAAAGAGCAAGTCACGGGCGTCTATGCTAAAGCCCTTTCCGAGCGCGGCATTGCGGCGCTCTGCCTCGATCATCGCCATTATGGTGAGAGCGGCGGAGAGCCGCGTCAGTACGAATATTATCCGCATAAGGTCGAAGATCTAAAAGCTGGGCTCACTACTCTTTCTGAAGAACCCGATATTGATGCCGAACGGATTGGCGCGGCCGGCGTTTGTCTTGGCGTCGGCTATTCGGTCTGGTGCGCGATTGACAATCCGTTGGTCAAATCGATTGGCGGGGTTGTCGGCTATTATCGCGATGTCCCTGCGATGAAGGCCAGCGATCCAGAAGGCTTTCAGGAGAAGGTCGATCAGGGCCGCGCGGCACGTGAGCAGTTTGAACAAACCCGCGAAGTGCTGACTATTCCGGCTACCGCGCTTGAAGGCGATGCGGCCATGACCCTGCAATCGACCTATGACTACTATGCGACCCCGCGCGCGGGCGTGCCCAGTTACACCAATGCCTTCGCCGTGATGTCGCGGGAGTTTTTCCTGCAATTTGACGTGCAGTCAGCAGCGCCAGCGGTCACGGTCCCGATGGTCCTAGTGCATAGCGAGAATGCACTTTCGCCAAACTGGGCCCTGAAGTTCTACGACAACTTACCCGGCGACAAAGCGATCCACTGGGTCGATGGCCCAAACCAGACGGCGTTTTACGATCGCAAAGATCTGGTGGACCGGGCCGCTGACTATCTTGCAAAGCATTTTTTCCAGACGCTATGAAGCCGCAAGAAGGAAGACGAAGATCAGCCTTCCCCGTGAGCGATCAAGACCCGGCGTCCGGTTAGCCAATTTAAAGGCCAATCCCGGTCAGTCGCCGCGCTCCACGAACTGCCTAATCTCGCCCAAGTCCGTCGCTAGCATCCACGGCTACGCCCAGCGCTAACGGCGAGGCATTTCTATTTGGCTCTCAGCTTTCTTGCGAGTGCGAATGGGCCCGCATGGCTCTCGTCATTGAGTCGGTTGGTTCGTGCATGCTCATACTCAGCATGCACGCATGTGATCCCGCCTCGTACCCACATGCCTAAGGTTAGGGGTAGGCCATGGCTGTCGCGCGGCAACCATCCACAATGATAAGTGTGATGATCATCTAAGTTATCAAGTAGCGATCTCTTGATCACACCCACCCGGGTAATCGTCGACCTTCTTACGAACCATTTGCATGAGCTGCCAAAGAGCGAACAATGCCTCCTCGGTATGCCTGAGATCCGCGACGACCTGATCTCTTCGGCCATCGGCTGCCAGCCTAGCGACCGCTTCAGCATTCTTTTCGTCTGAGCTCCGTACAATGATGTCTGCCACACGGACGAAAAGCAGGTGGTTCCAGCCAAACTCCTCGTTCGACATATTGAAGAAGGGTTCGGGGTCTCGAGCTTGTGTTTCAGCACCTTTTTCATCTGGGATGATCTCATTTTCTGCTGCATGGAGCATCGTGTTCATGACGCACCCCCGCGACGCTTCATGATCTGATCGAGATCGGCTCGAGCGTTACGCACCCGTCTGTAGATGTGCTCGTTCAGCTCGGTGCACATCTGTGGATCGCCACCGATGATCCATCCAAGCGCCATGTTGAACGCATAGATCCCGCCAAAGTCGGCATCCAACCGTTCGAAATCATCGTTCATGCTTGGTTCTCGACCCTCGCCGACTGGAAACTTATCTTTATGCCGAATTTTTACTGTTTGGGGGCTATTTTGGGGGTCTGATATTTCGTCAAATCTTGTAGTACATTGATTTAATGAATTTTTATCAATTGTGATGGTGGACTTCACCGAGGACGAATTAAATCATCTTTTTCGGACGTTAGCAGATTGGGAGGAGCAGTTAAAGGATTTTGATCTTGATGCTGAGGAGTTTTTCTCATGAGTGGGGGAGAGACATCCAGAACAGCGTTCAAGATAGCGTCTGCTCCCAAACCGAAGCGTTTGCCACCGATCTCTTTCCGGGTGAATGAGGCCGAACGGGACTGGCTCTTGAAGAAGGCAGGGACGCAATCGCTTGGTGCCTATGCGCGGAAGAAGGTGCTCGCTGGCGCGAAGCTCAAGACGAAGAAAACAGCGTCGTCACCCAATGAGCGCGATGTGCATCTCGCACAGGCTCTGGCGCTTCTGGGGCAATCCGGCGTCGCGTCAGCTCTTGGCGCGCTGTCTGAAGCCGTTGTCCTCGGCACCGTGCCGATGAGCGAGGCCGCCGAGCATGAGATCACCGTCGCTTGCCAGGACATCGCAGAGATCAAGACGCTTTTGATGATGGCGCTGCGCACCACGGAGCATTAAGGCGATGATCATCGTCGCCTCACAGCGCGGGGGAGCCAAACAGCTCGGTGAGCATCTGATGAATGCGCGTGACAATGAGCATGTCGAGCTGCACGAGATCCGTGGCTTTATCTCAAGCGATGTGATCGGCGCCTTTAAAGAAGCCCAGGCCATCAGCAAAGGGACGAAATGCAAGCAGTTCTTGTTCTCCGTCTCCTTCAACCCGCCTGAGAAAGAGCATGCCAGCGTCGAGGCCTTCGAAGACGCTATTCACCGCGTCGAGGAAGCGAACGGCCTGACCGGTCAGCCGCGCGTCATGGTCTTCCACGAGAAAGAGGGAAGGCGCCATGCCCACTGCGTCTGGTCCCGCATTGATGCTGAGACGATGAAAGCCAAGCAGCTGTCGTTCTACAAAGAGAAGATCATGACCGTCTCGCGGGAGCTTTACCGCGAACACGGATGGACGATGCCGAAGGGTATGATCCGAGGGCAGGAGAGGGACCCCCGTAACTTCACGCTCGCCGAGTGGCAGCAATCCAAGCGCGCGGGCTTCCACGCGAGAGATCTCAAGGGCGAGATCCAAGACTGCCTGGCGGCCTCAGATAGCCGGGCTGCCTTCTGCAACGCTCTTGAAGAGCGCGGCATGCGCCTCGCCAAGGGCGATCGCCGCAGCCACGTGATCGTCACCCACCAGGGCGAGGTGCTAAGCGCTGCCCGCTATGCCGGGGTGAAGACCAAAGAGCTACGCGAGCGGTTAGGGCCGTCCACTGACCTTCCATCGATTGATGAGACCAAAGACCAGTTCGTGAAAGAACTGACAGAGCGCTCAAGGCGCCATCTCGAGGAGGTCGCCGATCAACACGCAAAAGCGAAGGCCCCGGTCGAAACCAAACGCCGCGAGATGACCGAGGCCCATCGCCAAGAACGCGACCGGCTCAAGGTTCAGCAAGACCAGCGCTGGCAGGAAGAATGCCGTCAGCGCTCCGAACGCTTTCGGCCAGGCTGGCGCGGCCTTTGGGACCGGGTGAGCGGTGCCCATCAAAGGATCGAGCAAAGGAACATCGCTGAGGCCCTCGAAGCTCAGCGGCGTGATACCGAACAACGAGTCCGGCTCCGCCAAGTGCAGCTTCAAGAACGCGAGCAAATGCAAGACCAACTCAAAGCCCTTCGAGCACAAGAAGCACGCGCCATGTTCGACGTGCACAAAGAGCTGAAAGCCTTGAGGGAAGGGAAGCTAGAACAGGACAGGCAGGAATACCGGTACACTGAGCAAAAGAGACTGACTAAACTAAGGCCTACCAGAGCGGAACACCCGAGGGCCGATAAGAGACTGCCTCAGCCAGTCAGACCTTCGCCAAACAAGAGACCTCAACAGCCGACAATCGAGCGAACCCAACCCAAAGACCGCCTCTCAGCACTCAGAGGACAAAGAGGCTCACCAACACAAGACCGCCTCGCCCAACTGCGCTCAAAACAAGATCGCGGCCGCGATGGTCCGGAGTTGGAACGGTGAACCTGGTGATGTACTTGGTTGCGTTTCCGGCATCGGGTCCTATCCAAATGGATTCATCACACAGTTTGATGAGGCGAATGCGACCGCTTCACCGGTCTCGCCCTCTTCGAATGATTCTAAAGAAGCACCGATGAGAGCCTGCAGGTCGAGCTATCAATGCGACAGGCACTATGTTTTGAGCGACGCTACCAAAACAGAGGAGGTAGGCGCGTGATGTTCTACGCTCATTCATACGAAGGTCTGCCTGAAGAACGTTGGCAACTTCTAAGCGAGCACTTAAACGGCGTAGCTTCTCTGGCCGGTCGCGGGACGTTCCACAGCGATATCTGTCATACCCTGGGCCTTTTGCATGATTTAGGTAAGTATACAGAAGGATTTCAAGCTAGACTTAGGAACGATCCGAAGAAGGTAGATCACTCGACAGCAGGCGCGCAGCTCGCATGTGAGCGCTACGGTCTCCTAGGTCAGCTGATGGCCTACGCCTTGGCAGGGCACCATGCAGGTCTTGCTAACGGAAAACGTGTAGATTCTGTCTCCCTGACCCCTTTGTTCGAAGCGACCGGAGGTCGATTGACCGGCGGGCGCGGTGAAAAGCTGCTTGGAGCGCTCGATGAAGTCTGGAAGCAGGAGATCGGTCATCAGCTTCCTCAAGTGTCGGACCTCGGCAGGTTTTCACTTCATCCTTCCCTCAAACGGTTCTCTCTTCCGTTTTTCGTGCGCTATCTTCTGTCGTGCCTTGTCGATGCCGACTATGAAGACACCGGTCGGGCGGAAGCATCGGCGTTGGGGCGGCCGTATGATGACGTCCAGCGACCCGGCCTGCACCAGCTGAAAGAGGCCCTCGATGGCCATATGAACGGCTTTCAGAGAAGCAAGCCAATTCACGAGTGGCGTCACGACATCTTAAGTGAAGCTAGACGCAAAGCTAAGGCTCGGGCCGGAGTGTTCACTATGACCGTCCCGACGGGCGGGGGAAAGACGCTCAGTTCCATGAGCTTCGCCCTTGATCACGCGATCAACCATGGCCTTGATCGCGTGATCTATGTCATCCCTTACACGAGCATCATCGAACAGAATGCCAGTGTCTTCCGAGAGGCTTTCGGGGTCTACGGCGACGCAGCCATTATTGAACATCACTCAAATTTCGACATGGATTCCCCGAAAGATGCCGCGATGGCCGATGATGCGGACACGCCTGATAACGACAGGGATCGGGTGAGGAAGCTACGGCGTGTAATGGAGCGGTGGGATGCGCCAGTGATCGTGACCACCTCCGTACAGTTCTTTGAGACCTTGTTTTCCAATCGCCCGTCCCAACTGCGCAAGCTGCGCCGAATGACCAACAGTGTCATCGTTTTGGATGAGGTGCAGAGCCTTCCCCTCAAGCTGTTGCAGCCTTGCGTGGCCGCCCTGCGCGAGTTGTCCGACAGCTATAGCAGTTCTGTCGTTCTGTGTACGGCGACGCAACCAGCCTTGACCGACAATGGCAGCGACAAGGGTTTCAGGGGCGGGTTTCAGGCGACGGTGGAAATCGCACCTGACCCTGAGGCACTTTACGAACGTTTCAAGCGCGTCGAGGTGCGGCGGGAGGATGAACCCCTCAGCGATGACGCGCTAGGCGAGGTGCTTCGCGGCCGTGATCAGGTGCTCTGTATAGTGAGCACGAAACGTCATGCCGCTGCTCTTTTTGAGCGCATCGCAGATGCCGAGGGCGCCTACTATCTGACGACTGAACTTTACCCCAAGCACCGGTCTGCGCGGCTGGCTGAGATTAGACAGGCTCTTCGAGATGGAATGCCCTGCCGTTTGATCAGCACAAGTCTTATCGAGGCGGGCGTCGATCTCGATTTTCCTGCGGTTTATCGCGCGGAGTGCGGGATTGAGTCTCTGGCTCAGGCTGCTGGCCGATGCAATCGTGAAGGGAAGCTGGAGCGCGGCGAGGTGGTTTGGTTCCGTTCTGCGGAAGAGCATGGCAACATCCGAGGCAAGACGAGCAACTCGATGTTCGCCGACATGGAGAGGCGCGTGAAGACCGCCGAGGATGTGTTCCGCGACCATGCCGATCCCTTCAGCTTGTCAGCCATCAAACAGTACTTCGAAGGTGTCTACTGGCGGAATAAAGATGAGCTGGGCCAAGCCATGATGGCTTTGCACCAGCGTGAGATTGATAGCATTCCCTTCGAGACCATCGCGCGGGAGTTCAGGTTGATCGAACAGGAACAGAAGTCATTGATTATCGCGCGCGAAAGCGAACCCAGAGAGATCGTTGACCGCCTATGGGACGAATCCATCTCGGTGCGCGATGCGGCCCGAAAGCTCGGCCCTTACAGCGTCTCCGTCTATGATAGTCAGTTCACACAGCTTGTCCGAGAAAGCGAAGGCTTGGTCGAATTCATCAGGCCCGAGCTCTACGGCGACCAGTTCGCGCTTCTGCGGACGGATCTCAATCCGGAACTCTACCTGTGCGAGCGGGGCCTTTCACTTAATCGGCTTGGGATAGTTAATGGCGCGCTAGTCTTCTAGGGTTGATATCTAGTTATATCCTGTTCTAGGAAACGGTAAATGGAGGCCCTCATGGCGCGCGTGAAGAAGCTAAGGCGTAAGACAACCGTGAGAGCGAGCCTGTTTGGCTTGCTGAGCGTGCGGATAACTCGCCGCCATGAGCAGCCTGCGAGTGAATCGGGCCCGAAAAGGCTCGTGGATAGAAACCTAGATCAGGACATTGGTCAGAGTGATTAGCCGGGGTCAGCTAAGGCTGACCCCGTGGATTTCACTGCAACTCGTGCTTGCAAGTGATTGCTTTCGATCCATAGTTCCGGACTGGGACCAGGGATATGAGCATGGGAATTAAAGTTCTAGTTGAGGGTCGACGGGCCTGTTTCACTCGTCCGGAAATGAAGGTGGAGCGCGTTTCCTACGACGTGATGACCCCTTCGGCGGCAAGGGGCATTCTTGAAGCCATCTGTTGGAAACCAGCGATCCGCTGGGTCGTTGACAAGATCCATGTTCTGAACGAACCGCGCTTTGAGACAGTTCGGCGGAATGAGGTGGGCGCCGTTGCCTCCGCCCGTACTGCAATGACCGCGATGAAGGCTGGCTCGACGGAGGGGCTTGGTCTCATGGTGGAGCAGGAACGCCAGCAGCGGGCAGCGACGCTCCTTAAGGATGTGGCTTATGTCGTCGAGGCGCATTTCGAGATGACGAACCGCGCCGGGCCTGATGATAATCCCGGTAAGTTTGCGGATATGGCGCGCCGACGCATCGAGCGCGGGCAATGTTTCCACCGGCCGTATCTTGGTTGCCGAGAATTCGCATGCGACTTCGGTCCTATTGAGGGAGCGACCCCCACTTCGCGCAATGCAGGTACACGCGACCTGGGGTGGATGCTCTACGATATGGATTGGCGATCGGGCAATGCTGAACCTCTCTTCTTCCGCCCTCAGATGGTTGATGGCGTCATTGATGTGAAGGCGCAAAGGCCGGAGGGGGCCGCGTGATTCTCACAGCACTGAACGATCACTATGCGCGCCTTTCGCAGCCTGATGCGTACGGTGAGACTGCGGTGCCAGCGTTCGGCTACTCGCTCCAGCAGGTGGGGCTTTGTTTAAGCCTTTCACCAGACGGCGAGCTTCTTTCAGCAGAACCGCTGACCCAAACCACGACGGATGCGAAGGGGAAAGAGACTGTAAGAGACCGGCTGCTCGCTGTACCTACACCGCCAAAACGGTCCGCTAACGTTGCCCCTGGGTTTCTGTTTGACAAGACCGCCTACGTGCTGGGCCGCGAAATCAACCAGCGAGACCGCACACTGGAGGCCCATGAGGCATTCAAGTCGCTCCATGCTGAAGCCTTGGAGGCCAGCAACGATGAGGGATTGGTGGCCTTCCGACTGTTTTTGGATCGTTGGTCTCCGGATGATTGGGACAGTCGAGACGATCTGACGGACGTGCTACTTGACAAGAACATTGTCTTCCGGCTCGGGACGGAACACGGGTTTATCCACGATCGTCCGGCTGCGAAAGCGCTACGCACCGCAATGCTTGAGGAAGCAGCGGCCTCGCCAGCAACATGCCTCGTCACAGGCGACACACGTCCCGTGGCAAGGCTGCACCCAGCGGTGAAGGGGGTCAACGGCGCTCAGTCATCAGGTGCTAGCCTGTCCTCCTTTAATCTTGATGCATTCTCTTCCTACGGACGAGAGCAGGGCGATAACGCCCCTGTCGGTGAAAGGGTCGCAGCAGCCTACACCACCGTCCTTAACCACCTGCTCCGTCGGGGCGAGGATAACTTCCAACGCCATCAGATCGGCGATGCTACGATGGTCTTCTGGGCCGATGATCCTGAAGCTGAAATTCAGACGGCTGGGATGATCGGCGGCTATGAGGAAGGAAACCGGGACGACGTAGAGAACCTCGCAGGCAGCCTTGCTGATCAATTGGCGCAAGGCCTCCCGGTCGAGGCGATTGATGACAAACTCAAAAAGGCGAAGCTCTACGTTCTCGGCCTCTCTCCCAACGCTGCGCGTCTGTCGGTGCGGTTTTGGGAGACCCCCAGTTTCGGCCAGCTTATCGAACGCTTCAAGCAGCATGCGGATGACCTGAGGATCGAACCCCCCGCATCGAAGAACAAGCCTCCTGCCGTCTGGCAGTTGGCCTATGAGACCGGCGCCTATATGGGCGAAGCGGGGCAAGAGAAGATCAATACGAAGACCGTCAGCTCTCGTATCGCGGGCGACCTTATGCGAGCACTTCTTACCGGCGGGCGGTACCCAAGGACACTGCTCACCAACATTGTCATGCGCCTACGGATCGATCGCCATGTCACGGCCCGCCGGGTGGCTATGGTGCGGGCATGTCTCGTGCGCGAGGCGCGGATGGACGGAAAACCAGAAGAGGAGTGGCTGCCCATGGCATGGAATGAAAACTACAAAGGCCGAGGAATGGTTGGGTATCACCTCGGCAGACTGTTTGCCGAAATTGAGTACACCCAAGCACTAGCTTCAGATTTCAAACTCAACGCCACCGTCAAGGACAAGTATTACGGCGCTGCGTCAACGGTGCCAGCACGCATATTCCCGTCACTCATGAGAGGTCTAAACCACCACTTGTCTAAGCTTCGAAAAACAAAAAAAGGTTCGGCAATGTATGCGGATGATCGTATCCAAAGGATCCTGTCTGTCGCGGAACCGGAGTGGCCCATCCGGTTGTCTTTTGCTGATCAGGGAGCGTTTGCAGTCGGTTATTATCATCAAAAAGACCATACGGAACGCGAAATCAAAGAGCGCGCAAAGGCCCGGACGAATGAAAATAAGGAGACAGACGACCAATGAACGCGATCGCTAACCGCTACGAGTTCGTTTTCTTGTTCGATGTTGAAAACGGCAATCCTAATGGTGATCCCGACGCCGGGAACATGCCGCGTCTCGACCCCGATACAAGCCACGGCCTCGTCACCGATGTTTGTCTCAAACGAAAGGTGCGCAACTATGTTGCGCTGGCAAAAGAGGAGTCACCGGGGTACCGCATCTATATGAATGATGGCGGTATACTGAACAATGTCCATTCTGAAGCTTATGAGGCGATTGGCGAAAAGCCGGTCGCAAAGAAGCTTCCCAAGGAGGAGGCGAAGGCTCGCCAAGTCACCCGCTGGATGTGCGACAATTTTTGGGACATCCGGGCCTTCGGCGCTGTAATGAGCACTGAGGTTAATGCTGGTCAGGTGCGCGGCCCACTTCAGCTAACATTCTCTGAAAGCCTTGATCCGATTGTGCCGACGGAGCACTCAATCACCAGGAGCTCAGTCACGAATGAGAAAGACGCTGATAAAGAACGTACAATGGGACGCAAATACACGGTTCCTTACGCACTTTATCGCTGCCACGGCTTCGTCAATGCCCGCCTTGCCAATGCAACTCGGAAGTTGGGAGACGGTTCCGAAGTCGAAATCGGCACTGGTTTAACCGAAGATGACCTTGAGATCTTCTGGCATGCTCTTCTCAACATGTTCGACCATGACCGCTCTGCTGCACGCGGAGAGATGACAGCCCGCGGCTTGATTGTCTTCAAGCACCAGAACGATCTTGGTAACGCTCCGGCCAGAAAGCTCTTTGACAGCGTCACGGTAAAGCGCTGGGAGGAGGATAGGGAAGGCACACCTCCAACAGCGTTCGAGGACTATGAAATTGTCTTTGACGAGGCAGCCTTGCCGGACGGTATCGAAGCGATCCGTATGCTCTGATCCATGGCCCACCGAGACGCCTACGACCTGCCACTTTCTGCGCTCCAGCACTATATCTACTGTCCTAGGCAGTGTGCACTGATACATGTGGAGTGTCAGTGGGCGGAGAGTGAGGCCACGGCTGAAAGACGCCTACTCCATGAACGGGTGGACAAGCCTCGTGGAGAAAAGCGGTCCGGTGTCAGGTTGGTGTCGGCGCTTCCCGTACGGTCCGAAGCCTTGGGTGCCTTCGGCGTATGCGATGTCGTCGAATACCGCGAGGGGAAGCCCTATCCCGTGGAGTACAAGCGCGGAAAACCTAAAGCGAACCGTGCGGATGAGGTACAGCTTTGCGCTCAGGCCATATGCCTTGAGGAGATGCATGGAGTCGAGGTCAACGAAGGCGCTATCTTCTACGGCAAAACGCGCCGTAGACTGACTGTCACGTTCGACATTGAGCTGCGCCAACTGACTGCAAGAACTGCCAGATTGGCACTAAGCATGGTGCTAAGCGGTATCACACCACCTCCCAACTATGAGCCTTCTAAATGCGGTAACTGCTCCCTCCTGCAGATTTGCCGTCCGCAAGTGACTATGGCGGCATCGAGCTGGTTGGATCGGGAACTGAAGAGATCCCTGGTATGAGGCGGCACCTCAACACTCTCTACGTGACCTCAGATGAAGCGTGGCTCCGCAAGGACGGAGAGAATGTGGTCGTTGAGGTGGAAGGCGAAGTGGCAGGACGGGTTCCGCTTCATCATCTTGGCGGCATCGTTGCTTTTGGCCGCGCTGGACTTTCGATGCCGTTGATCGGTCACTGTGCTGACCAAGGAACAACTATTTCGTTGATGACTGGTTGGGGTAAGTTCAGAGCACGGATTGATGGGCCAGTTTCTGGCAACATTCTTTTACGTCGCGCCCAGTACGCCGCGACCCAGGAAGAAGCCAAATGTAGCTCGATTGTCCGCTCCTTCGTGACGGCAAAGATGGCGAACCAGCGTCAGATTCTCACGCGCTTCCTGCGAGAACACCGTGACGATACCTCCGATGAAGAACAACGGGCCATTGAGGATGCACGCGGCGCCTTGGCGGCTGCGATCAGAGCTTGCGGAAAGGACCAGTCAACCGATGTGTTGAGGGGCCACGAAGGAGAGGGTGCGGCGGCTTACTTTGGGGTATTCAGGTTGTTAATCCGCCGTCCAGACTTCGGTTTTCAAGGACGGACAAGGCGCCCACCGACTGATCCTGTGAACGCCCTCTTGTCGCTGACTTATGCTCTACTCACCCATGATTGCAGGTCAGCGCTCGAGAGCGTCGGTTTGGATCCTCAGGCTGGGTTTCTTCACAGAGACCGTCCTGGACGTCCAAGCTTAGCTCTAGACCTAGCCGAGGAGTTTCGTGCTTCGTTTGCGGATCGCTTCGTCCTTTCCTTGATCAACCGGCGTCAGGTTCAGCTTTCCGACTTTGAGACCAAGCCAGGCGGCGCGGTGGTTCTTAAAGACAAGCCTCGAAAGGAAGTCTTGGCGGCATATCAGGAGAAAAAACGCGCTGAGCTAACGCATAGCTTCATCGGCGAGAAGACGACTACAGGTTTGCTATGGTTCCTGCAGGCCCAGCTTTTGGCAAGGCACATACGCGGGGAGCTCGACGCGTACCCTCCCTTTCTGTTGCGGTGAGCCAATGATGATGCTCGTGAGCTACGATGTTGCTGTCACGTCACCGGGGGGCCAAAGACGCCTGCGACGCATCAGCAGGGTGTGCCTTGACTTTGGCCAGAGGGTGCAAGCTTCCGTTTTTGAGATTGAAGTTGATCCAGCACAGTGGACCAACCTTCGCGCAACACTCCTTGCCGAGATGGATCCAATGGTCGATAGCCTGCGCTTCTACCGCCTGGGCTCAAACTGGCGGCGGCGTGTCGAACACATTGGTGCGAACCCAACGCGGGACCTAGGCGGACCTTTGGTTTTCTAAGCGCGGACCGCAAGTGACCAGCGACCAGCCCTGTACTCCGCGCCTTACCAGCTATTTGATTTGATTGGTTCTAATTGTGAGATCGAGGTGTGTGCTTGGTCAGAAGTCCGTTGGCGGGTCGGTTCGCGCCCTGGCCGCGCTTTCTTCAGTGCTTACAGAAGGCTAGAGCCAAGCAGTCGCCCCTTCGCGGGGGCGTGGATAGAAACGAGGCCAGCAAAGAGGATGATAAGGCCGCAGCCAAAGTCGCCCCTTCGCGGGGGCGTGGATAGAAACCGCTGGGCGGGGTCGTCTCGATGAGATGCTGAAGTCGCCCCTTCGCGGGGGCGTGGATAGAAACTTGCAGAGATTAGCGACGAAATCGTCAGTGCAACGTCGCCCCTTCGCGGGGGCGTGGATAGAAACATCGATCGGCGCAGGTCGCGAAGCTGTCGGCTCTCGTCGCCCCTTCGCGGGGGCGTGGATAGAAACGCTTTGTATTCTGGGTAGATGCCATAGCGGAAAGGTCGCCCCTTCGCGGGGGCGTGGATAGAAACTGGGCTAAGCTGTGGATTCAGCGCACCATGACTTGTCGCCCTTTTGCGGGGGCGTGGATACCAACCCGCCAGGAGTCGATATTCATTTGTATAAAGATCTTTGTTGCAAAATCGACTTTGGGTTGCTTGCAACCCTGCCTGAACGGTGAGTGTGCTGGGTGAATGGTCAAGGATCGAAGACGGCGCAGGATGCGCCGCGGGGCGGCCGCAGGCATCATCGATGCCGAGGCTCGGGAGACCGCGTCCTTGAGCAGAGGGGCAGCGAAATGCCCCTCAAAGAAGTGGTCCAGACACGATAGGCTGGTCGTGATCAATCGGCGAAACGATTGGTTGGTTCAGGTTCGGCTCGAGGCCGATTCTGAACTATAGCTGGAGGGTCCACGGGAGGGCGCAGCGCCTCCCTGGCAAGCAGCGTCGGTTTACCGACGCACAGCTTGCGGGTCGCCGTAGGCACACGTTCCGTAAGTTGAAACCAGCCTCGCTCCTTGCAACGGTGACGTCGCTGGAGATGTCCTCAACGTATGGCCTGGATCGAGCACATCCTTGGTCGTGAAAGACAGTTCGCAAGCATAGCCATGCTGTACAGTTCTCATTGGTCTGAACAGATGAATGGGAACCCTAAGATGTCCCGAAAGTGGCCAGCGAAGAAACCACGGCCTCGGCCTCAACCCATTAAGAAGGGTTGGCGTCCAATCACTCTGCCCTTCTGGCGAGGAAAAAGCGTTCCAGAACAGTGGCTTATCCAAAACCTTCTACCAGACATCAGCTGACTGGGAACGGCAACTTCAAGCAGAAGATATTGAGTATGAGGAGTTTATCGATGAATAACTCCTCCGTAAGCGATGTTTTCAGAGAAAGCGCGAAGCTTCCGCAAGCTAACAAACGAAAACGTCTTCCGCCTTTGTCGTTTCGTGCCACGGAAGAAGAGCGAGCGTTGCTTAACGCTAAGGCAGGTGCGCGGCCCTTAAGCGCCTATATCCGCGAGAAGCTCTTGGGCGATGCCGTCAGCCGGCGTGCATGCAATCGCCGTTTGCCTTCAATGGATCATGCCGCGTTGAGCAAGGCGCTGGCCCTGCTCGGTCAGTCCCGCTTGTCATCCAACATGAACCAGATCGCCAAGGCAGCGCATATGGGGCGACTGCCTGTGGATGATGACGTACAGCAAGAGCTATGGGCGGCGTGTGCGGACATTCGCCAAATGCGCATGGCCTTGATCGAGGCGCTTGATCTCAAAGTCAGAGATTGACCTATGATCCTTGTTGGCAATTCCCGAGGCTCGGCACAGGGCCTCGCCCAGCACCTTTTGAATGCGCACAATAATGAAAAGGTCGACGTATACGAGGTGTCAGGCTTTGTGTCTGACACTCTCACGGGTGCGCTCAATGAAGCCCAAGCGGTCTCACGCGGCACGAAATGCGAGAAGTTCCTGTTCTCGCTCTCTCTCAACCCGCCCAAAAACGAGGCGGTGGATGTCGATGCGTTTGAGCGTGCGGTTGATCAAGCTGAAGATAGGTTGGGTCTGGCGGGTCAGCCCCGCGCCATCGTCTTTCATTAGAAAAAAGGGGAGGACGGAATATCGCGCCGACACTGTCATGCTGGGTGGTCACGCATTGATTCGTCCGAGATGAAGGCAATCCCGATGGATTACCACAAGCGGCGTTTGCAGGACTTCTCCCGCGAGCTTTACCGGGAGCATGGCTGGGAGATGCCCAATGGGCATCAAAACCCACTCTGTCGCAACCCCAGCAATTTCACATTGGCCGAATGGCAGCAAGCCAAACGCGCCAAGAAAGATGTGAAGGCGCTGAAGAGCCTGATCTCGGAATGCTGGGAGCAGTCGGATTCAAAAGCGGCTTTCGCCCATGCTTTGAAAGAGCGCTGGCTTATTCTGGCGCAAGGAGATCGGCGCGGGTTCCTCGCGATGGATTATCAGGGTGAAGCCTATTCCATCTCAAAATATGCCGAGGTGAAGGCGAAGGATACGCCGGCGCGGTTTGGCAGTCATGAGGATTTGCTGACCAAAGACGAGGCGCATTTTGAGGCTGCCAATCTCATCACCAAGCGGCTTGATGAGATCAAAACCGAACAGACGCAGCAGCAAGAGCAAAAGCTGGAGCGGTTGAAGGTCGAAGAAACCAAAAAGGCCGAACCGCACCGGGAACAACAGCGTACGCTTGAACAGCATCAATCAGCTCGCGCCGCACAAGAGAATGCAGATCGACAGTCCCGTTTCAGAGGCGGCCTATGGGGTTTGTTGGATCGGGTGACTGGACGGCACAATCGCGCGGAATTTGCGCAAAGCCAAGAGCGTGACGGGCAGGAACAGCAACGGCTTGAGCAAATCCATATGAGGGCTGTTCAGGCCACGGATGAGAAAAAAGCCGCTCTTGCCAAAAAGGGCGAGGCCGTAGCCTAAGATATCGCCACTGATATTCAAAACATCCGTGACGCACTGCCGCCGGATGTCGAGCAACGCAGGCAGGAATACATCAAACTGCGGGAAGCCAAACGGCAAACACCGACGCGCAGCCGTGCCCGTGATGGCCCCGGCATGGAGCCATGATGGCCCATCCTCACACTATAATAGGACAAGACGATGCTGTTTGAGGATGAACGGCGCTTACAGCGCGAGCGCGACATCTACTGGGCAACCCTGAAGCAGAACGCCGGGGAGCCTAAGGAAAATGGAAGAAATAGCGAGAACAGCTACGAGCCAAACGCCCACGGAGCATTCTACTGGGGCGGTGACCTTTCTCCCACAATAAAGAGAGGGTTGCTCTGCAACCCTGGCCATTGGCGAAATCGGTGTGTGCAAACGGAGGCAAAAATCGACGGCGGGCGCAGCCGCTTGCCGCGAGCCTCGGGAGACCGTCTATTTTTGCTGAAGTGCACCGAGGGGCTGGCCCCTAAGCAAAATGTGGTAAACGTGCTTTGGTGTGAGTTAGTTTGCATGATACGCATTGGCTATCAATTCAACATAGAGAAGGTCGTACGGGCATCAAATGAGCGAATTTCTCGATAAGATTTCATCATATGATATTTTCAACAATTTACTTCCGGGAACGGTATTTTGTTTTGTCGCAGATCGACATTTTGGTACCCAGTTTATTCAAAGCGATATCGTAATTGGAATATTTTTGTATTATTTTATTGGTACTGTTAGAAGCAGGCATATAAACAATGCACACATTGTTCGATAGCTATTATTTTTTTCCAATAGCACCTGTATTTTGGCATCTTTCTTTTCGGCCTCGACATACGATCTATAGTTGACAAATTTTATGATTTTTATAAA
>JBCBUC010000004.1:0-197755 GCA_039818345.1 Pseudomonadota bacterium | reverse complement strand
AGACCGTCAACGTCTGAAGTACAAAGGCAATGCCGAGATGGAGAACTTTTGGGAGGCGTATCAGTTTGTCGCCAACGACCCCGAGCGGTTGTGGACCGCACTGCAACAACACCTACTGCTGATCATCACAAGACGGACATTCTCACCGCCGCAGAAGCACTACGCGCTTTCCCAGAAGAGTTACGGCGGTTGGCCATCATCAGCCGCGACGTAGAAGAGACAGCGGGCGGATTGGCCGGTGCGGCAATCGACTCAAACAACATGACGTTGCAACACCTCGATATGCTGACACAATATCTCGAAGGCATGGCGACGTTTATCGAGTGCCTGTTGACGCAAACAGAACTCACCGATACGTTTGATAGGCAACCACTGATTGACAGTGTAAAGCCTTACGATCTTCTCCAACGCCTTGTGCAACTGAGCTTGGCTGTCACGCCAAGCTCTGAGTCCGAAGTCGACCTCTTCTAAGGGATGGCCACTGATCAAAAAAGGTCGATGTCGCCCGCAGGCTCGACAGGTTTTGGTCGCGGAACCACTGGCTTTTCAATAGTTTCATCAGAAACAAACCGCATACGAGCCTTACCTGTTGCAGGCCAAAACTGAATTCTCCGTGCTTTGTCACCACCGAGGCTTTCAGCAATAATGTCAATGCCTTCAAACCCGAAGAACTCGCGAGCGAACTCGGCATTTCGGGCACCAATATCAGAGGCAGTATTGATCATCCGGGCACCACCAAACAATTTCACTTTAAGCTGTTTCTTCCGCGCTCCGTTTTTCAAAACACTATTGATGAGCAGCTCCATCAAGTTGACGCCACTATCGCTCGCGGCCTCTGGCGGCAACAACAGATGATTCATTCCGCCGACGTTCATATTTTCATCCCACAAGCAAGCAGCGACGCAAGATCCTAAAACAGCTGTTGCGTAAGCGGAGGATGTGCTGATCACCTCAAAGTGGCCTTGAGGGACGTAGATAGAGTTCGCTGTCCGTGTCATGATGGAGCAATATCCTGCGCAGCGCAGCTGAGTACGGTTTCAGCGATCGCATCAATGGGCGTCAGTCGGTCACAGGCACTTAACTCCCAAGCAGCGCGAGGCATTCCAAACACCACGGACGTTTCTTCGTCCTGTACAACGGTGGGACAGCCAAGATCATAGAGGTCTTTCAGCCCTTGCGCACCATCGCGTCCCATTCCCGTCAGCAAACAACCCACACTATGGGGTGCGCCCTGACAAAGAGACTGGAACAAAACATCGATGGAGGGTCGATGCCCGCTAATCGGATCGCCACTGACCAGTTGACAGCGCGCTTGACCACCATGCTTCACCGTCAAATGGGTGTCAGAACCAGGCGCCAAATAGACGTGCCCGGAACGAAGAACGTCGCCTTCGCTGGCTTCGGTGACTGTGACCGCACTCCGCGCGTTCAATCGTTCAGCGAAGCTCCGTGTGAAAGCGCGCGGCATGTGTTGAACAATAACCGTTGGCGGAGCATCGTGCGGAAACAACGGGATTGTTCTCAACAAGGCCTCGACCCCGCCCGTCGAAGCGCCGATGCCGATAATGCGTTGGTACCGACCGCCCGATCGAACTCGGGGGCGAGCAACTGATCGTTGCAGCGAGGGCAGCCGTGCCGAAGCAGCAGCTCTGACTTTGCGCGGCAACAAGCCAAAACTGCCCTGATGCTCTGGTCCAGGCTTAGCGATGCAATCGACCGCCCCAAGCGCGAGTGCCTCAATTGTCGCGTTGGCACCGGCTTCGGTCAGGGTCGAGACCATAATCACGGGCATGGGCCGTAAGGTCATGATTTTCTGCAAAAAATCAAGGCCGTTCATACGAGGCATTTCGATGTCGAGAGTCACGACGTCAGGCGATGTCGCCTTGATCATCGATCGCGCCTCATACGGATCTCCTGCCTCACCCACAATGACAAAGTCGCCTTCCTCTTCAAGCGATCGACGAATGAGTGCTCTCATGACGGAGCTATCATCGACAATTCCGACACGGATGGTTTGACTTCTCGCTGTTGGGGCTCGAGAGGACACGCTCATGGTTTAGAAATCCGCCCAATCATCATCAAAAGGATCATGGGTAGCGCTCGCTGGCAGCAGTTCTGCGGCAGCTGATGCGGCTTGAGCTTGCTGCTGTTTGACGGTTTTTGGCTGAACCGCGCGCGGCGGTGTCGTTGCCCGCGACCGGGAGGACGGTGCCGGTTTGCGTCGCACAGGCGGTTTGGTTCTGCCTTTTGCAGGGGCCAGTGATTGAGTCTGCGGACCCCGGACAGACTTGTTCGATCCAAGCGCTGCGAGATTAGCAATGCTTTCACGAAGCTCCCGACCGACGGCTATATTTTCCTCCGCCATCGCTGCGTTTTGTTGGGTGACTTGATCAAGACCAGAGACGGCCGTTGTCACTTCGGCTAGGCCCTCAGCTTGTTCTTTGGCCGAGGCATTGATCTCAACAAAACGAGCGGTGATGCCATCGATGGCGTCAACAATGCCTTCCAAAACGGTGCCGGTTTTATCCACCAACTCAACGCCGTGACCAACTTCTTGTGCACTCTTGGAGATAAGGTCTTTGATCTGCTTCGCAGCATCAGACGAACGCTGCGCCAAAGCCCGCACCTCTGATGCGACCACAGCAAAGCCTCGACCAGCGTCGCCCGCCCGGGCCGCTTCAACCCCGGCGTTTAATGCAAGTAGATTGGTTTGGAAGGCGATATCGTCGATCAGCCCAATGATTTGTGAAATTTCATCAGATGACGTTGAAATCTCCCCCATCGCCGTCACGGCCTGTTTCACGACCGATTCCCCTTCGCGGGCAGAGCTTTGCGCCACTTGGATCTCTCGCTCGACATCGCTGGTTTTTTTTGCAGCGCTGCGGAGGTTACCAGACAACTGCTCAAGCGCCGTGGATGACTGCTCCAGCGTTGCTGCCTGGCTTTCGGTTCGTTCGGCCATGTCTTGGGCCGCCGATTCGATAACGCCAGCTTTGAGATTAATCGGCTCAACCGTCCGCGCCAAACTCGACCGAGTGACATTTAAAAGGTTAACGAGCTTATTAAACTGTGTACAGAAGTCTTTATGAGCCTCGGGATAGGGTTGCGATAGCAACGGCAGCGCATCATGGGCGTGAGAAGCAGCAAGCGTCTTACCAACCGACGAGATCAAGGCTTGTAGCGCATCGCGCTCGACCTTTAACTCATCAAGTTGCGTGGAGCCGCTGCGCTCCTGATCGCTCACATCCATGAAAACGCGAAGAGAACCGTCATTTAGCGGCGCTTCCATCGCTCGCACAAGGCGGCTGTTGCCAGTTTTACCCCGCACAGCGAGCACACCGTCAGGACCCGCTGTTTCGATGCAGGTTGATTGCGGCTTATGCAAAAGTTCCTCTGAAGACAGACCATAATGCTGAGAGAACCGGTCATTAATCCACGTTAAGTGACCCCGACCGTCGACGGCTACGATGGACATCGAACGAGAGAGCGCACGAAAACGCGAGGCGTCGAACAGCATCTCCGGTGCGATCGCCGAGAGATCGATCGCATAGGCAAGACGCCCCTCTCCGCCTCCAGCGCTCGTATCAAACGCGAGAGCTAAGCTTTTTGCTTCACCGCCTCGTGTCTCGATCTCGACCACATAACCTCGACTGGATTGAGCGGAAGCAGTGTCGTTTGCTTGCGTTTGGGGCGCAAAGCTCGTGATCAAGCGCCCCTGAAGATCATCGGGCTTGCTTCCGAGCACAGCGGCGAACGAAGGGCTTGCCTCGATAATTTGTCCGCTGGCTGACAGGCGGACGGTCATGGCCCCGCTGTTCTCGCGTTTCTGATGGTCTTCGACGACCACGGCCAACGTGCCATAGCCCGGCAGCGGCAAGGCCAACATTGTCAATGCGCGGCCATGGCAAGGCACCTGGAGCGCGCCCGACGTATCCGAACGAAAGCGCGCCTTTTGCAGGAGTTCGCCTGCTGCAGCATGCCCCCTTCTGGGAAGCTGCAACGCCGATCCTTGTGTATCGGCAAACGCGTCGAACCCGCGACTTACCTGGCTAACGGTTCCGTTCTTTTTCACCAAGAAGCAGGGAACGTCGAGCCCGCTAAAGTTAAGGGCATCGGTCGCCGGCTCTCCTGCAGCCATCGGCTCATTCGCGTTGACGGAGACCCCAAGAATTGGCGACGGACGGTCCGCAAGATCTTGGCCTGCAGCTGGTTCTTCGTCAGCGGCGTCGTTGCGCGCCATCAGAACCCCAGAGACGGATGCGCCGGCCAACACCAGACCAAAGCCAAGAGCCATGGCTAACGGCGCTCCAGGAACCAAAGCGGCAACGCAAACTGCTGCCATCGCCGCAAAAAAGGCGGGAGCAAGCTGAACAAAGGAACGAAGGAAAGTCGAAGGCATGGGGCAGACCAAACGTTGAGTGTCTGTTCTGTTTAACCACCTATGATTGCATTAGCGTTACCGCACACCCTCGCGTAGGGTCTGCTCCTACAAAGAAGGTTGGACGATCAAGATACGCCCTTGATGCGCAAGGTGGTGTACAGGCGCACGAAGGCAACGCACCTTCTCGCCAGCCGCTTGCCCAGCGTACGATAGCCAACCGGAGTGTTTTTATGGTCGTCTCAACGTCTCGATTGCTTTTCGCGTGCTTCATAACGCTGGCCATCAGCATCGCGGGTTGTGGACCTCAAAACAGTGGTGGGACAACAAGCGCAGGCGCATCGGTCGGCGACGACCTTGGGAGCTCGTTGGCACATCCGCAGGTGAACGTCTCGATCGCTGCCGGCCCAGAAAACACTGACCTTGACGGGCGTCTCATCCTCATCCTCGCCACAGATGATGACGAAGAACCTCGGTTTCAGACCAGCTATCGATTCGATGGCCCTCAGATTGTCGGTATGAACATCAATGATGCACGAATTGGCGATACGCTTTCTTTCGACGCTACCGCCAGCGGTTACCCGATCCCATCGCTAGCGGACATTCCGCCAGGGACCTATACGGCTCAAGCGGTCTTCAACCGTTACGATGACTATAACCTCGCCAATGGCAAGACCGTGAGCCTTCCGGCCTCGTGGGCGGCGGGTCAAAACTGGCGGCGTGAGCCAGGAAACCTCGTCTCGACACCGCAAGAGATCACCCTGTCCCCAGGCGAAAAAACGATCATCAACTTGACCCTCGATCAAGTCAATCCAGAGATCGTCCCGCCAGAGGATACAGACTACATCAAGCATATCGAAATCGTCAGTGAACGCCTGAGTGAGTTCTGGGGACGCGAGATGAAGCTCGGCGCGCATGTGCTCTTGCCGCATGGTTATGAAGATCATCCAGATGCCCGCTACCCGCTGATCATCTTTCACGGCCACTATGCCGCTGATTTTGGTGGTTTCCGCCCCTCACCGCCAGATCCTGACCTCGCTTGTGAATACTCGGCTCGCTTTGACTTGGATTGTTACAATCGGACGATGCAGGAAGAGGCGCATGCGTTCTATCAAGAGTGGACGAGTGAAGACTTCCCCCGCTTCATCATCATTGAGATTCAACACGCCAATCCCTACTATGATGATTCGTATGCTGTTAATTCAGCTAACCTTGGGCCCTATGGTGACGCAATCACCTATGAGCTTGTCCCTTATATCGAGGAAACCTTTCAAGGCTTAGGCGTGCCTTGGGCACGGTTTATGTATGGCGGCTCGACCGGCGGGTGGGAGGCGATGGCAGCCCAAGTGTTTTATCCTGATGACTATAACGGCGCTTATATCGCTTGCCCGGACCCCATCGATTTTCGCGCTTATATGAGCATTAATATCTATGAGGACGATAATGCTTATTACCGCGAGGGAGCCTTCGGCCGCATCCTAAGACCGGGGCACAGAAACTATCTTGGGCATCTCAATGCGATGATTAAGGACTTTAGTCGCTATGAAAGCGCACTTGGCGACAAAAACCGCTCAGGCGATCAGTTCGACATTTGGGAAGCGGTTTACTCACCGATGGGAGACGACGGCTATCCGCGACAATTATGGGATCGCGAAACGGGCGAGATTGATCGCGACGTTGCCGACTATTGGCGCGAGAACTACGACCTGCGCTACATTTTAGAGCGGGACTGGGCCACGCTCGGCCCTCGACTACGGGGTAAACTGAATATCTACACGGGCGACATGGACAATTACTACCTCAACAATGCCGTCTATCTCGCAGAGGACTTTCTTCGCAGAGCCGATCCACCTTTTGAAGGCGAAATCGACTATGGAGATCGAGCAGAACACTGTTGGAATGGTGACCATGTGAATTCGAACGCTATCTCGCGATTACGCTACAACACCTTCTACCTACCGAAGATCCTTGAACGGATAGAAACAACAGCGCCGGAAGGAGCAGACCTTACCAGCTGGCGCCACTAAAACCGATAGACCCTGCTCACCATCGGCAAGCAAGTTCGGCACGCCAAGACCCGTTCGCTCATGAAGGGCTGGACAGACTCATGCTCTCCAGCTCAAGCTCGCGTTCGAGAGCGGGACGAAGCCATATCGACACATGACCAGCGCTAACAAAAAAGAACCGCCAATTGCTCAAAGGCCGGTATGGGATATCCTCATCCGCTTATGGCATTGGCTTCTCGTTGTGTGCCTTGCTGGGTCTTGGGCATCAGCTGAATTCGATCGTATGCAGCTTCATTTTTGGTTTGGCTACGGCATTCTTGGCTTGATGCTGTTTCGTGTTTTTTGGGGTTTCGTCGGCACACGGCACGCACGATTTTCAAGTTTCCTTCCAAAACCTCAGCGTGTTATCGCCTATATCCAATCGTTAAGATCGACCAGTTGGACCCCATCCGTCGGCCATAGTCCCATTGGCGCGTTGGCCGTCTTTGCAATCCTCGCTGTCATTTCGGCCCAGGTCTTGTCCGGTCTTTTTACCACCGACGATATTTTTTGGGCGGGACCCTATAACCCACTGTTGGGTTCAGACGCGAGCTCCCTTTTTTCATCTGTTCACCGCATAAATTTCAACGTCATCAAGGCGATCGTTGTCATGCATATCGCGGCGGTGCTAAGTTATTGGTTTTTCAAGTCGACAAACCTCATCAAACCAATGTTCACGGGCCAGAAACCAGCCAATGTCGTGCCAGAGCAAGAGAGCGCCGAGGCACCGCGTTGGCGCACGGCTATTCTTGCTGTTGGACTTTCGGTCGTGATGGTGCTGATGATTGTGTGGTTCGCACCAGAACCGGTGGACGATTTCTTCTAGGCTGAAGGAGTGATGAGCATGCGTACCCTGATTTTAGCAGCAGCTGCGGTAGCGACTGTTTCGGGCTCGACCGCACTGTCGGAAGACAAGGAACTGAGCGCCCGCGAAGCAGAAAAGGCGGTGTCTGTGCGCCAAAGCCTTTTTGACCTCATTGGTTGGAACATCGGCGGCCTTGGACCAATCGCCCGCGGCCGCGCGCCGTATGACGCCGCGTTGGTTGAACAAAGTGCCGACCGCTTGGCCCAGCTTGGCGCCATGATTCCTGACGCTTTCGCCGCGGACACCAGCTCATCAGACGTCGCGAGCGAAGCCCGGCCGGTGATCTGGACAGAATTTGATGACTTCACCGAACACGCAACCACCATGGCAGAAGCAGCGGAAGAGGTTCGTGAATTGGCAGCAGCTGGTGACGAAGAAGCAGCCCTGACGGCCATCCGTCACCTCGCCTCAACCTGCAAGTCTTGCCACCAATCCTACCGCGCAGAATGAGCAAGAAGCCCAGAACGGCTCGATCGCTCGACAGGTCTGAGACGAGCTTAGTGCTTGACGGACTTGCCGCGCCGCAACACACTATGGCTTATTGTATTAAAGGGCAGCCCACGTACGCAGGAAACAAGCTCGTGCCGGGCCATTTGCGGCGTAACTATGCTGAGGCGGATTGAGCGAACGCGATGGATTGAAAGGGCACTGGCCTTCTTCAGTGCGTGCTTTTTGCTTGGCAGCGTTTCCTTAGGGCAAACCCCTGCCCCATTCGACATCGACCAACAAGAATTTGATCAGTATTGGGATTTTCTCGATGCTCATTGCTCGGGCTGCCATAATGATTATGATCTGACAGCTGACTTATCGATCTATGACTTGTCCGGCGAAGATATCCGAACCGGCCACAACACGGAGGTGTGGGAGAAAATCCTGCGCCAGGTCCGAACCGAAGAAATGCCGCCGCATGACAAGCGTCAACCGTCCACGGATGCCCGCCTCGCCTTCTCTCACGGACTGGAGATGTCGCTCGATGCTTACGCAGCCGCCAACCCAGATCCAGGGCGCGCAACGCTTCGCCGCCTCAACCGAACAGAATACGCCAACGCCGTCCGCGATCTTTTAAACCTTGATGTTGATGTCGCAGACCAGTTGCCTGCTGATAATTCTGGATACGGATTTGATAACATTGCGGACGTTCTGACGGTCTCCCCGACACTGATGGAACGCTATTTGGTGGTTGCCGGGAGGGTTGCACGGTTAGCAACGGGATTAGCCCCCGAAAGCCCTTCCGTCACCACGTTTCAAGTCCCCAAAGACGGGTCAATCAAAAACTCCGGGCGCCCCGCTTACAATGAACGCTCAAGCGACGGCCTCCCCCTGACATCAAGGGGCGGCGGCGTTTTCGATTACTATGCACCGCATGAAGGCGTCTACGAAATCAGTGGATACCTCAACGCGAACACCAACAACGAAGTGGATCGTGACGCGGCCGACAAATACGGAGTGCGCGTTTCATTATCCGCCGGCCCGCACCGGATCGGTATGGCATTTCGGCGCCGTCTTGGTCCTGATGAAACCGTCGAACGACTGAGCAACACAACCGATATCGTGCCGTTGCCGACGGATCCGCCGATGATGCTTGATCTCGACGTCCTCGTCGATGGCGCACGCGCCGCTACACTTCAGGTTCCGTCCTATCGGATGTCCCCGCGGTTTGCTCAAACCAACTTTCCCCGGGACGTGTTGCAGATCGACGTTGCCGGACCATTCGAAGTCATGGGCACCAGGACCTCACCAAGCCGAGAGAAGATCTTTATCTGTCAGCCGCAAAGTGTAACAGAAGAAGAGCCTTGTGCGGAAGATATTATCGCCATGCTCGCGCGTGGTGCCTATCGCCGTGCCGCCACGGACGAAGATCTCGCCCGCTTGATGTCTATCTATCACGCCGAACGTCAGGTCGCAGATTTTGATTACGGTATTGCCGCGGCTTTACAAGCCATGTTGGTGTCACCCAATTTTCTATTCCTGGATGAAAAAGACCCAAGCGACCTAGCGGCCGGCGCTATTCGCTTAGTCGATAGCCAGGAGTTGGCTTCCCGCCTTTCGCTCTTTTTGTGGAGCAGTATTCCTGACGAGGAGTTGCTGAACCTCGCCGAAAAAGGTGACCTGGCTGACAACGCCGTTCTTGAGAACCAAGTGCTCCGTATGCTTGATGATCCAAGATCAAGAGCGCTGACTGATAACTTTGCTGGGCAATGGCTGCACTTGCGGAACCTCGAAAACCATCGACCGGATATCGACGTTTTTCCGGATTTTGATGTGCGTTTGGCCCAAGCCATGATCCGCGAAACCGAAATGTTCTTTGGCTACGTCCTGGCCACCAATCAGAGCATTTTTGATTTCATCGCCGCTGATTACACCTTTTTGAATGAGCGGCTGGCAAAACACTACGGCATTGACGGTGTTCAGGGCACAGCGCTTCGTAAGGTTGATCTTAACCCGGAAGACAAGCGCGGGGGAATTTTAGGCCATGGCTCAGTTTTGACGGTCACCTCCTATGCCAACCATACCTCAGTGGTGAGACGAGGCCATTGGATCCTTGAGAATATCCTCGGAGCACCAACGCCGCCGCCGCCGCCCGATGTTCCAGCCCTTCAAGAGGCACGCATCGACGGCCAGGTGCTGACCATGCGTCAACAGTTAGAGCGCCACCGAGCCGATCCAGCGTGTTCGTCCTGTCACGCGAAAATTGACCCGCTGGGCTTTGCTCTTGAAGGCTTTAATGCGGTGGGTGGTTTTCGAACAGCTGACCACGGAATACCTGTCGATACCTCGGCGGTGATGTCGAACGGCCGCGAGTTTGAGGGATTTCAGGGCCTTCAAGAGGTGCTGATGGAGCGCCAGGATGAGTTTGCTCATACCTTCGCTGAAAAACTCCTCACCTACGCCTTAGGTCGTGGGCTGACGGCAAAAGATCAGCCGACAGTACGCCAGATCGTGCGTAACGCGTCAGAGGACGATTACCGTATCCATGCATTCGTCCAAGCCATTGTTCAGAGTGACCCGTTTTTATCGAAACGAAAGCCCGCCACATGATTAAGATTCGTGAGCCGATGAACCGCCGCTCTGTCCTTCGTGGCCTGGGCGTCACCATGGCTTTGCCCGCTTTGGAGGCGATGGTCCCTGCCCGCGCCGCGGCCGTTGATGCCATCAGGCCCAAACGACTTTCGATCTTCTACTCGCCCAATGGCATGATTATGCCGGCGTTCATTCCAACGACTGAAGGCCGTGGTTTTGCCATGCCATCGACACTCGCTTCTCTAGAACCATTCAGAGAAAAGATAAATATTGTTTCCGGGCTCGGCCATTATCAAGCGAGCCCTTTTGGTGATAAGTCCGCCGGGCACGGTCCCACCTGTCCGGCCTTTCTGACAGCCACCCATGTGAAGCAAACAGAAGGCTTTGATATCCGCGCTGGGGTGTCTGCTGATCAAGTGGTGGCGCAGGCTATCGGGCAAGAAACCCCTTTTTCATCCCTCGAATTGGGCATTGAACCAGCAAGCGCGGCGGGAAGCTGTGATATCAACTACTCTTGTGCGTATACGAACGGTATTTCTTGGCGCACAGCGACCTCGCCCCTCCCCGTGACCGCCAATCCGCGGGCCGTGTTTGAGCGCCTCTTCGGTGATGGCGGCTTGAGCGAAGAGGCCCGTGTCCGACAATTGCACCGGCGCACCAGCGTGCTGGATTTTGTGATGGAAGATGCGGCGCGCCTTTCGGGTGATCTTGGCGCGACCGACAAGAGGAAAATGGAGGAGTACCTCGAAGCGACGCGCGACGTGGAGCGGCGTATCCAGAGGACCATGACCAATTCGGCTTCGATCGACCTTGGCGATTTTACCCCGCCAGCCGGAATTCCTGAAAACTTTGAAGAACACGCCAAAATGATGGTCGACCTTCAGGTCTTGGCCTTCCAGGCCGATTTAACCCGTGTCGTGACCTTTATGGTTGGTCGTGAGATCTCGAACCGCACCTACCCAGAAATCGGCGTTCCCGATGCGCACCATATGCTGAGCCACCATGGTGATGACCCCGAGAAGATGGCCAAGGTTGCTCGGATCAACGCCTTCCATCTTGAACAGTATGCTTATCTTTTGACCCGTCTCTCCGAGACCAAAGACGGTGACGGCACACTGCTTGACCGGACGGTGACGATGTCGGGCGCGGCGATCGGTGATTCAAATACGCACGACTACATGGATCTGCCGATCACGGTCGCAGGCGGCCTCATCAAGGGTGGAGAACACATCAAGACAGCGAAAGACACCCCGATGGCCAATCTTCTCTTGTCGTTGATGCATCTTCTTGATGTCCCTGAAGAGCAGTTCGGCGACAGCACTGGCCCTCTGACCCAGTTGGAGGCGGCGTAGTCCCGTGAAGCTGCTGACCAAGATCAAACCTCTGTGGGCGGCGCTCTTACTGGCCGCGTGCGGCGTGGGGAACGAACGTGAAGCTGCCACCCCCAACACGGCCGATGCGCTGATGGATCTTGGACGCGCTGTGCGCATGGGAGACGTCACTGCAGTGGACAACGCTATTGCTCAGGGGGCGAATCTTGACGTTCGGCTCGAGTTTGGCGCAACGCCTCTTTTGTGGGCCATCGATAGCCAGGATTTAAGTATCACGAGCGCTCTTCTCGATGCTGGCGCTGACCCCAATCTCGCCGATGATGACGGCGCGACGGCGTTGATGATTGCGTGCGAGCTTGGCGGGGAAGAGATCACCAGACGGTTGGTCGAGGCGAACGCCGATGTCAATGAAACGCGTGCAGATGGTATCAGTCCTCTCGCCATTTGTGCCCGGCACGCAACTTCCGGTGCCGTCTCCGCGCTCCTTGCCGCGGGCGCTAATCCGACAAAAGGAGATGCTGACGGACGCACCCCAGTAATGTGGGCAGCCTCAGGCGGAAAGGCCGAGAGCGTTCGATTGCTGGCAGAGGCGGGGGCAAACATTAACGCGGTGTCCACAGCCGGTTTCACGCCCCTCTTTTTTTCCATTAAAAGCCAAGATCTTGAGACGCTCAAGACGGTACTCGCGCTTGGGGGCCATACGGACCATATTGGCCCCAAAGAGACGACCGCCGTCCAACTTGCGGTCTATCAACAGAACTTCAGCGCCGTTGGATTGCTGATGAACCATGGCGCTGATCTCGCCGCCTTGGATCGCCACGGTAATTCCCTCCTCCATGCAGCATCTGTCGCTGGCGACATTGATTTGGCGCAGCGGTTAATCGAGGCCGGTGCCGATCCAAATCAATTAACGGGCCCATCGCAAATAACCTATGTCACGGAGGCCAATTTCGGTGTTCCGCCTCCGGAAATTCCGCCGCTCCCGCCACTGTTCCTTGCGGCGGAAAATGGTGAGGCTGAGGTCATGCGCATCTTGTTAGAGGCAGGTGCCGATACTGCTTTTATCGACGACGACGGCCGCAATGTGCTTCATGCCGCCGCCAGGGGCGGCTCTGCAGAAACGCTTGCTTTGGCGCTCTCACTTGCCCCTGACGCCAACACGACCATCAACAATGGGGAGACCCCCCTCCACATCCTTCTCTGGTTTGCCAGCGGCGATCCTCAAGATACTGAGGAAACGAAGGCCATGATGCGTATTCTCGCCGATGCGGGTGCCCGAATCGACCTGCCCAATGGGCGTGGCCGCACCGTTCAAGACGTCGCCTCTGAAAGTCTTGCCAGTGTTCAGGTGATCTTCTCCGAGGTTTTTTCTCCGCTCACGGCAATAGGGAGTACATTGACGGACGACAACGAAGCTCCGCGAAAAGGATAACTCCCAAAAACCCTTCAATGGGGACAAAGCTGACATCAGCGCTCGATCATCGGTGGCAGAAGACCTCTTTCGACGCGGGTTTGACAGCGCTTCCCTCAAGCTTTCTGCTTTGCCGCAGCAACGATACCTGCACTCACAAAATTGAGAAATGGCTCTTTTAGGCGCTTCACATCAACGGACTGAAACGCCCCACCCGACAGGGTATCGAGTCGTTTGTTGTCACACACCGCATAGAGCGTTGTGCTGAGAAGAAACTGAAAACAGCAATGGATCTGATAACTCGCCGCATGGGGAAATGTGGAGCACAAGGCCTCGATAAATTTGTGGGCATGCACATCATATTTTCTACTGACAACATTGTCGGTCCACACTTTTTGCACGGCGAGATGCGCGATCAAGACACAGTAGTTTTTCCAACCTGGGGAATCCCCGCCAGCGAAATCCAGCATGGGACCAGCAAAGGCTTCTGCAATCTGTCTAGCAGAACTCTCAGGATGCGCCGGATCGATATCTGCCGCCTCCAACCTCTCGGTACGGATCTGCGCTAACGGTTCGATGCGCCGATCGATCACCGCCATAAAGAGCTTTTCCTTTGACTCAAAATGGTAGTTCACGCTGGCGTTTCGCACATCGGCCTGGTCAGTGATGTCGCGAACCGAAACCCCGAAATAGCCGCGCTGCGCAAAGAGCTCTTCGGCCGTGTCGAGAAGACGTGTACGAATAGCATCAGATTTCTTGTATCCGGCGGTCACGTCTCGGCTCTTCCATTGGGCAAATTGGCCATCTGGAACGGTACCACGGACACCCGTAAAACGAAACACTTGCTTCGTTTTTGTGATATGATATGAAACGATCGTTCCAATTCTCATCTCGTCAATATCCTTGGGCATCACCGATGAAACTACGGCGTATTCTGACCGACGTTGGCCCGAAAGTGCAGGCCAAAAACCGAACGGGTTGGGTTCGTCTTGACCGTATCGACGACCTTTCGACCATTGGTGGGGACTTGGAAGAAAATCGCGACCTCCACGATGATATGCTTGCGGTGCTATCTTTAGGCTCGAAGGGGTGGTCCGTCCTCGCCGAACGCATCGAGCAGCTTGAACCCGATGCCAGCGATCAGGGACAAACAATCCTTCCCTTCGTACCCACATCATTTCGTGACTTTATGCTGTTCGAGGAGCATGTCATCGCCGCAAGCCGCGGTTACGTGCAACGTTTCATGCCGCAACTCTTTCCAGTGACGCAGGCGATCGAATTTTTGACGAGAAAGCCGATGGGCCGGTTCCGCCCTCACCGCCTCTGGTACAAACAGCCGATCTACTATCTTAGCAACCACCTCAACATTCAGGCTTCTGGAAGCGATGTGGTTTGGCCAAGCTACACGGCCGCTTTGGACTATGAACTGGAATTAGGGGCAGTCTTGGCACACCCACTGAGGAACGCGACGACCGAGCAAGCGCGCGAAGCCATTGGGGGTTTCGTTGTTCTCAATGACTTCAGTGCACGGGATGTTCAGAAGGAAGAAATGGATAGTGGGTTTGGGCCACAAAAGGCCAAACACTTTGCCTCTTCCTTATCTGATACAATCGTCACCGCCGACGAGGTTAATCCTTATATCGATCAACTTGACGCAACGATAGAGATCAATGGTCAGTTGGTCGCCCAATGCAGCTCCAAAGGAATGCAGCACACGCTTGCCGAGGCCATTGCCTTCGCGTCAAACGGCGAAAACCTCTATCCTGGAGAGCTTTTTGGATCGGGGACATTCCCGGGCGGTGCTGGGATCGAAAACGGCTCGTGGCTCAACCCCGGTGATAAGCTGCGCATGACCATCAACCGCGTTGGAAGTCTCGATAACATCATCCGTAAGGAGTGAACATCATGAAGGTCGTCGATCTTTCGAAATCTATCCAATACAATCGCAATGACCCACGATTCATGCGTGTTCGCATTAAACATAAACCCCATTGGATTGCTCGTTGGCTGGTTCGGGCGTTGGGCTTGCCGTTTAAATTGATGCCCAAAGACTTTGTTGGCTGGGCGGATGATACCATCACGCATATGGGGGTACACAGCACAACCCACATCGATGCCCCTTGGCACTATGGTCCCAAGAGCGGCGAACCTGGACAAGAAACAGACGCGCTGACCGTTGAGCACATCCCCCTCGACAAGTGTATTGGACCTGGCGTGGTCATCGATATGTCGGATAAAGAGGAAGGCGACGTGATCACCGCTGATGATTTGCAATCGGAACTCGCGCGAAGCGGAGCAACGATCTCTGACGGCACCATCGTCCTCATCAGGACTGGTCGTGACACCTTTATGGGAACAAAGGAATACTGGAAACGCGGCACCGGGATGGGCGCGGAAGCCACCAGCTGGCTGATCGATCAAGGCTGTGTTGTCATGGGAATTGATCAGTGGGGGTGGGATATTCCGTTTCACCATCAGATCGATCAGTCCAAGAAAAATGGGAAGGATGATCTCTTTTGGGAGGGACACCGACTTGGTCAGCGTCGCCCCTATTGGCAAATGGAGCAATTGGTCAATCTCGGCGCGCTCCCATCCCACGGTTTCAAGGTGTGCGTCTTCCCACTTAAGCTGGTCGGCGCCTCCGCGGCCCCGGCACGCGTGGTAGCAATCTTTGATGAGGCAGAAGCGGCATGAATCTTGAGATGGACATGCATCTGATCGATCGTATCGCCCAAGGTCCGGCCTGGATCTTCTGGTGGACACGGGTGATCGATGCGTCGAATTGGCTGCTCCTTCCACTCGCTTTTCTCGATCGCCGCGCGCATTGGGGTGCAACTGCCTGGCTCGCCAACATCATTATGATCCTGACGTTGTACGGAACATTAGGATACGTCCGACTTCTCGGCCTCAGCCATGTTATCGCCTGGACACCGCTCTTGATCTATTTGTTCGTGCAAAGAAAGCCGTTCTCCGAAGAGACATGGGTGGGCCGATATTTATACTGGTTCATGGCAGTGATCGGTGTCTCGCTCGTAATGGATTACGTCGAGGTGACGCGTTACGTGCTAGGAGACCGCATTCCTGGCTACTGATGCTCTAAGCCCGACTGCAGAGGCACGCGCCTTAAGTTATGCAATCGAGCTGAATCGATGAATTTTAGAATCGCAACGGAAAAAGGTCGGACTGCGCTGAACAACGCTTTTTGAGAGGATTTGAACGTGTCTTGCTTCAAATTGACTTTCACCAGAGCTTTTCTTGATTGTTCAAACACCTCGCCGCCTTTCACAAGATAAAACCTCGCTAAACTGCGTCACTAGCCTGAGCGTTAAGGTTGACAATATCCTGTCACGCCCGCGAAACGACAAGCAGGGCACATCGACCGGCATTAAGACCGACTGAGGGGGATTATCATGAGTGAAACGCCGAACAAGTCGGACCAAGATGACCTTTTTCCTACGTTCCAAAGCTGGCTCGCCGAGCGCGAAGGCGATGGCCCGATCAACGGAACGTACCGCGACGATACCCTTCTAGGAACGGACGAAGGCGAAACGCTTCGCGGACGTCGCGGGAACGATACGCTTGATGGCGGAAAGGGTCGCGACATCCTTATTGGCGGTCAGGGCAGTGATCTTTTCGTGCTTTCTGAAACGGACGCCGTTGATGTGATCCGGGACTTCGAAGTCGGCACGGATAAAATTGAATTGGCTGTAGATGGTCTCTTTTCTGATGATGTCCGTCTCAAGACATTCGGTCAAAAGACCATGCTTCAAGTCCGCGAAGATGGCCGTTTTAAGAGCATCGCTAATCTTGGCCGAATTGGCGAAGTTGAACTCTCCGACGTCCTCTCCAACAGCACAGTTTTAACGCCGCTCCCCTCCTTCAGCGCATTGGCCTCGACGCAAGAATTTTCCGTCAACGCAGCATCGTCGCTCAACAGCATCATTGCATTCTTCCCCTTCATTGGGGGGAACCGCACGGACTATCAGCTATTAAGCGCTGACGTCAGCGATGCCTTCGGCAGTGTCGTGATTGTTGGGAACCAGGCAGTCTTTACCCCGAGCAGCGAAATCGAAAATCTTGCCGAAGGCGAAACCCAGACGTTTGAGGTGAGTTTCGAATTCCAAAGCGCAAGTCTAACGCCTCAACAGCAGGTCATCGAGGTGACAGCCACTGGCCTCCCCGACGGTGGTCTCGCCATCAGCGGCGGTATCTTTGGGCCGCGCGGTGTTGAGCGGACAGACGGTTCATTCCGGCTCGACCTTCTCGACGCGACCGATCAGCTGCAAGCGCCCTTCGCGTTTGACACAATTAAGTTTCCAGAATTCACGCTGAACCGGCAGCAATTCATCAACATTATCATCCCCATCCTCAAGGACGCGCGCACGAAAGAGGCCCGCGATTTTCTCGAGCGTGCACAGAATGATCTTGCGAGCGCTAAAACCTTAAGAGACGAGCTGCGCGAGGATGCCGGCATCAACGTGATTGGGGCGCAGGCTGAGGTATTGGCACGGCAAGCTGCGCTCGAAGCACTCGAGGCCCTTGTCCCTGCAGCAGAATTTACCGTGGGTCTTGCCGAAGACTTGGTGGAGAGCCTCGAGGATGAGCTCGCATTTGCCCAGCAAGGTGTCGATGCTGCGCAAGATTTGGTGGAAGACATCGCCCGGTCGCTCGACCCATTGGTTGATGGTTCCTTGGCGTTCGTGCTCGATGCAAAAAACGCCGCGAAGGATCTCGCCCAAGACGCCGTCGACGCCGCGCAAAGGGTGTTGAATGATCTCGTCACCGCGGCAGGACCCCTTGCCGATGCCTTGAACGCGGGCATCCAAGGCAGTGCCGCATTCCTCCTCGAGCAGAAGAAAAATGCGTTCAACCTCGCGCAGGACGCCGTTGATGCCGCCCAGATCGCCTTCAACGTTGCTACCCAACTGGCTGAAGATCTGGCGAATGAGTTGAACGGCGCCATTGTCGGGTCGGCCCGATGGGCCCTTAATCAAGCCCAGTCGGCGGCCAACATTGCTAGCGATGCACTCGACGTCGCCCAATCGCTGTTCAACTCGGCCGCTAGTGCCGTCGACTCAGCACTTTCCGCCGTGATCGGATTTTTTGGCAGCGTCACCGTTGGCGGCCTCACCGCTTTGCGGGCGACCGCGCAAGCCGCCCTCGACGTTGCCCAATTCGCGCTCGACAATGCAGGGCCTCCATCGATCTTCGGTATTCCGAATCCTGTCTATGTCGCCGCTTTGGCTGCACGCAACGCAGCTCGTGACGCCCGCGATGCGGTCGATGACGCGATCGATGCCGTCAACCTCGAAACTCTGCGGCTGACCAATCTAAACATCGCTCGCGACGTGGCCGATGCCGCCAATGATCTCCTTGACGACGCGCAGGACGTTTTCGATGCCGCCGTGATTGCCGCGAACCAGGCCGCACAGGACGCTCTTCAGAAGCAGAGTGATTTAATCAGCCTCCAGGGTGTCCGCGACGCCGCCAATCGCGCCGTTGACGATGCGCAAGACGCCTTCGATGCCGCTCAGGATGCGTTCGATGCGAATGCGGCAGCACAGATCAATCAGCTCAATCTGCGCGATAGCCTGCAAAGAGCGCTCAATTTTGCCCAACAAGAAGTCGACGCAGCTCAATCAGCCGTCGATGCAGCGAATGATGCGCTTGATGATGCGATCGAAAACCGCGCGTCGCTTGAGGAAATCGCACAGAGCATCAATATCGACCTCTTGGCCGCGCAAAACGCCGTGCTCAACGCTGTCGCTGACCTTAAAGATCTGCTCGAAAATCAAATCCCAGCGGCGCAGCAAGCGCTCGCTGATGCCGAGGCGGCCCTTGCTGATGCCATCGCCGCCTCAGATTTCGAGGGCGACATCGTGGCATTGCTTGCCGAGCTTGCCTTGGCAGAGGGCGAAGTGTTGTTCCGGGAAGGCGAAGTTCTCGCGGCCGAGGCGAACCTCTTTGCCATTCAAGAATTGGCCGAGATCGAAGCTGCTTTGCTGACCGACAGCCTGGAAAGCTTCGAAGCTGAATTGGGTCTGGCACTTCAACCTTTCGTCTCTCTCGGCTTAGAATTCGGCGGTGCGGTCGGCGAAGGCACTGAACCGGTGCTGGTGACAGCACAAACGGCCTATGACGAAACCGCTGATCGGCTTAACGTCACACCAGAACTCGTGTTCTCCGAAAGCGGAGAGGCTCTTGATCTGTCATCGGACGAAGCGGGCCTTGAACTTTACCTTGGCCTTCTCGCTGAGGTGGGCCTGCGGCTTGAGGTGAGCGCAGACCTGGTTGCTGAGTTTGGCGATGAGGTGATTGACATTTCTCCTGAAACGGATGGTTTGACTGCTCAGCTCGACCTGGGCGTAGAGTTCTCGATTCCTTTCATCAACATCGCGCCCGGTGATGTACCGCTGATCGAAGAGACACCAGACCTGCTCCTGGCGATGACGCTGGAAGACGGCACGCAGATGACAAGAACCTTTGGCGACATGTCAGTGTGGGAAATCGATGATGCGTCAGCCTACGATGCAAATGGCGATGGTGAAATCGAGGTCACCCTCGAAGTCCTGCCAGCAGAACCGGTCGACGATTTCTTAGTCGCCTAAAAGCTAGGAGCCGGCGTTTCGACATGCATCAATCATCCGGGGGCAAGCAGCGCGCCCGGTGAGCTACCGAGGTCTTTCCTTTTGTCGATCAATTACTAACGGCACTATACCTATATCGGAGTATTGCCTGGGCCTGCATGGCCGACCGTTCAGAGAAACCCAAATCCTGAAGCGAAGGAACAGCACAGGAGGGACGACGGCGGGCATTTGTGTAGTATACAGACGATAGACAGCTCGCGAACAACCACTGGAACAGCGCGCCGGTGCCGTATGACCCAACGGCCGCTTGAACAAGCCGCGGTTTATCTATATTCACTCGCTATACTGAAGAATTTCGGCCAAAAGCGCTTTGGCCTCGTCGTCCAGCTTTTCACTCATCAAGATATGGCTGTAATGCTCGACCATCTTGATCCGATCCGCGAGCGTTTCTTCCAAGAGGAGCGCATGGTAACCGATCTGATGGAAATACATCACCCGTGCCCGGGCTATGGCTTCATCTTCTGAGAACGCACGCGAGGGATGTCTTCTGGTACTGATGCGTGGACCTCGATAGACTTACGACGCTGCAAGTCCGCCTTTCCGATGAACCTAATTTTTGCTGCGCATGAACAACGGCCTGAAGCAACTGATCCGTCGCCAGACCTTCGATTTAAAAACCCGGACTCTCCTTCAGGATCAACTTATCGGGTTCGAGCTCAGCGCCGATCTTTATGAGGCGCTTATTCTCCTTCTCAAGAACCGTTCACGCCTCACTCGAAAGCATAGCAATCTGCGTTCACCCTCAGCAAACTGACTGCGTCTTCAAACTCTTCGCCGATTGCGTCTTTCACCTCTCCGGCTCCTAAGCCGGCATTTGCGATAATCATCCAGAAGTACGACTCTGAGAAGTCTTGGGGAACGGCCTCTCCCGCTGCTTGCATTACCCCGAGCATTGCTTGCGCAAAAGGCAATCCTTGCCCTGCCGCCGATCGAAGCCAACGCGAGGCCTCCACATAGTTCGCGGGCACGTGCTCCCTGCGCTAGTCCCGCGCCTCTGGCCGCATTAGCTCAGGTGGTAGAGCATCTCATTCGTAATGAGGAGGTCGCTGGTTCGAGTCCGGCATGCGGCACCACTAAATTCGGTGAAGTATTTGACCCGGCCCCTTTGAACGCAGTCGGCTTCAGTGAAGGAAGACCTGTTCAACGAGGCTTATTCGCGATTGCCATGCGATAGGCCTCGATAGGGGCGCCAGGTGACGCACAACTGTTCGTATGAAGACGGCCAGTGCTACGGCTTTCATAGGCGATAACGACCAGCGTCATCCCTGGGGTCAAGTCAAGCCCGCAGTTCCCGCCATCACCTTGGAGGTGGAAGACCTCGATTAAGGGTATGGTCGGCCCGATGATACGATCCGTGACCTCGAACACCGTCTTGCGAAGAAGGCCACCATCGTGATCGTCCGTCTGGGTTGTGAAAGACACCGTTCCTTCAAAAATGGCCGACGCCCCATCGAGGTGGCGGAGAACATCGTCCGGCCCTGGCTGAATACAGGAGCAGGCCTCTGCTGTTCCCCAGAAGAAAAGCGCTGAGATGCTTAGTCGTTTGAGCACTGCTCATCTCCGCAAAGGGTGGGTTTGATACCAACCGAACCCCGAATCTTAGGCACCGAGCTCAATCGCGTCGTCAAAGACAGATGGCTCTTGAAGGCCATCCGCAATCGGCGAATCGCTGCCATCATCGCCTTCGGCCAAAAGCTCACCAAGGTCACCGTTGTTCGCTGGATCGAACGGCAACTCCTCCCCGGATGGATTAGAGGCGGCACTGAGATCCGCCACCTCGTCGACCACCTCGAACGCAGCCGGAGCGGAGGCGAGAGCAGCCGGCAAGCCGTTGTCATTGGCAGCACCAACCTCGTCCCGGGTGAAGACCTGACCCACATCGGCATCAGCGACAAAACGGATAAAGAGATTGTTGCCATCCTCCACCAACGCAAAACCGCCTGCGCCGGCTGTGTCAAAGCCCGTCAGCGTATCGAAGCTGCCGGCCAAACCAGCACTGGTGGTCACGATCTGGAACTCATCACCAAGCACCAAGGCATCGGTGGCGCCCGCCGCCACATCAAGGGCCAACGTGCCGTTCTGTATCAGCATCGACCCCGAATTGATGATCTGAACAAGACCGGCGCCCGCCGCGTCGACACCGATCGAAAGCGCAGCATCGTCGTTTAACTCGAGATCGAAGCGATATTCCAAAATACCGTCAGCGGTCGCACCAAATGTACCGCCAGTCTCACCAAGGTTGAAGAGGAACTCAAGCTCACCGTCATCAGCAATAACCGAGCCCTGAATATCGATACGATCATCGGGACCGAGTGAGCCATCGACGCGGCCCGTGCCCGTGATGACAATACCCTCGCCCACCGTGAAAGTCTCCACCTCATCGCTCGCCAGCTGATCGAAACGGATCCGGTTATTGGTGAGTGTAGTACCAATCCCGTTCTCGTCTGACAGAATAATGGAACCCGTCCCATCAATCGTCTGCCCACCGCGGAACACTGTGTAGGCAGTGCCGTTGGCACTGCCAGCGATGGTCAAATCAGCATTGTCCAGGCTGAAGCCGTTGAAGAAGTAGACGTCAAAGAACGAATTGGCCGTACTTTCGATAAGTACATCGATCTCTGTAGAAACATTAGAGATATCGAGGCTGTCATTGAAGGTGGCTCGGCTGGTTCCTGTGCCGGCTTCGACGAGGTTGGCGTTCTCAAGATAGGTGCCAAAGCGCACAGCACCATTGTCCGTGTCAACACCAAGATCCGCGCCGCCATTGTCAATATAAAAGAGCGTCAAGCTATCCGCACCAACACCCCTGGCCGCGCCAAGAACCGCTATCCGGTCCTGGCTGTCACTCACCGTCACCAATCCATCGCCGATCAGATCAACATCCTCAGCAAAGGTGAGAACTTCACGCCCCTGACGCTGGCTCTGAAGCTGCACACGGTTGTTCACAACTCCATCATTCACCGCATTCGCACGGCTTAAAACAACATCACCCGTCCCAGAAACAATCTGCTCGCCAGAAAAATACGCATACGCCGTCCGCGACGACGTCCCCTGAAGCTCAAGATCCGCATCAAGGATCAATCCATCCTCAATCTCCACCGAACGCGTCGTCAACGACATGTCCAATAAACCGCGCGTCCCTAGAACAACATCATGCAATATCCCCGTCCCAGACAACGACAATCCAACAAACAACTCCGCATCCGACGTCAACGTCACAAAATCTAGTAAACCATCAACCACATCCGTGGACTGCTCTTGGCGGACCTCAGGATCGATTGGGTCAGGAACAAAACCCGCGCCATTGATGAACGCTTCAGCGTCCGCTGCGCTGGCGACACGTAAGGAGAGTGTTTGTGTATCTTGATCTGTATCAAGAACGAAACCAAGACCGTTTCCAAGGTCAAAGCCTTCAAAACCATCAAACGCCCCTGAGAAGGCCTCGGCGCTATTGCCTAAAACTTGGACCACGGTGAACGTATCACCGATCTGGAACGTCGCACCGGGATCTACAGTGACTGAGAAAATCCCAGCCCGATCAAAATTCGTGCCCGTCACCTCGATCAGGCCGGCATCCGTGCCGTCGACGCTCACTTCGATCGTGGTGGTCTCGTCAGCAGTAAAACTGCTTTCGATCGAGATGACGCCATCGGTGTCAGCGGCCAGGGTCCCGTCGACGCGGCCGATCCGCCGAATCGAGAGCTCGCCACCCTCCGCCTCGACACGCCCAGCGATGTCGATACTATCACCAGCGGTGAAACTGCTTTCGCGAATTTGCCCCGCGCCGCGGACCGTCACGCCTTCGCCGATACCCAACTCGTCGCGACCCGCCTCCTCGCCGAAGAACCATAGGATCGGACCATTGGCATCGCTTGCATTGAGGAAGATTTCACCATCACCAATGATCTGCGATCCGTAGACGTAGAGTCTTGCTGATGACGAACCAGGATCTTCAAGTTCCAGCGTCGCTCCGCCGACGAGTTCAAGGCTATCAAAAACAGTCAGTGTGTTGGCGCCCAAGACGACCGCATCGATCGCCAGGGACGACCCCACCAAGGTACCACCAGCAATCGAGAGCCGACCGTCGCCATTGCCCGCCGCCTCTTGGAACGCCGTAAACTCAACGCGATCATTGATCTCTACACGACCAGCGCTTGCGTCGATATTGACAACGCCGCGGTCGGTCACGCTGCTGCCTGACGTGATATCTTGTATACTCAGTGTACCGCCTTCAACACCTTCGAGCGTTGTGCCGTTAAAGCCTATGCGGTCTTCATTATTGGCGGAAAGCGATCCATGCCCTCGAAGGGTGATGTCAGGACCAAAGGTCAATCGCTCTTGGACAAAGCTCTGTAGTCCTGAAAATTCAATATCATTGTTTGCGCTGGTGCCGAGGAGATCAATTACGCCCGCGCCGTCGACCATCTGTGTACCGCGGAAAATTAGGTCAGCGACACTGGCTGACCCATCAAGACCCAGAACACCGTTCACGGTCAGGCCACCATAGACTTCGTTGAAGTTGATGATGGTGGCGTCCGTTTCTATGTCGACATTATCGAGGTCGGCGTTCTGAAGCTGGACATTTCCTGGTCCATCGATGATCGCATCACGGATGAGCTCTCTGAGCACGACATTTGAATCCTGCTGCGCGACCACACGGGCATTGAAAAGCTGCCGGACGAGCACACTGCCGTCATCGGTCGACGACAGATTGAGTTCCGAGCCGCCTTGATCGACACGGAGAAGGTCGATGGTACCGCCATCAGCGACAACATCGCCGAGGATCCGCATACGGTCTTCCGATCGGCTAGCATAGATCCAGCCATTGCCCGTCAAATCGAGAGTCTCAGCAAAGGTGAAGACTTCGGACTGGCTTAAATTGCTTCCCGAGAAAACCACACGAGCATTCGCGGTCCCGTCACCCGATAGATCGATCGAGCCGTTGCCGCTCGCGGTTCCTGGCTCTGTGAACTGCAGCCAACTCGTTGAAAATGAACCGTTCACCGTCAAGACGCCGTCCACGGACAGATTGCGCGCGATAATCGCACGACCGGTATCGACCATGCCCGTGCCGGCGACCGTCACACCATCAATGGTGCCGCCGCGAAGGTTCAGTGTACCGCCGATGACATTGGCATCGCGAAGGATACCACCCTCTAGTGTGAAGGTGGTATCGGTAGCCATTTCGATGAACTGAGCAGTGAAGATGCCGCCGAAGACGCTGACATCCGCTTCGCTGCGCAGGCCCTCAATCGTGACGTTGGAGAATGATTGCACTGTACTCAGTGCATCGCTGCCAATAAAGGCCACATCATCGATGGTCGGCACTTCATCCGGGCGCCAATTGGTCGCCGTTTCAAACCGGTTGTTGTTGGACTCGCCGTCCCATGTGGCACTGGCTTCAGTCAACTCCACCGTCCGGGAGATGGGGCTACCGCCGATGGCGTTGCCTGCCAAATCTGTGACGCCGGTCAGATCAATATCAAACGTGTAGGTCCCGGCGGCTGGGGACGGGAAGGAGAACTGAAGAATACGTCCGCTACTGAGGATCTGAACACTATCGGCAACAATCACATTGTCGTCGCCATCCGTGAGGGATGCAAGACCTGCCGTCACCGATGCAGGGTCGACGGCCTCATCAAGGATAACACGGGCCGTGGCTGTGTCGACGAGGAGGAAGCCGTTGTCCGCGGGGGAGACTCGAACAACTTCCGGCGGCGTGATGTCCTCAATGATCGTGAAGTTGATCGGCGCCGTGGTCGTCGCGTTGCCGCCGGTATCAACGGCCCTGACCTGCACCGTGCCTTCTGTGGCGCCGGACGCCAGGGTCGGCACCACGAAACTAAGGCTATAAGGGATAGAAAGATCCGTGCGCACAACTTCACCGTCAAGGAGAAGCTCAACGCGCTGGATCTGCACATCGTCGGAGACGGTCAGCGGAAGACGGACAGTTTGTCCTTCTTCGATCTGTATACCCTCTGTTCCTGGATCAGCGTCGAGTTCGGCGATGTCCACATTGACCTGCGGCGGAACGCCGTTCACGTCGAAACCAAGGCCATTGACGACGTGGAAGACGCCCGAGCTGTCACCGACAAAGCCAAAGCCGCCCGCAGCGACCACAGCGTTCGGCGCCGCGTTATCGAGATCGAAGCGGGCTGAAAAATTGCCCGTTTGCTCCGGATCGGACGTATCGACGATCATGATGGTATCGATACCGAAGACACCGCCGACACGGCCAACCGCGAGGCCGACGCCGCTGCCGGCATCAGCAAAGTCGGTGCCGCCCAAGGCACGATCATCAGGTCCACTGATCAATGAAGGCGCAGCCGGGTCCGTGATATCGACCGTTGCGTACCCAGCGTTGAAGCCTTGGTCAGCAGGGATATAGAGAACCCCGTCGGAGGCGAAAAGCTTGTCCGAGCGGATACTGCTCGACCAGCTTTCACTCGTCAGGCCAAGGTTACCGCGCACGACCATCTCGTCGTTGACGATCTCAATGATGGTCAGGGTCCGGCTGCTGTCCACCGTGTAGATAAAGCCGCCTTCCATCGTCATTGTACGGACGGAATTGGCGCCTGAGGGTACGTCGAGACGCTGCAGCCGCTCACCGCTAGCAAGGTCGTAGGAGACCACTTGACCCGCCTCTGCGGTGTAGACGCGGCCGTCCTCCGCCTCAACGAGGTTGACCGAACGGTTGATCGTGTTGATCACGGTCGGCGCGTTGACGTCAGTGACATCGACGATTGAGACGCCCTGCCCCGTGGCCACAGCGGCGAGACCCAAAAGGTCATCGAGGGCGACATCGACCGCTGTACCCGGAAGATCAAGGGTATTGAGAAGGATCGGTGACGTTGCGGCACCATCAAAGCCGACAACGGCCAGGCCATTGGTACCAACGGCCAGAAGCGCGGCAAGCGGGGTATCAGGAAGATCTGCTGTGACAACGATCTCATTGATCACCGCGCCAACGTCGAGCGATGCAACAATGCCAGGTTCGGTAAGGACGCCTGCTAGCGGATCAATGCCCAGCTCGATCGAGGCAAAATCGGAGATACCATCGCCGTTGCTATCCACCATCATATCGGATGTCCCGATGGCGAACTCAGCTTTGCTGGAAAGACCATCGAAATCGCCGTCAAAGGACGTGTCCGGACGGAAAACGAGGCTGGAGGTGAGATCAACACCGCCGCCGGATGGGGCCGTGGTGCCGAAGCCTTCAGCCAACAAACCACTTTCAGGATCAAAAATAACGATCCGGTAAGGCGCCTCTGGCGGCAAGAAGACATCAAAATTGCCTTGGCTGTCCGACGTGACGCGCGTGACCTGTCCGTTCACTTCAACGGCGACAAAGTCATTGCCCCAGTCGAAATAGTGCAGTCCCTCAAACCCAGTCCCCAAGAGGCCAAGGTTCAAGGTCGGGCTGTTCGTATCGTTGGTGACGACTTGAACAGACCCGCGCGCCAGACCGACATCGGTACCGGTGAAGGTCGCGCCGAAGCTGAACGTCTCCCCAATGCCAAGCGTTATGGGATTGGTGTCGAGATCATCGGGAATACCGGACAGCGCAAAGCCGATGGCATCTGTACCCAGCGTAATGGCGCTGATGATCAGGTCCTCATCACCGTCATTGCGGATCGTGAAGACCTCGTCACTGCTGACGGTCTCGTCTATGTCTGCGCCGCCGAGATTGTTATCAATGGACAACAACGTCGCATGCGGACCATCACTCTGCCCGAACCCTTCAAGATCAAAGGTGATCAGCCCTTCGCCGTCATTCGCCTCAATGTTAAGAATGCCTTCCACGCTGCCAACAGAGGACGGATTAAAGGTGATGACAGCGTCGACACTCTCCCCAGCAGCAATCTGTGTACCGTTGCCGGCACCGGTGATCGTGAAGGCGCCATTGGTGGACGCAAACTGATCGAGAACAGCCGTCTGTGTACCAACATTTGTAATGGTGATGGTGATGCTCGCTGTGTTGTCATCGGTAACGATAACACTGCCGAAGTCGAGCGAACCAAAGATCGGCGCGCCATCGGCATCGAAATAGCCGAGCACCGGTGCATCGAGTGGATTGTCGATCAGATCTTCACTCAAGACAATCGGGGCGGCGCCGTGCGGTTGGTGCGTGCCATTGAGCATATCCACGCTTTGACAAACATCGCACGCACAACAACCAGAGTCTGTATCGTGTCCGTAAGCCGACGATGCGAGCTCGAAACCTTGGCTGTCGACAAACTCTGAGAAGTCGAGACACTGCCCACATGCACAACTGTGGTCATGGACATGACCATCCTCGATCACATGATGACTGACGGAGAACCCAGAATTGTCCCCATTCGCACCAAAGTAATGGCCGTAATAGTAGTTGAAGGCTTCCTGGGCCTGAGACCTCGTGTACTCCATGTTGGAGAGGAGCATGACCGCTTCGTCGGTCGCATCGAAGCTCAACGCCGCTTGCCGATCACCGGCATGGCCCATCATGATGTCGGTTTGACCGTTGTTCGCGCCAACACCTGCGTGCTTGATGGTCGTACCGCCGTTGAAACTCTTCCAGGCGTGACGAAGGCCGAGGGTGTGGCCCGCTTCGTGTGCGGTGGTGTCCGCATACGACTTCACAAGATCAGCGGTCGTCGGGACGTTCCAGAATTCAAGATAGGTCTCGAGGAACACGTTCACCTGACCGGCATCGGTTTGGTTGATTTCGTGATCCATCCGGAAATAGAGTTCGGACTTGCTGTATTTCATGAAGTCCTTGACCACGTCGTCTACGTTGTTGGTGTCGACGCGATCGGCACGGCCATAAATTTGGTTGGCTGAACTGGTCAGGAAGTTGACGGTGACAACGCCTGTCCCGCCGGATGTGACAAACTCAACACCATCTGTATAGGCATTATAATCAGCTTTAACGCGCGCAATGATCGCATCAGCAATCGCACCGCGTTCATCGACGACGTTGCCCATCGCGTCGAGGTTATCGAACAAAGCACGTTCAGCAGCCGTCACATTGAGTGAGGCACTTGAATAGGTGACGTTGCCGTCGGTACCATCGGCGATCCCTTTGAGGGTATCGATAATGGACTGGCGATCAATGAAGATCTTTTGCTTGTCCTTCGCATCACCCAGCAACTCAACGCTGCCAGCAACGTCGCCACCGGCATTGGCGAAGGAGACCTCAAGCTGGTCGGTGCGGTCGTCCCCTGTCTGGACGGGATCAAACCAAACCTGGTCTTGCGTTGAGGTGACGAAGTAGTTTGTTCCATCCTGCACGGATATTTCTGGCGTGGCATCGCCGCCGATGATCTTAATGTCGTTCTTCCGAATGACATCACCGGCTGCTCCGTCGTTGACGGTATCGACGAACTCCCACTGAGAGTTCGTGTGCTTATCATCAACCGCATCGATGAAGCGCGAGACAAAGATTTCTTCCGTGTGGACAGTTTGATCACCATCGGCATCCTGCGTCCGCGTGGTGATCGTGATCTTCGAGCCGTAAAGCTCATTTATCTCGACATTTTTGATGCCGCCCGCGCCAAACATCTCGACGAAGCTTTTCATCGAGAAGGCAAAACCGCGCTCGGCTCCGGTGCCTGCGCGCAGAACGAAGCTTTGATCGACAAGATCCAGATTGCCAGCCTTTTTGGCGATTTTGCTGAGGACCTCATCGACCTCAATGGTCACCTCGACCCAGGGCTGCTCCTGGTCTTCGAGGTCTTCTGCGGGTGGTGGGCAGTCGGGATCGCCGGCTGGCGGGGGTGTGCCGGGAAGAGCGTCGGGTGCTGACCATTCGCGAACAAAGCGGATTCCGCCTGCGCCATCGCTTGTGTAAAGATCAAGTGTCTCGGTGGTTTCTGTCTCCGTCGCATCGGGGTCGCGCTCATCAGGCTGCAGCGGGGATCCGCCCGAACAACCATTGCCGCCCGGCGGTGTCAGGCCATGCCAGCCAGGTTTGGTCACGCCCGTGTCCGCATCGGTGGTCACGGTGGAGCCATCAGCAGAAACGGTCGCCGTTCCCTCAATCACCAAGCGGCCGGTGTCGTGGTCAAAGCTCAAGAAATTCAGCTTGGTGCCAGGCTCAGCGTTAAAGACGTTGGGGAACGTGATCTGCGCGGGCTCAGTGAAGGCCGCTGCGTCCGGCGCCTGGATTGTGATATCGAATGTATGCTGAAGAACCCCGTCGGGCAGCATATCGCGAACAAGCTCGGGCGGGACGGTTGAGATCCCCACCATTGGGTTCTCAACAGGATCACCATTATCGTCGACAAGAGATCCTGGTTGGACCGTGAGGCCCAGAATACCCGCCTCTTCCTCCGTCAGGCCGTCCGAACCTTCTTCGGTCAGATTGATTTCAGTGGGCAGCTCTTCGCTCACCACCTGGAGGATGTTGGTCGATAGCCGCGGCAGATAGACTTGTGGACTTTCTAGATTTTCAAGGCGCTGATCGGCGGTGCCGGTGGTACCAAGAATGGTGTTTTCCTGTCCCGCCACGATGGTGAGATCCATCGTCATCTCTGGGTAGAAAACGCCTTCGGGTGGATTGGTCGCGGTGCGGCCATCGACGGCGACTTTGACATTGCCAGCCGGCACATTCGTCAGCGTGAATTCACCATTTTCATCAGTGAACACCGCTTCATCTTCTCGGCCGAGAATATAAACCTTCGCGCCAGCGATCGGGAAATCGTAGATATCATCCGAAGTATTGGCCGTGCCGTCAGCGCCGCTGCTGAAATCATCGTCGGTCATCGGCTCTAGGTCAGGACCTGGCCCAACCACTTTACCAACCAGCGATGTGTTGGCGACGGGCGTGTTGCTGACCGTGGTGAAGTCAGCGCCGAAATCGCCGCCAACCTCGCCGTCATCGTCCCCATCGAGAAGGGCGCCGTCGGCGGCCGCGGCAACGATGTCGCCTTTGACCACCAGCGTGTGGGTTTCTGAACCGGCGAAACTTTCATCGGGGAAGAGCTGCACAGCGGTGCCGTTGGCCCCGACGACCACGCTGGCGGGGACAACCTCCCCTGCGGAATCGATGATGAAGACCGACTCTTCTGTGATCGTGTCCGGATCAACCGCGCGGCTGAACGTGATTTTTGGATTTTGGGTGAGACCAACTTCCTCAGAATCAGCGGCTGGTTCGATCGAAACGACCTCGAACGGGATGGCGTCTTCGAGGGTAAAGGTGAAACTCTCGCTCGTCTCGTTGCCGGCCGCATCGCGGGCCACAACGGTGACGGTGTGCTCACCTGCGCCAAGAGTACCAAGCGGAAGCGCCTCGTCGAAGGTCTGGCTTTCTTGGTCGAACGCGACCGTCCTGGTGTCTGCTCCGTCGACGGAAAGCGTCAGCGAGACAAGTTTAGAGCCCGTTGGGTCAAAAGTACCGCTGAGGCGTGTACCGTTCTCGATCGTATCGCCATCAGCGAAGCTCTCGAGCGAGAGGGTCGGCGCCACCGTGTCAACGACGACCGCAATGGTGGCGGAACGCACGTTCCCTTCAAGGTCGGTTGCCGTGAATTCATAGGTGTGGACGCCATCAAAGCTGTCATTGTCCGGAACATCAATCTCTACAGAGAAAAGCCCGAACTGATCAAAATCGACGTCCCGGTTGGCACCGCCATCGATCGAGAGGACAAAGCCCTCCACGCCCGACAGATTGTCCACGACCCGGCCGCCGATGGTGAGGTCATCGCCAATGAAGAGGCCCGCATCGTCCGGCGCGAGGGCATCCAAGGCATCCAGAAGTTCACCATCGAGAAGAACGAGCGGCGCGAAGTTGTCGACCTCTGTTCCAAGGACATCGAGCACTTCACTCGCGACATCATCACCGAGGGTCAGACCATCTTGGTTGGAGAATTCGTAGTGAATACCGCCATAGATCCGGCTCCGGCCTGCCTCCTCAGCCGCCTCATCAAAGCTCGAATAAGAGCGGGTGACGCCAGGCAAGCCGCGGGAGGTCGCCTCAAACGAGAAATTGTCTCCATAGCGATCAGTCAAGACCGTCGCTGCTGCACCTGAGAAGGTGGAGTGACCCGAGACATATTCTGGGTGGGCGGGCGCCGTGATCAGCGGGCGCCAATCCTCGTCTTGGACAGTCGCATCATTGCCGTCCGTATCGGCCTCCGCAATGGCGTCCTCTGGTCGCCAGAACCCATAGGTGTACTTAGCATCCCACGCGGCGATACCGGCGTCAGCCATCGCCACATTAAGGGCAACAAGTGCTTTCGCCGATGCCGCAGGGCCGCTCTCTTGCTCTTCCAAGATCTCTTGGAGGATCTCGTTCCATTGGCCGGGGCCGGAGCTTGTGCCCGCGCCATTTTTCCAAAACTGCGCGATCTCGGACTGGTCTTCCGTACGCGTAGTGCTGTCGGATTTGCCGAGCGACTGCACCTCAGCGACCGCTTCGGCATACTCCTGGCTGGTCAGATCAGGGGGGCCATCGGGACGGAACTGGTCCTGGCTGTCGAGAACAAAGGTGTCGACCGTTGCCCATTGCGGATCGACGGGCTCACTAAAGAAGGGCCCCGTGCGATCCCAGTCCCCCGGCTCACTTCCCGGTGTGTAGGTCTCAAAATCATCCCAGCCATCGGCGTTGCGGATGGCGACGACAATATCGCCCACCGCTTCACCAAGGGCTTGTCCTTGATCAAAACTGTCGCCGGGATCGATCCCGTCAAGGGCATCATTGAGCGCCGTGGTGAAGGTGACGCTATCGTCCGGGAAGAGATAATTGAGGACTTCGTAGGCGGCATAGCCGACCGCGACATCCGTGGTCGCTGCATCGCCAACATCGAAAGAGCCATAAAAAGGCGTTGAACCATCAATCGCGCTGACCGCGTCGGACATAGCGATCGACACCATGGCAAGACCACGCGACGCTTGTACGGCGTTCATCGCGTTCGATGCGATCGCATCAAGTGTGACGTCGAGCCAGAAGAGGACAGGATCGCCCGCTTCGCCGTCAACACGGCTGACCGAAAAGCTATCGGTGGCAATGTTGCCGGCTCGGTCCGTCGCCGAGACGTCAAACTCGTTCTCGCCAAGACCTAGCGCCAAGCCATTCACCGTGAAGGTGTTCGCTGCGCCGACGATCGAAGCGCTGGCGTCGCCAACTTGGACCGACGCGCCCGCTTCTGACGTACCCGTGATATTGACAACGGCGTATACCGTCTCGCCATCGCCTAGTTCACCGCTATCGGAAGATTTCGATAGCTGGATCGTCGGCATGCCGGGGGCGGACGTATCACGTGTGATCGTCAGCGACTCAACATCAATGAGGCCCTCTGTGTCCGTCAGGGTGAGGGTCGCAAGATAGGTGCCGTCCTCCACTGCTTCACCGAGAAGGGTGGCAAGCTCGTCTTCAGTGAGAGCAAAGCTGCCGTCGTCTTCGATCTGGTCGGTGATATCGAACTCTTCACCGTCGAGGGTGATCACCAGACTGACAACGACACCGGGATTGGAGATAACGCCCGTTAGCCCCATGTCCTGGGAGACAGCATCATCATCCTCCCGACCCGTATCGTTGGCGAGGGCAAAACTCACAGTGGAGCCGGCTTCGGGCAAGTTCTCATCGACATCAGTGACGGCGATGGTGACGTCCTGGGTCACCGTCACGTCGCCGTCACTAGCGGTCAGCTCGATTTCATAGACGTTGTTGCCGTCAGCATCGGCAGGCGTCTCGAAGTCGGGTGCAGCGACGAAGACGATTCCGTCATCACCGATCTCAAAGAGACCTGCATCCGCCCCGCCGGTGATCGAGACGGTGACGTCATCGCCATCTGGGTCAGTCGTGGACGGATCAAGACCGGTTGCGACAGCATTCTCGGCAACATCAACGTCACTGGGTGAGGTGAAGGACGGTGCCTCATTCGTGTCATTGACGGTGACAGAGACATTGACTGTGCTGGTGAGCTCCCCATCGGTGATCTCGATGGCCACCTCATACGTGCCATCACCGTCCGCATCGGTTGGATTTTCAAAATCTGGGGCGTCAACGAACGCAAGAGTCCCGTTGTTTTCATCGATGGTGAAAAGACCACCATCGTCTCCGCCAGCGATAGAATAGCTCAGGGCAAGGCCCTCTGGATCCTCTCCACCTGCCTGATAATCCGTCGCCGTGCTGTTCTCGGTCGCGGATCCCGCCAAACCCGACGTGATGGTTGGAGCTTCGTTGACGTCGCTTACGCGAACGATGAGGTCTTCCGTCGTCGACCGATCATCGACCGATGCCCTGACAGAAAGACGGTACACATTGTCAACGTCCGTGTCCGATGGAGTCTCAAAATCGGGCGCAGCGATAAAGCTGATTGCCCCGGTCTCTTCATCGATATTGAAAAGCGCCGCATCCTGACCACCGAGCGTGAAGGTCGGATCACCGCCCTCAGCATCAATCGCGCTCACCGTTTGAAGAGCGGTGGTGTTCTCATCAATAGTGACGTCATCAACAACGCTCAGCACCACCTCGCCAATGCTACCGTCAGTGATGCTGCCGCCGAATTCCGTTGGGTCGACGGATTCCCCGTCGCTCGACACCTCGATGCTCTCTTCAAAGATAAGACCATCCAGATCGTCGCCGCTCACCGTGTTGATATCGAGGCTTCCGCTGCCCCCAATCGCGGTGATCCCAGCATCGAGCAGATCCTCAACGGTCTCGGCTGAGAGCTCGACATTCTCACCAATCTCCAAAAAGGCGATGCCTTCGAGATCAAGATCGGCAAGATCAACTTCCCCCGATCCCGCTAGACGAAGAACGGCAGAACCCGTGCCCGTGATGACCTCAACACCGCCCGCACCTAGATCCTCCGCATCAACCGTTGCATCAGAGTTGAGGACGAGCCGCTCAATCCCAGAAAGCGTGACCTCGGTGAGATCAATCTCCCCGTAGACGATGAGTGTGTCATCCCCCACGCCGCCGACGAGGGTTTCTCCGGCGACGGCATCGCTTGTGGTCTGACCATTGAGCCGCAAAAGAGACAGAACGGACGAAACATCGATGCCTTCACCACCTGAATTGGTGATCGATCCAGCAGCGTATTCATCAGTACCGGTCTCACCGACCAGCACAATGATATCATCGCCAGCACCAGCCTGAACAGTATCGGCGCCTTGACCAGCAAAGATAATGTCATTCCCGGTGCCGGCAAAGACGGTGTCGTCTCCAGCATCGGTGATAATCGCGTCATCGCCTGCCTGGGCTCCAATGGTAATGTCTTCGTCCTGAGACGACAGGTCGATCGAATCATTATCGTCCGTGCCCGCCACAGAAAACATGTCAACGTCCTGGACGGTGACAGTGACCGCTTGCGATGTGGTGGCAGTTCCGTCACTGACCGAAACCGTGAGGCTGTACTGATTATCGCTATTGGCATCGGCCGGAATCTCAAAGTCCGTTCGATCGATAAAGCGGACAAGGCCGGTCGTTGCGTTGATGGTAAAGAGCGATGCATCAGTGCCAGACAACGAATAGGTTAAAGCATCGCCATCATCGTCCGTCGCCGACGCAACAAACGCCGCAAAACCGCCCTCATCGATGGTGAAGGTCGTGACGCTGCCAAAGGCTGGTGTATTGTTCGTGGGCGTTTCATCAGAATCGCTACTGTCATCATCATCGTCATTGGTCAGAAAATATATGCCAAGACCGCCAGCCGCGATCGCCCCCGCAATAGCAAAGGGCAACCAATCACGCCCACCATCTTCCATCCCATCGACCCAGAGAGCGTCCTCCGTCGATGACATGTGTGTGGGCATCGTATCTGTCATATTGAGGCCGGAACTCACCGCAGCCTCCGACGCGATCAAGAGCTCACCATCATCCGTGAGCGTGAACGCAGCAGCATCGAGCAGCACCACCCGCCCCGCTGTCGTCTCGATCTCCAGCAAGCCATCTTCGCGCAGCTCGTATTGGGCGAGCCCTGGCAGATCAGAGGCAGATATCTCGGCGGCAAGGTCCTCAATCGCTTCGGCCTCAACGGGATCCGCAGCGGTCTCGACGTCACCCGCGTCAGGGATGGGGGCATCCTCTGTCTCGGGCTCTTGAGCCGGAAGAGCATCCTGCCCATTCAGCCCCGCGCTGGCCGCCGCGTCCTTCGCGATGAAAAGGGCGCCATCAGCGGTGATCACGAACGCACCGGCATCGAGCAGCACCACCCGCCCCGATGTCGTTGTGACCTCCAGCAAGCCATCGTCGCGTAGCTCATAACTGGCACCACCAGGCAGCTCCGAGGCGGCCGTAAAATTCGATGGCACGTCGCTTTGAAGCGCGATCGCTTTATCAATCAGCAGTGCCGAGATCGACGTTGACGCGATTAACGCAGCCTTGCTCGCGCGCCGTCGCCGCGACCCCTGGTCGTCCGTCTGCGCCCTATCAAGAAAAGTTTCGCTGGATGACTCATCTGACCCTAAGAGGTCATCGTCATAACGGTCCATACTTCAATCCCCCGCCTCCACCCTGAAAGGTGCGGTGGGCGGAGTGTTAAGGATAACACTGACACTGCTGCCATTGAGCCTCAAGTGACGATGTTAGCAGAATCGTGCATTGTGCAGCAGTCAAAGACGTAATCACTGCTGCTGCTGTGCAGCAGAGACTCTATTCAACAGTGTCATGACTGTGTCTGATCGGCATATCGGACTTGATTTAAAAGGGTTTTTCTGTTCCTCTGCTATTCTGGCGAGAACCCTCTGAAAAGAGGGAGAAAACGGGCATCTTCGCCATTTGAAAGACGGGGGTAAGAAGAGCGTTGTGAGGGGCGAGCAAACGACGAGTCCGGCCACGGGCACGGCTTTCGATGCCGCACCGATGACGGATGATCCGCGCACGCTGAAGAGTATTTTGGCGGGCCCCGGCTTTAAACAACGGATCGCAACAGCCTTCGGCTTCACGCTAGCGATCAACCTACTGATGTTAGTTTCGCCGCTTTACATGCTCCAGGTGTATGACCGGGTGCTGACCTCCGGTTCCTATGAAACGCTCACCGTTCTCAGCCTCATTGCTGTCTTTCTTCTCGGCATTTATGGCGCAGCGGAGGGAGGCCGGAAGCGGACATTTGCTATCCTCGGTGCGATGCTCAGTGAGCGCCTCGACAAGCCGCTTCACTCTCAAGCCTTGAAGGAGGGTGCAAGCGCGAAGGATCACCCGGGCCAGGCGTTGAGCCGACTTCAGGCATGGCTCATCAATGGTGGCCCGGCGCCGCTTTTTGATCTGCCGTTTGCGCCACTGTTCTTTGTGCTGCTTTTCCTCGTGCACCCAGCGCTGGGAGCGCTTGCCCTTGTGGGTGCCGTCTTGCTCATCGGTCTTGCGATTATCCAAGAGACAGTGACGAAAGCGCCGTTACAAGCAGCAAGCATGCAGGAGGGCGCGGCGAGCCAACTGGCCCGGCAAAGCTTGATGTCAGCCCCGGCGGTGGTCGGGCTTGGCATGATTGGCGCAGTCACCGATCGGGTCATGGGGGCGAAGCGGATTGGCCTCACAACATCGATGGCAGCATCGAACACGGGCGGTTTTATTTCGTCGGTGAGCCGAGCGCTTCGCCAAATCCTTCAGGTTGGTGCACTCGGACTTGGCGCGTTTCTTGTCCTTAACCAGATGATTTCGCCAGGCTCCATCGTCGCCGGGTCGATCCTTCTTGGCCGCGGGCTTCAACCGATCGATCAAATCGTCAATCAGTGGAAACAGCTGGTCAAATTGCGTGACGACTGGCGCCAGGTCGAGGCGGCGATCCCTTCAGCGCTCAGCAAGGAGACGCCATCCGTTGCTCTTCCTCGACCCGAGGCTGTGTTGCGAGTCGAGAACCTCTCTGTGTCCGTACCCGGAGAGGAGAGACTCCTGATCCCCAAGTTTAACCTAACGATCAGCCCAGGCGAATTGATTGCGGTGATCGGTGAGAGCGGCGCAGGCAAGAGCTCCCTTCTTCGCGTTGCTGCTGGGATTATGCCGCCGACAGAGGGCGTTGTGCGCCTTGGCGGGGTCGATATTCACGCCTGGGATCCCGATGACCGTGGTCGGTACATCGGTTACATGCCGCAAGACATCAGTCTACTGAGCGGAACCGTGCGTGAAAACATCGCCCGCTTCCAGTCAGGCGCTGACGAGGAAGTCATCGCTGCCGCGGAACGATCAGGGACGGCGCCAGTGATCTCGCGTCTCGCCAAGTCCTTCGAAACGCCGATCGGCGCTGAGGGTTCGAGCCTTTCCGGTGGACAGCGGCAGGCGGTCGGTTTGGCCCGTGCTTTTTTTGGCTCTCCGCCGCTTTTGATCCTCGATGAACCGACCGCTGCGCTCGATACGGCCTTGGTCGCGGAAATCGTCGCCGCCCTGGCAAAACACGCGGAGGCAGGCGGCATTGGGCTCGTCGCCACCCATGATGTCCGCGTGATCAATGCCTGCAGCTCGGTTCTTACCCTGCACCGCGGAAAAATCTCGATGCGGACCAAAGAAGCATACTTTGATGAAATGCGGAAAGGGGCGGCACGTGCCAGCTGATAGCTTTTTTAGCCCCGATACGTCGCTCCGCCGGGCAGGCGTCGCTTGCTTTATAGGGCTTGGTGGCTTCCTCCTCTGGGCAGGGCTAGCTCCCCTCTCCGAAGGTGTTGCAACCTTTGGAAGCCTCGTCGTCGAAGACAACCGAAAGATGGTGCAGCATCTTGAAGGTGGTATTATCCGTGCAGTGAATGTCCGTGAAGGCGATATCGTCGAAGCGGGCGCCGTGTTGATGGTGTTCGACCGAATTGCTGCGGAGGCCGACAGGGACGAAATCGCCCAGGAACTCTATAACCTCTTTGCCGGTCTCGATCGCCTCGATGCGCTGAAAGAGAGCCGAGAGGGTCTATCGTTCACGGATTATAGCTTTCTCTCCATCTCAGCAGATAAGGCGCAAGAGATGCGCAACCGTCAACGCGAGCAGTTCGAACAACAACGGCAAAACCACGAAACCGAAATCGCTGTGCTCGATGCCCAGCGCGAAACGCTGGTTTCAAGCCGCGCCGCACGGGGTAGGCAGATGCAGAGCATGCGCCGCGCACTCGAAGCATCGCGAACGGAACTTCGACTGAAGCGTGACCTCCTCGACCGCCGTTTGGTTCAAGTTGATGAAGTGAGCACCCTGGAACGCGATACGGCAAGGCTCGAGGGCGAGCTCTCCAATTTGCAAGCAGAAGCTGCAGAGAATGCTTCACAGGTTGCTGAGATTGAAAGAAAAATAACGCAACTCGGCGCTGCTTTCCAAGAAAAGATAAGCACAGAAACGACGGAACTTCGGCGCATGGCGTTTGCCGCCGAAGAACGTTTCGCTGCCGCCGACGACATCCTTCAACGGACCCAGGTCATTGCTCCGCAATCGGGGGCCGTCATGAACCTCGCCCACAACACGCTCGGCGGCGTGGTGCGTGCAGGCGAACCGATCATGGAGATTGTCCCTGCTGAGCGCAGTCTCGTGGCAAAGGTACGCGTCAATCCAGCCGACCGCGATTCGGTCCGCGAAGGTCTCGTCGCAACATCCCGCCTATCCGCCTACAAATCATGGAAAGCACCATCGATGACGGGCCGGGTGACCAAGGTTTCCGCTGACCTGAAGACGGACCCCGCGACGGGGGCGAACTATTACGAAGCAACACTACTTCTCGAGCCAGACGCGTCGATCGATGATCGCGATCTCGAGTTCATCCCCGGCATGCCGGTGGAAGCCTTCATCGACAGCGGCTTTGATCGCACGTTTCTTGATTACCTGCTTGAACCCATCACCACCACGTTCCGCCGCGGCCTTTAGTTTCTATGCGTTTGTTTCTAGTTTTTCTCATCACCACCGCAGGGTTTGGCAAAGCCACAGCCCAGATTGATCCGCGGGATCCCAACTCTTGTCGGCCGATTTGGCAGGTGGTCAATGATGCCCTTGAGCGCGATCCGCGCACCGCTCTTGCTGCCGCAGGATTCGATGAAGCCGCCGCCAACGTCGCAGCGGCACGCGCCCGCTACCTGCCACAAATCAGTACCGTGAACACTGTGGGGGTCGGTGATGGACGCTTGGTCGACAACCAAGTCGATAACCGCCTCGGCATCCAAGCGTCCCAACATATCTTCAGCTTCGGCGCGGCCGGCCTTGCGATGGATGAGCGCCGCCTTGATCGCCAGGCGGCCTTGTTCGGGACGATTGCAGCCGATCAGGAGACCGCTCTCGAAGCGGCAGTTGCGGTTGTTAATCTCTGGCGCGTCCGCCAACTGATTGATATTTCTGAGCGTCGGCTCGAGGCCTATGAATCGGACCTCAAGGCGGTCCAAGCTCTTTTTGACTCGCGGATGGCGACGTCCGTCCTCTTGACCGAGGTCGAGGCTAACGTTGCCTTGGTCCAGTTGACCCTGGCCCGCCTCACCAACGAAGAGATCTTCGCTAAAGCCCGGCTCGCGCGGCTGGCGGGATCGGAGACGGTCTGCGCGTCGGAGCGGTGGATTGGGGAGCTTTTGGAAAGTCTTCAGGATCGCTCCGTTGATAAGACGGTCTCAGACGCCCTCTCCCTGTCACCGGTCGTCTCGCGCCTTGAGGTCCAAGCGGACTCCGCCCGCACCGCGCGCAAGCGGATAGGGCGTGAACGCTATCCCGAATTGCGGGTCTCCGCTTTTACGGCGAATGAGTATTCGGACTTTCCCAACGAATCCGACAATGTTAACCGCCTTGGTCTCAATCTTCGTGCTGATTTTATCTCTGGCGGTAGGGTGCGCGCCGAGCGCGCAGCGGCAGCAGCACGGGTTCGAGCAGCCGAGGCCCAGGCGGGTATCGTCCGCACCCAGCTGACCGAAGAAATCACCGCTGCCTGGACGATCGTCAATAGCCAGCGCAGCATCCTTTCCACCCTCGACGTGGCAATCGATTCCTTGAGTGAACAGCGGCGCCTGCGCGAAGATGAATTCGCCTTCGGGGCGGCATCACAGCGGGACCTTCTTAACGCAACCACCGCCCTTTATGACGCCGAGGCACAGCGGATCGAAGCGCTGGCTGAGTATTATAGCAACGGTATGACGCTCATCTATCTCGCGGACGTCCAGTACGAACGCCAGTGACTTCCGCTTTTTGTTGGCTGCTCGCGGCTTGGACAGTGTCCCGCTAACGCTCTAGGCTCCTAGGCTTAGGTCTTGCGGGATCGATGGCCAGTCTCCGGCCGTCAACGATCCTTCCGGCGAGGGCTAACAGGGGCGATGACCGCCAAGAGAGGGACGACCCATGGCACTGTTCGTTGTCGGCGCGTTGTTGATTGCAGGCCTTTTCGCCTGGGCGTTACGGGCGGCCCAGGTGCCCCGGTCTTGGGTATGGCTTTTCATCCTTGGCGGCGTGTTGGGATCGACCTGGGAGATCGGTTTCACAGTCTTGGACATGGCCTACCAGATCGAGCCCGGCGGCGCGCCCCTAGCTGAGGGAGAGGAGTTTACGTTTGACGGCCCGTTGATCTTGGGACTGGCTGTCTTGCTTGTTTTCTGCCTATGGGACGCGGGCCTTTTCATAGCTGGTGCGATCATTGCCCGGCGCGTTTTGAAACGGGAGCTCTTTGCACGGTTCAGCTGGCCAGAATTAGGCATCCTTCTCGCTTGGGGTCAGGCCCAGAGTTTCTTTGTTGAAATGCTCGCGATCTCCGCTGGTTGGTGGGCGTACAAACCAACAGCTTCCAATCCGCAACTTATTCCTTATCTCGACGGATCGATCACCCTTTGGCCGCAGCTTGTGTGGGTGCTCGCCTATCTGGTGTTCTACGGAGCGGCGCTGGTGATCGCACGACCGACGCCGAGCCGATAGCATGTTCATGGAGCCTTTATGCTGACCATTACCATCATCTCAGACGTTGTGTGTCCTTGGTGTTATGTGGCCTACAAACAATTGGAGCAGGCCCTGGATACGCGTGCGCTCGAGGCCAAGATCACTTGGGAACCATTTGAGCTCAATCCCTGGATGCCCCACGAGGGACAGGAAATTCGCGAACATTTGGAAATGAAATATGGTCCCGGTGCGGCCTCAGGGGGCGGTCAACGGATGCGCGCCTTAGGCGAGGAGCTGGGGATCACCTTTAACCGGTCAGACGGTATGCGGATCTATAATACCCTCAAGGCCCACCAGCTTCTTCACTGGGCTGATGGATTTGATAAGCAGCATGACCTCAAGATGGCCCTCTTCAAGGCCTATTTCACCGACAATCTCCATATCGGCGATGTGGACGTTCTTGCTCAAGCGATCGACCGGGTCGGCTTAAATACCGCCGAGGCGCGCCGCGTTGCCAACGATGAAGCCGCGGGTTCGGCGGTACGAGAGCGAACCGAAGAGTTTGCCCGGCGAGGGATCATGGTCGTCCCCACCATGATCTTTGGCGAAAAACGCGTCGTTTCAGGCGCCCAGGGCGCAGACGGGTACGGCCGAATTCTCGACAAGCTTACGGCAACAACGCCTGCCTAAAGGCGATAGGAAACGGCACCAGCTTGTTGTCGACATCATGGCCGATATCAGCCGGACCAAGATAGTCGACCCGGTAACGGTCGCACCAAGAGCGGACAATCTCCTCAGTTGACTGACCGAAGTCTATATCGTTTTGAGGGACATCAGAGACCCGACCACAACGAATTCCCTGCAGACGATCGAGATGACCACTCGAGAAGGCTGTCATCAGATTTCGGTCGATTGCGTAAAGATGCTCGCCAATCTCTTCAATCATCAGGACGGCGCCGTCGAGGTTGGGTAAATACTGGGATGCTGCCAGCGACGCTAAGATCGTGAGGTTGAAGGCATAGGACCTTTTACCTTGCTCGAGCGAAGGTTCGAGAGACGCCTCACTGTCTGCCGCCAGCCAACGCAAGACGCGCAGAACGGCATCGTCTCCGCCTGGCCGCAATAGATCGCTGACCATCGGCCCATGCACGCTTTTGCCGACCCCCATCTGCGCCAAAGCGGCCAAGATATACCCCGTGTCGCTATAACCAATATAGGTCTTATGCGCGGCTGGAGCCCTCAGTGCCGGGAGGATCAAGGGCAAGATCCGGCCCGATCCGTATCCGCCGCGGGCAAACCAAACCGTGTCAATGGTTGGGTCGTTCGCTGCGTCGAGGAAAGCCGCCGCCCGCGCCTGATCATCGCCTGCAAAATGGCCACTGGCCGCAAAGCACTGGTCGTCAATCGAGATCGTGACATTGCTTAATTCAGAGTGCTTCTCTTTGAGCGAGAAAAGTTGGTCAGCCGCTTGCCTGGGTAAACTCCGGCTTGGCGCCACCACGGCGATCTTCATCCCACCTCTCCTTGGCTCAGATCGGCCAAAAGGCTGCGGGCAAAATCCGAAAGACTGTCATCGCGCGCGCCCATCACCACCACAGCGTCCCTCTCCTGGGTCTGTGTCAAGACTGACCGGAAGGCCTCGCGATTCTCTGCATAGGTCACTTGGAAGGATTGATCAGCGAGCGTTTGGACCAAACGCTTGGCATCGTCGGTCTTCTCCACCGTTCCGCCAAAATAGGCAGGCTCAGTCACCAGCAGCGAATCGACGGGCCGTAAAGCGTCCGCAAACGCCGCTTCATAAAGCGGCCTAAAAGAGCGAAGTGGACCATAACCGTGGGGTTGGTAGACAAGAAAGACACGAGAAAAATGATCAGTGAGCGTCTTCAAAGATGCACCAATCTTGTCCGGGTTGTGCGCGAAGTCATCAATCACGGTAACGCCGCGATGAGAACCCACATGCTGAAGCCGACGGGCCGTGCCGCCAAAGGTCACAAGGCTAGGCGCACCCTCGGCCAAGGGAACACCCAGCAACGTCCCAGCCGCGAGAGCGGCCAGGGCGTTTGCCACATTAAAGCGCCCAATAAGGGGGAGACGGAGGGAAACAGGCTCGCCGCCCTTTTGTTCGATCCGTGCGGTGAGGAAACCGCCATCGCGCCTGATATCGTGGGCAACAAAATCGGCCTCGGGGCGTGCACCAAGGCTGAAAGTCACTATCTTTTCCGGCGGCAAACCCTCAGCGATCAGGGCCACAGGCTCGCTATCGATGCCGAGAACCGCACGCTTGCTCCTTTCAGCGTAACCACCAAAGAGCGCCTCCAACTCGTCCATCGTCTTATGGTCCTCGGAGACATTGGTGATCACGCCCACGGACGGATTGTAGCGCGCGATGGAACCGTCGCTCTCATCGACCTCGGCCACGAACAGATCGCTTGCGCCTCGACGCCAGCCTTGCGCTGGGTCGTTGGTGCCTTGCTTGCCAAGCATCACCGCGCCGTTGACCACGGAAGGGTCGCGACCGGTCTCACTCAAAAGATGCGCCAGCATGCCGGTGGTGGTGGACTTTCCGCTGGTCCCCGCCACGCCGCAACTTGTTGAGGCCCCGTTGGTGAGCTCAGCGAGAAGCTCGGCACGGATCATTTGGCGCGCGCCGATGTCTTGCGCAGCCGCCACATCCGGAATGGTCGCTTCCACGGCGGAAGAAGTCACCAAAACCTGATCGGACGATGTCAGCCCGCTGCCATCTTGTGGAAAAAGACCAACGCCCATACCGCGGAGGCGATCGGCGAGATCAGGAAATCGGCCCTGGTCAAACGACCGATCCGAGCCGGCAACGGTGTGACCGCCTGCCCGCAAATACTCGGCCAAGGGCCGCATGCCGCTGCCGCCAATGCCGCAAAAGAAATAAAGTGGTGCGTTCATAGCCGCCAGTGTCCGACGAGCATCTTACTGCAACGTTCAAGGATGGCGCGTTGCGATGCAAGCGGCATATAGGCGGCAAACCCATGACAATTCACCCAGATCACGGGGTGGTTTGGAACCATTCTTGCCTTGGCGTGATCGCCATGCAGCCGCGTCTTGAAATCCAAACCTAGCCAGTGCACGGACCGCGGATGGTTATTATTGAGAGTTACACACTCGCCGTCTTCATGTGCTTCATCACCATGCTGTGTTGGGGTTCTTGGGCCAACACACAAAAGCTCGCCTCGCGCGAGTGGCGTTTTCCGTTGTTCTATTGGGATTACTCCATCGGCGTTGTGCTGTTGTCGCTGATCCTTGGCATCACCTTGGGAAGCACCGGCGATGAGGGCCGGGGTTTCTTGACCGATCTGCAGCAGGCAGACGGTCAGGCGATTCGATCAGCACTGATCGGCGGCATTGTTTTTAACATCGCCAATATCCTCCTGGTGGCTGCGATTGACATCGCGGGCATGGCCGTTGCGTTCCCGGTGGGCATCGGCCTCGCGCTCGTCATTGGCGTGATCAAAAGCTATATCGATACACCCGAAGGCAATCCTATCCTCCTCTTTGCCGGTGTCCTGAGTGTGGCGGTGGCGATTGTTCTCAATGCTCTTGCCTACAACCGTCTTCCCAAGGAAGGTTCGGTTGATGTTCGCAAGGGCCTCGCTCTTTCCGTGGTAGCGGGTATCGCGATGGGTTTTTTCTATCCCTTTGTCGTACAGAGCATGGCCAGCGATTTTAGCGCGCCAGAGGCGGGTAAACTGACGCCCTACAGCGCTGTTTTTGTTTTTTCGCTCGGGCTCTTCTTTTCTAATTTCGTGTGGAACAGCTTTGTCATGTACCGGCCGTTCACCGGGGAAAAGGTTTCCTATGCGGACTACTTCCGTCAAGGCACGCCGTGGCTCCATGCAGTGGGCCTTTTAGGCGGCGCGATCTGGAGCCTCGGGATGGCGTTCAGCATCATTGCCTCAGGCGCAGCATCGCCCGCGATCGCCTACGGCTTAGGACAAGGCGCCACCATGGTGGCAGCTTTCTGGGGCGTTTTTGTTTGGAAGGAGTTCCGAGCTGCGCCCGCTGGGACCGATCGGCTGATCATGTTGATGTTCGCAAGTTTCATCATTGGACTTGGTCTCATCATCGCTGCACGAAGCGCTTGAGAGGCACATTATGGCCAAACCCATCGTCGTGATCGGCAGCTACAACACTGATATGGTGGTGAAGGCGCCGCGTATCCCGAGCCCCGGCGAAACAATCCTCGGCGGCACCTTTTCGATGGTCGCAGGGGGCAAGGGCGCGAACCAGGCCGTGGCAGCAGCACGGTGCGGCGGCGCCGTTAGCTTGATCGCACGCCTCGGCGATGATTTGTTTGGCCGAGAGGCGCTTGCCGGTTTGAAGGCGGATCATATCGACACCGCCCATGTCACGTGCCTGCCCGGCGAATCCTCTGGCGTCGCGCTCATCACTGTCAGCGAAGATGGTGAAAACGCCATCACCGTGGCCTCGGGCGCCAATGCCCTTTTGCTCCCTGACGCGATCAAGGATGCGGATGCGCTGCTGGCAGAAGCCGCCATCGTCCTTACACAGCTAGAAACACCGCTTGAGACTATCGGCTTTGTCGTCGATCGCTGTCAGGAGTTAGGCGTTCCGGTCGTCCTCAACCCTGCACCCGCCGCAGCACTTGGTGACGATATCTTCTCAAAGATCTCCGTCCTGACACCGAACGAAACCGAGGCTGAGCTGATGTCTGGCCTCCCGGTCTCTGATCTTGAGACCGCGACGCGCGCAGGCGAGGCGATCCTTGAAAAGGGGGTCAAGACGCTGATCATCACGATGGGCGCTGAGGGCGCTTTGCTTTTTAACGGCGCTAGGCGTGAGTTGATCCCCTCCTACCCGGTGGACGCTGTCGATACGACGGGCGCTGGCGATACGTTTAACGGTGCGCTTTGCGTCGCAATCTCCGAGGGCAAGACCTGGCCAGAGGCCATTGCTTTTGCCAACGCAGCGGCCGCCCTTTCGGTGACCAAGCTGGGCGCTCAACCCTCCTGCCCTCGCCGGGAAGAAGTCGAGCAATTGCTAAGCGGTGCCTGATTAAAGGATCGCAGGCAGACGAAGTCCTTTCTCGCGTGCGCAATCAATCGCGATGTCGTAGCCCGCATCGGCATGACGCATCACGCCCGTCGCTGGATCATTCCACAGGACACGGCCGATCCGGCGTGCGGCGTCTTCTGTTCCATCGGCAACGATGACCATACCAGCATGTTGGGAAAACCCCATCCCGACCCCGCCGCCATGGTGAAGGCTGACCCAGGTGGCGCCAGACGCTGTGTTGAGGAGTGCATTGATCAACGGCCAGTCCGAGACAGCATCAGATCCGTCCTTCATCGCCTCCGTCTCGCGGTTGGGACTGGCCACGGAGCCGCTATCGAGATGGTCGCGGCCGATCACGACGGGCGCCTTTAACTCTCCGCGGGCGACCATATCGTTGAAGGCGAGACCCAGCCGGTGCCGGTCGCCTAGGCCGACCCAACAAATCCGTGCAGGGAGCCCCTGAAAAGCGATCCGCTCCCGCGCCATATCCAGCCAATTGTGAAGATGATGATCGTCGGGCATCAGCTCCTTTACTTTGGCGTCGGTCTTATAAATGTCCTCAGGATCACCCGACAGCGCTGCCCATCGAAAGGGACCGATGCCGCGGCAAAAGAGTGGACGGATGTAAGCCGGAACAAAGCCAGGAAAATCAAAGGCATTATCGAGGCCTTCTTCCTTCGCAACCTGACGAATATTGTTCCCGTAATCGATCGTCGGCACACCCGCGTGCCAAAAGTCGAGCATCGCCTGCACCTGAACCCGCATTGAAGCGCGTGCAGCCGCCTCCACAGCTTTTGGGTCTGTATCTCGTTTTTCCTTCCACGCCGCAACAGTCCAGCCGATAGGCAGATAACCATTGATCGGATCGTGCGCTGATGTTTGATCGGTCACGATGTCAGGCTTGACGCCGCGCTTTACCAATTCGGGAAAGACGTCCGCGGCATTGCCAAGGAGCCCGACGGACTTTGCCTCTCCGGCTGCTGTCCAGCGCTCAATCATCGCAAGGGCTTCATCGAGGCTATCGGTTTTTTCGTCGACATAGCGCGTGCGCTGACGGAAATCGATGCTGTCCTCGTTACACTCAACCGCCAAACAGCATGCACCGGCCATGACTGCGGCCAAGGGCTGCGCACCGCCCATGCCGCCTAGGCCACCGGTCAGGATCCATCGGCCCTTAAGATTGCCGTTATAGTGCTTTCTGCCGGCCTCAACGAAGGTTTCATAGGTGCCCTGAACAATCCCTTGTGTCCCGATATAGATCCAAGATCCTGCGGTCATCTGACCATACATCATAAGGCCTTGGCGATCGAGCTCGTTGAAGTGCTCCCAATTGGCCCAATGCGGAACGATGTTCGAGTTCGCGATCAAAACCCGGGGCGCATCCTTATGGGTTTGAAAGATACCCACGGGCTTTCCGGACTGGACCACCAGTGTTTCGTCGTCTTTGAGAGTTTTGAGAGCATTCGTGATCTGATCAAAATCTGACCAAGACCGCGCCGCTCGACCGATACCGCCGTAAACCACCAAATCGTCTGGATTTTCGGCTACATCGCGATCCAGATTATTCTGGATCATACGAAACGGGGCCTCGGTGGCCCATGACAGGCAGTGAAGGGTTGATCCTGTCGGCGCCTTCACATCGCGCCTATTGGACAGCGTTTTGTCCATGCCTCACCTCTCTATTGAAATCCTGTTCGAGTGTATAACGAAGATCCGACAGGATCATGCGCAGGAGATCGCGCAACCCCTTCGCTCGCTCTTCATCGTAAACGAATGGCTTTTCTTCTTTCTGCAGATAGTTGGTCTGCGCTAACTCCATTTGGAGAGCGTGGACCCCTGTCTCTGGCCTTCCATGGTGCCGCGTCGTCCAACCGCCTTTGAATCGTGCGTCGGCCACATGGGTGAAGACACTTTGCTGTTCGCATGCTGACACCACCGCTTGTCGCAAAGCAGGCGCGCAGGACGTCTCGGCATTGGTGCCGATATTGAGGTCAGGAAGAACGCCCTCAAAAAGATGCGGGATCACCGATCTGATCGAGTGGCAATCATAAAGAAGAACAAAGCCATAGTGTGTTTTGACACGCTCAAGTTCCAAGGCAAGCGCGTCGTGATATGGCTGATGAAACACCACCTTGCGATAGGCAATATCGTCGTCCGTGGGCTTACGTTCCCAAATCGGCTCGCCGTCAAAGGTGGTAGTGGGAACAAGCTCTGTCGTTTGTTGTCCAGGATAGAGGCTGACGCCTTCTGGATCACGGTTAGGATCGATCACATAGCGGCTGAAATTTGCCTGCACGACAGTCGCGTCTGGCAGAAGGCCATCATAGAGCGTGGGAATGTGCCAGTCCGTATCGCGAAGTTCTTGACCCGTTTCATTGAGGTTTGCGAAAATCTCAGGCGGAATCGCTGTGCCTGAGTGGGGTTGAGCAAGTACAATCGGCCCATCGCCCTGAACGACAGAAACGGGATTCATGACGTAAGCCTAATAGGATCAACCTCATCACTGCCTACAACCAAGCGTTTTGGGTCAAGCAGGAGACCAGTGACTTCTTCAATATCTGCACTGATGATACGGTCATGATCCAACGGCGGGCAAGCACCGCGAATTTCCTTCACCATGTGCCGCAACCTCGCGCTGGTTCTAAGAGGTGTGCGCAACTCAACGCCTTGAGCGGCCGACATGGCCTCCACCGCCAAGATTCCAGCGAGATTCCTATTCATCTCCAACAGACGGCGCGCGCCATGGCAAGCCATCGAGACGTGGTCTTCTTGGTTCGCTGACGTTGGGGTTGAATCCACCGAACGGGGATTAGCGAGCGCTTTGTTCTCGCTCATCAAAGCCGCTGACGTGACTTCAGCAATCATCAGACCAGATCGTAATCCTGGTTGAGGAGAAAGAAAGGCAGGTAGCCCAAAACTCAGTGCAGGATCGACCAGCAAGGCGATACGCCGTTGAGCAATACAGCCAATCTCGGATATAGCGATCGCTGCGAGATCGGCGACGAGAGCGACGGGTTCAGCGTGGAAGTTACCGCCGGAAACGATGTCGCCATCAGAGAGCAAGAGCGGGTTATCCGTGGCCGCATTAGCTTCAATCTCAAGCGTTCGCGCCACGTGCCGCAATTGATCTAGGCAAGCGCCAATCACCTGCGGCGCACAGCGCAAGCAATAAGGGTCCTGTACACGCTCATCATCTGTGCGATGACTGTCTCTTATCTCTGACCCCTCGAGCAGTTTTCGCATCCGCCGGGCACTCTCGATCTGCCCTTGATGTCCGCGAAGCGTATGAACTTCATCCCGAAATGGCGCCCCCGACCCCATTGCTGCGTCCACCGATAAAGCAGCTGTTGTGAGCGATTTGATCGCCAGCTGCCAAGTATCAAAAAGCCCTGCTAAGGCGAGCGCTGTCGATGCTTGTGTTCCATTGAGAAGAGCGAGACCTTCCTTAGCCTGAAGTTCCATGGGGGTGAGGCCTGTCTGCGCAAACGCCTTCTGGGTAGGCATCCGCTCACCCTTATAATCCACCTCGCCCTCACCAATGAGGACAGCCGCCATATGAGCGAGCGGCGCTAAGTCTCCCGATGCGCCAACTGATCCTTTTTCGGGGATCACGGGCGTGACCCCAACCTCTAGCAGTCGCTCGAGCAACTGCACCACCTCAAGCCGAACCCCAGACGCGCCCCGCCCAAGGGACAAACACTTCAAACCAATCATGAGACGGACGATCTTGGTGGGAAGAGGCTCACCGAACCCTGCGCAATGGGACCGTACGAGGTTGCGCTGGAGATCAGTGAGACGATCGTTTTCGATCCGGATTGACGCGAGTTTTCCAAACCCCGTGTTGACACCGTAAATGGGCTCGTCACCCTGAATGCGTTGCCGCAACACCTCAGCGCTCCTGGCGATCGCGTGATAGGCTTGACCATCAAGCTTGAAGCCAATGTCGTGCCGATACAGGTCTTCAAGCTGTTCAAGCGAGGTGGTGCCAGGCGTCAGGGTGAACGGCTCAGTCATGATTGCGCCCGATGAGAACAGACAGTGTGAAGCGGTGAAGCACCAATCTCGTAAGATAGTTCAGATGGGTGTTCGAGATCCCACACCGCAAACTCTGCATACATATGAGGAGCGATCGTACCATGATCGCCATCAATACCGAGCGCTTTGGCAGCGTGGCAGGTAGTACCGGCCAGTGCCTCCTCTGGGGTCAAGCCAAAGAACGTGCACGCCATGTTCATCACGGTGAGGATCGATGTGATCGGTGAGCTTCCTGGGTTACAGTCCGTTGCCACCGCCATCGGGACGCCAGCTTCGCGCAGGCGTTCAACGGGTGGCCGCTTTTTCTCTTTCAAGACGTAAAACGCACCGGGAAGAAGCACAGCGACCGCACCGGATGCGGAAAAGGCAGGGATATCATCAGCAGACAAGTACTCAAGATGATCGGCTGACAGCCCATGGTGGCGCGCCACCAACAAAGCACCTTTTTGATCAGTGAGCTGCTCAGCGTGAAGTTTCACCGGCAGCGACAGACGTTTTGCGGCGTCGAGAACACGTTCAATCTGTGCAGGGGAGAAAGCGATCGCTTCACAAAAACCATCTACAGAATCGACCAGCTGTTCCTCATGCGCCCTTTTCAACCCAGGGAGAACCACCTCATCAATATAAGCATCTGATCGGTTCTCGTACTCAGGCGGAACGGCATGAGCAGCCAGCCAGGTGGTTTTCACGCTGACGGGCCGTTCCTTTTCGATTCTCCGCGCGATACGGAGCATTCGAATTTCGTCGCTGATGGTCAATCCATACCCCGACTTGATCTCGATGACGCGAACACCCTCTGCGATCAAACGATCGGCTCGCCTAAGTGCCGACGCTAACAGCTCTTGATCGCTTGCCTCTCGGGTGGCCGTCACGGTCGCGTTGATGCCCCCGCCTTCGAAGGCGATCTCTTCATAGGTTGCACCTTGTAAGCGTCGCTCAAACTCTCGCGCGCGGTTGCCGCCATAAACAAGATGGGTATGGCAATCGATCAACGCGGGTGTCACCAGGCGCCCGCCTAAATCAATCGTCCGCTCAGCGGCGTAAGATGACGGTCGATCCGTTCGCGGACCGCACCAAACAATCCGTTCGCCTTCGACGACGATGCTCGCATCATAAATCAGCCCATAGGGCTCGCGGACGTTCTGCATGGTCGCAAGAACACAGCCTTCATAGTGGACCCGTTCCGTCATGGTCTTGCTTATGGGCCATTTAGCCTTATTATGTCCATACATATTTTAAGGACAGACATGACCGTTATCGCTGCTCGACAGGCGCTTTTCCCTGATGGCTGGCGGAAAAACGCCGTCATTTCGATTGGCGATGATGGTCGGATCGACAACACCAACGCCGCGGACACTGATGTTGATCACAAGGTCGGTGTGCTGCTCCCGGCGCTTTCGAACGTGCACAGCCACAGTTTCCAACGCGCGATGGCTGGGCTTGCTGAGCGTCGAGGGTCCAATCCGCGGGACGACTTTTGGACCTGGAGACAGGTCATGTATCGTTTCCTTGATCTTCTGTCTCCAGAAGATATTGGAGATATCGCGGCCTTTGCGCAGATGGAAATGCTGGAGGCTGGTTATGCGGCGCAAGCAGAGTTTCACTATTTGCACCACCAACCCGATGGCACATTCTATTCCGAAATTGACGAACTCTCTGGTCGCCTTCTCGATGCCGCGCAGCGGACGGGTATCGGGCTCACCCACCTCCCGGTTCTTTACATGCAAGGCGGCCTTGACGGTCGCGCGCTTGAGGGTGGGCAGTTGCGTTTTGGATGTAACGACGACCACTTTGCCCAACTGTTCGATGCGATTAGTACGCGGTGGAAGGGTCTGCCCAAGGATTATCACCTCGGCGTTGCTCCCCATTCCTTAAGAGCCGTTCCGAAATCTGGCCTGGAGCATTGCCTTCAACTGATCCCTGAGGGTCCTATTCATCTCCATGCTGCAGAGCAATTGGCTGAAGTCGATGGAGTACAAGAGGCATTGGGCGCTCGACCGATTGCGTGGCTGCTGGACCATATGCCAATCGATGAGCGATGGTGCGTGGTACACGCGACCCATATGAACGATCAAGAAGTGCAAGGTCTTGCCTCCTCCGGCGCCGTGGTTGGCGTGTGCCCGATCACGGAGGCCAATCTCGGTGATGGAACTTTCCGGGCTGCCGAATTCTTGACCCATGGTGGTTTCATCGGTATCGGGACCGATTCTAACGTCAACATCACCCTCAGCGGTGAACTCCGTATGCTGGAAGTTTCCCAGCGACTACGCGATAGGCGCCGCGCTGTTCTCACCAGTGACGATATCCCTTCCAATGGTCGTTTTCTCTACAACATGGCAGCAGCGGGAGGGGTGTGCGCGCTTAAGCGTGACAGTGGCCGAATCGAGGCAGGCGTCCTGGCCGACCTTGTGTCCCTAGACGATGACAATATCGCTCTTGCAGGCCTATCAGGCGATACAATCCTTGATACTTGGATTTTTGGGGCTGCAGATCAGATCATTCGCGACGTCTGGTCAGCAGGACGCCATGTCGTTCGTGAGGGACGTCATATTCAGCGAGACAGCATCAAAGCAGCCTATAAGACAACAATCAAACGGCTGAGAGGCGCCCTATGACGAAAAATTCGCATACGGCCATTCGCCAATCGCTCGAGAAACGAATACAATCGGGTGAATGGTCACTAGGCGATCGCATTCCGGATGAAATCGATCTCTCTCAAGAATATGGATGTGCACGAACGACCGTTAACCGTGCGTTGCAAGCGCTTGCCAATGACGGATTCGTGGTCCGCAAGCGCAAAGGGGGGACGCGCGTCAACCCACTTCCGGTAAGGCAGGCAAAGTTCGATATCCCGATCATCAGGGAACAGGTCGAAGCGACAGGGTCCGTTTATCGCCATCACGTCACCGAAAAGGCGATCGCATCACCGACCCCTTCGATCCGTACACGATTGCGCCTTGGTCACGACGACGAAACGCTTTATATGGAAACGATGCATTTCGCCGATGAGCAGCCATTTGCTTTTGAAATGAGATGGATCAACACGATTGCGGTGCCCAGTGTTTTCAATGCACCCTTTGATCGGTTAAGCGCGAATGAATGGCTCGTCCAAACGATGCCGTTCTCGTCGGGCGATGTGGAATTCAGTGCGGTGAATGCTGATCGTCGTGTAGCGAGAGCTCTCGGGACTAAGCCTGGGACAGCTATTTTTTCCATCAACCGCACGACTTGGCTTGGTGACCGGTTCATCACCGCGATGACGCTTTTCCATCGGGCAGGTTTTCAGCTTTACACAAAGCTCTGAAGGGGCGGCTCTCTTGAGGAGAAGGGCAAAGGTCAGACTGCCATCGATTACCACGTCTTAGGTGGCGACGGCGGAGGGTTGGATTTGCCTGAGCGTTTGAAACACAAATTCGAGACCTCGTTCGATTTCGGTCAGGCTCGGCGCGGCATAACCAACAACGGCCTGGTTGACCGCAGATGGTTTTCGGACCCAATACCGAGAAATCGGCGGCATAAGGATTTTTTGTTTTTGCAGTTCCTTACACAAATCCGCTATCGGCTTGTTAGTATCGAACTTCAAAATTCCGCTCAACCCAGAATCAAGACCTAGAAAGCTTGCGGGTAGCCTGTTACTCTCGAGAAAATCCACAACAAACCTACGTTTCTTCCTATAGATTCGCCGCATACGATGTATATGACGCTCATAGTGCCCTTCACTGATAAACGAAGCAAGCGCCACTTGGGTGATAGCACTTGGGGCGTATTCCGCGAGCGCACGGTAGGATGCCATCGCTTCGACAATTGGCTTGGGTGCCACCGCGAAACCTAACCTCAGACCAGGGAACATCGTTTTCGAAAATGTACCACAGTAAACCACGTGGGTACGGTCAAACGACGCCAACGGTGCGAGCGGTGGGACATCATATCTATACTCTCCATCGTAATCGTCTTCGACGATCAGTGCTCCATGGCAATTTGCCCACTCGCTCAGCTCATGTCGCCGACGGAGCGACAGCCGCCCGCCCGTGGGAAACTGGTGCGATGGCGTAACATAGACGAGCGATGATGCTGGAACTTGGTCGGGCAGTGTCTCGACAAGGATACCATCTTGATCGACATCGCAGAATTCTAATGTCGCGCCAGAAAGAGCGAAGGTCTGCCGCGCAAGAGGGTAGCCTGGATCCTCAAAAAAGACCTTCGACTTCGCTGAAAGATAGACGTGTGCCAACAAGTGCATAGCGTGAACCGATCCGTTGGTGATGACAATCTCACCCGCCCCTGCAACCAACCCACGTGCACGCCGCAGGTAAGCACTGATGACAGTACGAAGACGAATGTCTCCTAAAGGATCGCCATAGTCTGGACTTAACGGAGAGCTTGCCGCCATCGATAGACATCGTCGCCAAACCTGCACCGGGAAACCATCAAGCGATGGTCGACATGGACGAAAATCCACATCACAAGATATCTTAGGATCAATATCAGCCGTCGGCGTATCGTTGAAGACGACATCGCTTGAACCCGCGGGTTGAGGCTCTTGGAGCAGCGCCGCCTCGCTGGCTACGAACGTTCCGGCGCCTATACGGGTTTCGAACAATCCTTCAGCAATCAGAAGTTCGACAGCCGACGAAACAGTCCCGCGTGCTAATTTCAATTCACTCGCCATTGCCCGTGTCGACGGCAGTCGATCGCCAGGCACTAATCGGCCCGATGCCACCATCCCTCGGATATGGTTAGCCAATTGATTGGCCAGTGTACCGTTTTCGCTTATAAATTCGACCTTGATAGGGATATCCGAGCTGCTTAAAGACACTCAATTGGTCCAATCTTTTTAATCCAAAATGGCACAATGTTTTATGCCACTCTTGGCGTAAATCCCAACAGGATGAGGATCAACACAAACATAGAAACGGCTCGCCAAGGCACTCTCAGGACGCTTGCGGACAAATGGGCAGCCAGAGACATCGATGGCGTTCTAACCTGTTTCGCACCTTATGCTGAATATCACGCATCGGTTGGACCACTACCTGGCACGCGTGCCAAAGGGCACCGAGAAATCGCAGAACTTATCAGCCAGATACTGTATCACGATTCATCAGTCACGACCGAAGTGAACAATATCAACATCTTCGGCGAACGTGCGTACTGGGAATGGCGCTACACTGATATAATTGGATCAGTTTCTCTTGGTTGCGACTTCTTTATTTTCGAAGGACCGCTCATCGTCTTGAAAAATGCCTACCGCAAAGTCTGTATCAACCCTTCTGATCACGCAGTCCAACAGGAGCCGAGCGGATGAAACTCTTTATTGGCAATAAGAACTACTCATCTTGGTCGCTACGCGTTTGGCTAACGATGAAGGTGAAGGGCATAGACTTTGATGAGGACCTCCGTCCCTTTGATGTTGATAATAACTATGCAGATTTTTTCGAGTTTGCACCGCATGGAAAAGTTCCCGTTCTTCTCGACGAAGGGCGAGCTGTCTGGGAATCGCTCTCTATTCTCGAATATCTCGCTGAGCAGTTCCCTCAAGCTGGTCTGTGGCCGGAAGATCCCTCTCAGCGGGCCGATGCACGTTCGATCGCGAACGAGATGCATGCTGGTTTTTATGCCCTACGCGCCGCCTGCCCCATGAACATCCGCCGGAAAACAGAAGCCATACCGGTCGATCAGACCGTTCAAAAAGATGTGACAAGAGTAGAAGCCATCTGGTCTGAACGGTTGCAACGGCATGGTGGCCCGTTTCTTTATGGAGACCAATTCACCATCGCAGACGGAATGTTTGCGCCGATTGTCAATCGTCTGGAGATCTATGAATTATCTGATCATCCAGCAGTTCAATTATATTCTCACAGCCTAAAATCGCTTATTCCGTGGAAGGAATGGGAAGCGCAGTCCAGGATAGAAGCTTGGGTGGTGGAGATTGATGAGGTCTACGCATGACGCAGGCTTTCGAAACGACGAATTCCGCGGCGAACCGATCAAGTTCCCATTTATTTGGACAAGGATCACCAGCGCGCCTGCACGATGGGAACAGTCCTTTTTCAGGAGATGGCGGAGATAGTTGGGAGTACAATTCAACCATAGAGTTCGCATGGGATAATTCGTTGCCAGACGGACCATATCACCAATTCAAGGTTTAGGGGTGCCAGTAAATGAACACTTTAGTCTTACGCCAAAGGTTGGTCGCCACATTGATCGGCAGCGTCACGACGATTGCTCTTTTGCCTAGCTGCTCGTTATCAACGAGTACTGATCAGATATCGCTGCAAACTCAATCCGGGATTTCTGGACAGTCTGATCAACAGCTTCGTAAGCTTGCGGAGGAACACGCGCGTCTTATCCTCCGCGACTCGCCAGAATGGGCAAGTCAGATGGGGGTTTCGGCGGAATATGGAGGCGAAGGTTTTCACGGCAAGCTTAGCCAATTTGATCCAGAATCGTTAGATGATATCTATAAAGATCAGCAGGCAATGCTCCGTCAACTGCGCGCCATCAACCGAAGTGAACTCAGTGACCAGAGCAAAATCACCTTTGATGTGATGCTGAACGCCTATGAGCTAGCCGCTGCGCAAAACCAATTCCAAACCGGCTTGCCGTCAGTCCTGTCCGCCAATCCCCCTTACGCAGTGGACCAACTCTTCGGGCCACACATCTCACTACCCAGATTGTTCACCGCACAAATACCCGTTCGGTCAGTCGATGACGCGGAGAACTGGTTGTCACGCTTGGCAGAAGTGGATCGTGTGCTCGGCGAAATCGCCGACGTTGCCGAGCGCGACGCTGCTCGCGGCATCGTCCCGCCTGCCTTTGCACTAGAAGCAGTCTCCCAGTCCTCACGCGATATCACTTCCAGTCAAGTGCAAGATCATCCGATTACGACCAGTTTCCGTTCCAAGCTGGAATCAATCGAGGACGTTGACGAAACGGTTAAGACTGATTTTTACGATCGCGCCATCGCCATCATGGAATCAGAGGTATACCCTGCGTTTCAGCGGTTCGAGCGCCGGATCGACGCTCTTATTCCTCAGGCGGGACAAGACGCTGGCATTTGGTGCCTCCCTCGCGGCAATGATATGTACCGTGTTGCACTAGAATCGTGGGGCGCTAACGGCCTCACGCCAAGAGAAATCCATAGCATCGGGCTTCGCGATGTCGCTCGTATCCACGGCGAGATGGATGTCATCTTGCGTGATGTTGGCTACACCGAGGGCAGTGTTGGCGAACGCATGTCGCTACTCTTTAAAGATCCTCGATATCTTATTCCTAATACTGATGAAGCGAAAGCTGAACTGGTGGCGAAACTCCAGCGAGATGCCGAAAGCGTTCTTGATATCGCCGACGACTGGTTCCTGACCATTCCAGACTATGAAATCGAGGTCCGCCGCATTCCTGTCCACGAACAGGATGTTTCTTCGGGGGGATATTACACACCGCCCCCGCTTGATGGGTCGCGACCCGGCGTCTTTTGGGTCAATATGAAAGACTCTGCGGACATTCCAGTTTATACACTGAAGTCTCTCGTCTTTCACGAAGCAGTACCGGGCCATCATTTCCAAGCCGGCATGGCGCTTTCTGTCACCGATCAACCCCTTCTTCAAAATATGATGTGGTTTGGCGATTATGGAGAAGGGTGGGCTCTTTATACTGAAGAGCTCGCACTAGAAATGGGCCTATATGAAGGTGATCCTTTAGGGAATTTAGGACGCCTTCGAATGGAACTCTATCGTTCCGTACGCTTAGTTGTTGATACCGGCCTCCATCATAAACGCTGGAGCCGCGAAAAGGCGATCGACTATATGGTCGACGTTACTGGTGAAAGCGAAGAATCGATCGCCAGGGAAGTTGAACGCTATGCTGTGTGGCCTGGACAAGCTGCCTCCTACAAACTTGGCATGATCCAGTTTCAGCGCCTGCGCGCTCGCGCGGAAAGAGAACTTGGCGACTCATTTGATCTCCGCGAGTTCCACGACGTGGTGTTGCGCGATGGATCCATGCCAATGACTGTTCTGAGTGGTCGGGTCGAGGCATGGATCGAGGCAGAAAAGGGAACTCGGACATGATAAGACATCTGATCATCACGCTTTCGCTTATTGGAATGACGAGCTCCACTCTCGCACAAACGAGCACGCGACCAGAGATTTTAACCGAAGCTTGTGAAGTTTCGATCGCCCTCAGCGCTGCGCCAGACTATTTGCGGAGCGAGGCCAGCGTCTATGCGTTCACGCAAGAGGGCTATCAACGGGTCCGCACGGGCGATAACCCTTTCACGTGTGTTGTGAATCGAGATGATCCTCGAGTCTTGAAACCCACCTGCTTCGACGCGGAGGGTGCCGAAACCATCATTCCAAAGATTAAATATTTCGGCCAAAGAATGTTGGCAGGTGCTTCCGTCAAAACAATCAATGAAGAGATAGCCGAGAAGTTTCAGTCCGGAGATTTTATCCGTGTTCGTCGTCCTGGTGTTGCGTATATGCTTTCGCGCTATAATCGGCCAGTCAATCGCCAAACAGGGAAACTTGGCTTTTTCCCTCCTCACGTGATGTTTTACGCACCCGACCTCACCAACATCGATATTGGCCATGATATGGGCCAATACGACCCGCAGCAGCCCACCCCGATGATCGGCTACCAAGGTCCGCATGGTTACATGATCATGATTTCTGATAACGGCGTGGAGCGTAGCCGACGTGACCTTGATGCATCCTGTCCAGCCTGGATTTGGGACGAGTAGAGAGCCAATCAGACGCTGATGGTGTATATTCCGTCTGTATACTGTCTTTATGGTAGCGCCGTTTGTCAGTGTAATCGGCAGAAATCACGAGGTGATGGCCATGACGCCCTATCAATCAAGAGTCTTCACCGCCCACGATCTTTGGCGCATCAACGATTTGGCTTTGAAGGTCTATATGATAAAAAAGCGGGAAACCCAGGTCTCAACCGAAACCATTCAGTGTACGGCTGAGCAATATGCTCATGATCACCTGCCCGTGCTGCGTGAAAAAGAAGGTTCTGACCATGGATTGGGTTATGCGATCCTTCATCTTGGCGAACTGTGCAATTGGCTGCTCATTCATTGGTGGGCGCATCAAGATATTGCCTTAGGGACCCTCGCGTCTGCTGACGACCTATTCAATGCGCGGTTCGTGTCTCGAGATCACCAGCGATTTCACGCATGCGTTTGGGAGCATGTGGTCATTGACCATGAACGAAACGCTTGGGTGGAAAACATGATGACGGCTGATCCAAACGCTGAGGCCTATCTCAATGATCGTCTTAAAAACGGAGTGTATTGATCGTCGGTTAGCGGCAATCCAAGATCTGGGCCGTCTCGTATGCCAGGACTGACACATCACTTTCCAGCATAATTATTCAGAATAGAACATAATAAAGAAATCAGTGATCCCGTAAAGATCAGCCTCGGGAATGAATGTCCATCATAAGGCAATAAGAGAGAACCGGTTACCCCCATGGCCTCGGGCATCGTCGGTGATCGGTCAGTGGGCGCCAGCCTCAGGCACTTGATCCACACGACAGCTGTTCTGTTGAGGTTCCCAAAAGCCAAACCGAGGGGAAACACAACATCGTGGAGCTCATCGCATAAGGATTGAACTTAGCACCCAAAACGACGGACTGGTCGCGTGGCGGTCAGCCCGCCCTATCGGAGGCGCCACGCGTCATGAGATCAAAAATGGTGCGGATGGGGAGACTCGAACTCCCACGCCATAGGACACCAGAACCTAAATCTGGCGCGTCTACCAATTCCGCCACATCCGCACGGACGGCGAGCGTTAGACGTATCGATGGGTGATGTCGACAGGCTGCACCCTTTTCTTGCCCACCGATCGGCGGACGGCTTTGCTGGATAGACGTCAATGGGAGCCAATCAAGGTGAGCTATCTGGAAGTCGCCGTCTCCGCCGTGCCGGCCATTCATCGCGCGCGCTACACCGAAGTCGCAGCGAACGCAGCGGCGGTGTTCATGACCCATGGCGCACGAGCCGTGACGGAAAACTGGGGGGTGGATGTCCCCAAGGGCAAGGTGACCGATTTTCACCGCGCTGTTCAATGCCAAGACAATGAAGTCGTGGTCGTCTCGACCATCCTGTGGCCCTCCAAAGACGTGCGGGATAAGGCGTGGGCCAACCTGATGGATGACCCGGCCATGGCCAACCATGACGGCCTTCTGGACATGAGCCGGATGATCTTTGGCGGCTTTGAAGAAATCGTCGCGCAGCGTTAAACGGACAATGCTTCCATCACGGAGACAATCCGTGCGGGGAGGTGATCTGCATTAAGACTGGGGCCCGCGTCGCGCGCCGCATCCGCATGCACCCACGCCCCGGCCGCCGCCGCTTTCACAGGCGTCACCCCTTTGGCAAGGAACCCGCCGATCAACCCCGCGAGCACGTCGCCGGATCCAGCCGTGGCGAGTGCCGGGCTGCCATGGCTGCTGATGACCGTGGGCTCCCCAGTCTTGGCAATCACCGTGGTTGAGCCCTTAAGAAGAACGGTTGCGCCTGAAAGCTCCGCCGCTTTTTCCGTCCGGATACGCTTATCACCGGAAAGATCAGGAAACAGACGAGAGAACTCACCTTCATGGGGGGTGAGAACGCAAGCACCGTGCAGGTGCTCAAAAAGCTCGTCGGTACGCCCCTCATAAAGCGTGAGGGCGTCCGCATCGAGCACGCACGGAAGTTTGGTTTCAAGGACAGCCTTGACTGCCTCTTCTGCTTTCTCCGCATGCCCCATACCGGGGCCGAGAACAACCGCCCCTACCCGATCGCGCAAGAACGCATCAAGCGCCTCGCGATCTCCCAACGGCTTGACCATCACTGCATCGAACGTCGCGGCGGCGAATTCAGCACCGCTCAGCGGCGAGAGGTAGGTGACAGCGCCCGCACCAGAAACGCTGGCTGCGCGCGCAGAAAGCCGCGCGGCGCCGCCTTTTAGGCCCGGTCCTCCAATCACGCAGACATGGCCACGGGCATATTTGTGGGTCTCGCGCACGAGGCCGCAAAGACTGTCTCGCCAAAGGCAGGGCGCATTCCAGACGGCGCTGGCGTCATCCGCTTCAGGAGCAATCCCGATATCACAAAGAAAAATCCGGCCCGAAAGCTCCGCGCCATCGCCGATGAGATGGCCTGGTTTAAGGCGATGGAAGGTAACCGTCACGTCGGCATGGACGGCCTGGCCACGCACTTCGCCCGTGGCACCGTCAATCCCGCTGGGCAGATCAATCGCCAAGACCTTAGCATCGGATTGGTTGAGCTTCTCGAAGACCCGGGCAATCTCACCGCTGACGGGTCGTGCGAGCCCGGCCCCAAGCACAGCATCGACAATCAAACTCGACGACGTCGGCGCGAAAATGCCGGATGGCCTAACGTAAGACGCAAGCCCTTCCGGCGCCGGGTCATCAATCTGCAGCCCACCGCCCAGATCAATGATCTCAAGTGGCCAGCCCGCATCGGCAAGCAAAGCGGCTAGCATCCAACCGTCTTCGCCGTTCTGACCTGGACCGCACAGCACGGTGACAGGGCGACGGGTGAACTGCGCGCGCAAGATCCGAAAGACCGAGCGGGCCGCCCGAGCGATCAAGGTGCCGCGCGCGGTGCCCGCATCGATCGTGCGTTGATCCGCAGCCGCCATCGCGACGGGCGTGAGCAGGCCTCGCTCTAGAAACGCTTGGGTTTCAAACTCCATGACACCGCTTCCCCGACCGCGGACGACGTGACGCACCGCAAAAAGGCTACTGACCGAACAAGATAACGCAAGAGCGTTGCTAATCCCCTTGGCAGTGGACCACAGGCCTATGTTGGGCCAGTGTGGTCAGCGTGCAGGATGTTATCGATCACAACGAGAAGCTGAGTCGGCTTCGGCTCGCGCGCTCGGGCGGCGTTGGGCCGATCTCTTATCATCAACTGTTTCAACGGTTTGGATCAGCTCACGCGAGTATCGAGGCGATCCTTGAGCGTCCGCAGACCGACCAACGCAGACGGATCGCTTTGGCGCCAATTGGTGCGGCAGAACGGGAATGGGCGGCAGCGGAAAAAAATGGTGGTCGGCTTATAACGTTTGGGGAGGCTGCCTATCCGCAAGCGCTTGCCGCCATTGCCGACCCGCCACCGGTTTTAACGATTAAGGGCGATGAACAGCTTTTATCCAAACCCACGATCGCGATTGTGGGTGCCCGCAACGCGTCGGCCGCTGGTCGGAGTTTTGCCAAATCCTTGGCGCGCGACCTCGGCCAAGAAGGCTTTGTGGTAGCATCAGGCCTCGCCCGCGGAACGGACGGGGCGGCCCATGAAGGGGCGCTCAGTACAGGAACGATCGCGGTACTTGCCGGCGGCATCGACAATATCTACCCGCCAGAGCATGCCAAACTCTACGCTGAGATCGCCGACCGGGGAGCGGTTCTGTCAGAACAGCCCTTAGGGATGGTCGCGCGCGCCCGCGATTTTCCTAAACGCAACAGGATCGTCTCTGGCTTAAGTCTTGGGGTGGTGGTGGTCGAAGCCGCCGAGCGGTCGGGCACACTGATCACCGCGCGCCTCGCATCGGAGCAGGGCCGCGATGTGTTCGCGGTGCCAGGATCACCGATGGATCCCCGCTGCGCTGGCACCAATCAGTTGCTTCGGCGGGGCGCCATTCTTTTGCGGGATGCGGAGGATGTCGTGACAGAGCTCTCCGGTCGACGCCAACACTTGTTCGAGCCGAGTGGTCTGGGCTGGTATGCAGATGAAAGCGATGACCAGGAACCGCCTGAAGATCTCAAACACCGGATCCTTGCGCTCTTGAGTTACACCCCAACGCACAAGGATGTGCTCATCACAGAAGCCGGCGCGCCCGCAGCATCGGTGGCCATGACGTTGCTTGATCTGGTGCTGGACGGTGTTGCGTGTGAGACCAGCGGCGGAAGCTACACGCTCGCGGAGCCGTCCTCTGTTTCGTCGATTGACGAGGTTTTCGGAACATAACGATCAGCAAAGCGATCAAAGGCATCCCAGAATTGATCTCGATACTGATCCTGTTCCATGAAAAGCTCATGCAAGGCGCCTTCGACCTTCACCAACTCAAAGGTTTTCGGATAATGCGCCGCCAAGGCATCATGGTGGGTAGCATCGACCCAAGTGTCTTCCCGGGCACTGACGATCAGGACGGGCACCTCGATGCCCTCGATCACACCCGGTTTCTGAAGTGCCGCTTGCGCCGTATGGATCGCATCAACAAAGTGGAACGTTGGCCGCGGTAGCGCCAATTCTTCATCAGCAATCAACAAATCACGCAGAAAGGCATGACGCGCTGGGTCTGTGGTGAGGGTGTTGCCCTCAAACGTCATCGCGTTGTTGGCCGGGCGTGCCGGTTGATCGCCGAGCCCCACGCCCACAAGGACGCTGCAAACGCTACGGATCAGGCCGCGCATCACAGGCGATTTGTAAATTCGGGTCGCAGGGGCTGACAGCATTGCCGCCTGTGCTTTCCCGCCGCGCGCAAGCCACGATAGACCGGCAAGGCCGCCCATCGAATGGGTCACAATCGTCAATCGATCCGCATTGAGATGATCCACCGCCACGTCGATGTCGTCAATGTGTTTGGTGAAATCATCGATGCGGCCACGGGCATCGTCCTCTGTGAGCCGCTGGCTTAAGCCCTGCCCGCGCGGATCAATACAGGTGACATCAAAGCCGCGATCGATGAGATCTAGAGCAACCTCGCCATATTTTTCCGCAGGCTCCGCCCAGCCGGGGATCACAAGGGCGGAACCACGCTCACCCGTTCCGCCAAAGCGCAGGAGGCGGATCTTCGCTCCATCCCGACTTTCGACCCACTCAGCATACGTGCCATCTGGCATCGGAACACTGTCTAAATGGACAAAGCGTGCGTTGGTCATTCAGCCCCCTTGAGCTCTAATCGTGCCATCACCGCCATATCACCGGATATCTTGATGCGCCCGGAGGTGTAGGCTGTTTCGAGGTGGCGTTGTCCTGAGAGGATTAAGGACAAGGTCGAGCGATCGCTGCGCCAAAGACAGAACCGACCTTCAAGCTCAGGCGGCGCCTTTTCACTAACGTCGATTGCTTCACCGCGCCCATCAATCCAAAGAGATGATCCGTCATCTGTGCACTCTACGCGCAAGACCCCAGCAAAGGGCGCCGAAAAAGCGCCCTTTGCTGGTTCCAAGAGTTTATCGGCCGCGCTACTCAAGCAGCGCTTCCGTGGGTTCCGCTTCAGGCTTTTTGAACCGAAGCGTCATCCGATCGCTTTCACCAATCACCGAGAACTCATCGGGGTTGAAGCCTTCAGGCGCTTCGCCGTTTCGGTCGGTCAACCGGCTGTTGGGCGGCAACGTCCAAACGCCAAAGGGGTGATCGGCATCGTCGTTAGGGTTGGCGTTGATCTCTGACTCGCCGTCAAAAACAAAGCCTGCTTCTTCCGCATACTGCTTGACTGTCGAGACTTTCACATAGCCCGTGCGTTTTTCCGCAAGGGGGTCGGCCTGTTCAGGCAAACGGTGGTCCACCACGCCCAAAACGCCGCCAGGCTTTAGCGCAGCAAAAAAGGCTGCAAACGCAGCTGGCGTCCAATCACCCATTTCAAAATTGTGCACATTACGGAACGTCAGCACAAAATCAGCCGACTCAGCCGGTGCGATCTCGAGGCTGCCGGCTGAAAGCGCCGTCAGGGTAATCGGTCCGTAGACATCTGGGCTGCCAACGAACTTTTCATCAAAACGAGCAAGGCTCTCCTGTCCAAAAGGTCCGTCGGGATCAAAATGCGCGGCATAGTAAGTGCCGCCACCCGCTGTCACATAGGGCGCTAAGATCTCCGTGTACCAACCGCCGCCAGGCCAGATCTCGACCACCGTGTCACCAGGCTCAACGCCGAAAAAGGCGATTGTCTCGGCGGGGTTACGAAACGGGTCGCGCGCTTTGTTGCCTTCCGAACGAATGTCGGACGCAACTGCCGCGGTGAGGGCCGCCTCGGCTGGATCAATTTCGGGCACCACCATCTCAACGGGGGCTGGTTCAGGCTCAACAGCCATGGGTTCTGCTGGCGCTTCAACGGCAGGTTCTGAGCACGCCGCTGCACTGATCAATAAAAGAGAGAGCAGGATTCTTTTCGTCATCATCGACTTCCTTGATGTCCGCGCCCCCTCCTACCGCTTATCGCAGCGCCAGCAAGAGAGCGAGCCCCTTCCCTCTTGAACCTGTGAAATCGCGGCACAATCTCCTTGGGACGGGGTGCCATAATGGGCCCCGTCGTGCCGCCAGCGCGCGGCTGTCTTTGCTCAATGGAGAATGACATGAGAACTTACGACATGACCCCCCTTTATCGCACAAGTGTTGGCTTTGACCGCATGCTTAACGAGCTGTTTGACGGGCTCAACAAAGCTGAGACGGGCGGTTACCCGCCTTACAACATCGAAGAAGTCAGCGAAAACCAGTACAGCATCACCCTGGCGGTGGCTGGGTTCACCGAAGACGAGCTCGATATCGAAGTGACCGACCGCAGCCTTCGGATCACCGGCAGCCACAACGCCGAGAACACGGCACGGAAATTCCTGCACCAAGGGATCGCTGGCCGCAGCTTTGAGCGCCGCTTCCACCTCGCCCAGCACCTTAAAGTGCGCGGCGCCGAGCTAAAAAATGGCTTGCTGCACATCGGCCTGGAGCGTGAGATCCCTGAGGCGATGAAGCCTCGCAAAATCTCCATCGGCGGCGCCGAAGAGCCAACCAGCAAACCTCGGGTGATCACCAAAGACGGCGAAGCTGCTTAAGGGTTAAGCGACGTCGATGAAGGGGCCAGCGGCAGACAACGCCGCTGGCTTTTTTGCACGGCGCGCTTGATTGCAAGATCGGCTCTTTCTCCGCTACGCTGAAACCATGAGACTTCTTGCCAGTTTAGCTGTGTTCCTCGTCGCGATGATCCATTGCGGTATCGTGGTGCTTGAGATGTTCTTCTGGGACCATCCGATTGGGCGTGAGGTCTTCAACATGACCGCCGAGGAGTCGTCGATATCTGCGGTCCTCGCCGCCAATCAGGGGCTTTATAACGGATTTTTGGCGGCTGGCCTTTTTTGGGGTCTTCTGACCAGGAAACGCGATGTGGTGGTGTTTTTTCTCCTCTGTGTCATCACAGCAGGGGTCTTTGGCGCGGCGACCGCCAAACCATCGATACTGCTCACACAGGCATCACCCGCCATCGTCGCGCTAGCACTGACAATCCTAAGCGGCCGGTGGGCAAAGAGCGCCGATCACGCCTAGCGCCTCTTGATCTATTGATCAGACAGCGATGGATTCGAGTTCCTGTTGAGGCAGGACCCTGGTTTCGCAAAGGCGGCCAATCTCAGCAATCAAGCGGTCACGCACCCATCGGTGCTGGGGGTCGTGCGTCCAATTGGGATGCCACCCCATAAACAGGCCAAAACTGCCCAACGGCAACGGTGATGGGATCATCTCGACGTCAGCATGGGCAAAACCCAAGGTGGTAATCGGACCAGTCAGTACACAATCTGTTTGCTGCAGCATTTGTAAAGCAAGCAAGAACGTCTCCGCACGATAAGCAATGCGGCGCTGCAGACCCATGGCGGCGAGCTGCTCGTCGACAACACCGGTTTCCATACCCTCGGGGTTGATGAGGATATGCTCAGCCTCGACAAAACCCTCCAGCGTCATATTGTGAGCCAGTGGGTGGCCTTTGCGTACCGCTGTTGCATAATACTCCGTATAGAGTGGTTTGCGCACAAACTCATCAATATCGATCCCAGGCGGAAGATTAAGCACCTTGGGTTCAGGCAAGATCACAGCATCGATCTTGCCCGCAATCAGGTCCTGGGCGTGGGGCACCGCCGGCTGAATAAGATCGAGTTCCATGGTTGGGGCATCAGGCGACACAGCCTTTTGCCACGCCTTCATCACCACAAGGCCAATACCGTCGCTCGCCGCTACACGGAACCGGCCCGGTTGGCTTGCGGGATCAAAGCTATCCTCGGCCAACAAGACATCACGCATCCGGTCGATCGCCTCGGCAACCCGCGGTTGGAGCGCTTCGGCCTTCTTGGTGGGCAGCATGGTGCGCCCAGACTTGATCAAGAGGGGGTCGCCCAACAATGTCCGAAGTCGCCCCAGGGCGTGGCTGACGGTAGGTTGGGAAACCTCGAGCCTGGCGGCCGCTCTGGTGACCGATTGCTCAGTCAGCAACCAGTGCAGAGTCAGAATCAAATTCAGATCTAGGTCTTCCAGTCGCGCTCGGCTCATAGATCTCACCTATAATACATTTGCGATTTTCATATTTGAATTGATCGTTCTGAATGTCTAGCTCTTGTGCGTCGCACAAAAATGGAGTCTTCCCGTGCTGAACACTGTTAAGATTGCACTTTCTGCCGCCGCCCTCGCCGCCACCTTTGGCATTGCCCAAGCTGGCATCAACGATGACATCGACAACTGCCGCGCCGCCATCAACGATGCCGGAATCCTTGGCAATGAAGCTTTCACGCTTCGTTTCGTCGATGACCAAGGCAACCGTAGCCGCGTGTTGACGCTGGAAGCAGTTGTCGTTGGCGGCAATGATAAAATGATCGAGTGCCGCATGTCGCGCTCGAAAGTGAAAGAAGTCGCTGTCGTCGCTTAAGCGTCAGCTTCTTTTTTCACCGACCTTCTCCTTCCTCCCAGTTGTGGCGTTCGGGTTCTTGCCCGGGCGCCACAACGCTTTCATAGGGCTCGGGTGAAGACCTTTTTTACCCCCTGCTGCCCTCTTGGCCTGATTGATCGGCGTTGATCTATGTCCGCTGACAATTTGCGCTCACGCACTCGTGAACACGACGAACGCCTTCCTTGGTTGAGCTTGGCCGCCTCAATCATGGCGATTTCTGTTGTCGGCGCGGGCTTTGGCCATTCGCTGCCACTGTTTTCGTTTCTTCTGGAAAGCTATGGCGCGTCGGACATCACGATCGGGCTTAACACAGCCTTTGCGGCGATTTCGGCCCTGATTTGCGCGCCCTATTACCCGCGCGTGATCGCCAAGATCGGGCTAAAACTTTTCATCTTCATTTGCCTCAGCATCATGGTGGTGCCGTATCTCCTCGTCTTTTTGGCGGGCGAAAACATCATCTGGTGGTACCCGCTGCGCTTTATTTTCTCCGTGGGCGGCGCAGGGCTGTTCGCGGCATCAGAAATATGGGTCAACGGCATTGCGCCGGATAGGCTTCGAGGGAAAATCATCGGGGTTTACGGGACCTGCCTTGCCCTTGGTTTTGCTCTGGGTCCGTTGCTTTTGAATCTGACGGGGTACGAAGGAATCCTTCCGTTTCTGGCCGGCGCTGCCGTCTTTTCGTCCGCTGCGATGCCTTTGTTTTTCGTCGACGCGCCCAAGGTGGCTGATGAGCATGGGGAGGGCATTTTCAAGCCCATCGCAAGCGACCCGGTGCTCTTCACGGCGCCAGCGATGTTTGCTGCGGTGGAAAGCGCGATGCTCATTTTCTTACCGGTACTGGCGCTTGAAATCGGGCACGGGGTCGGGGTCGGTGCACAAGCACTCACCGTCTACGGTCTTGGAATTCTCGTCGCCCAGATTCCCATTGGTCAGCTTGCCGATCACGTTGCACCGAGGCGGGTGGTGGCATGGTGCGCGACCTTAGGGGCGGGCCTCGCCCTTCTTGTGCCGATTGTCCAAGCTGATGTTCTTGCTCTTTATGCCGTGCTTTTTGTCTGGGGCGGCATGGTGGGAGGGTTGTACACCGCTGGCCTCGTTGTGATCGGCAACACGTATAAAGGCACAGCCCTCGCAGCAGCCAACACCGCCTTCGTTTTTGCCTATGCAGCGGGCGCGATCGCTGGCCCCCTTTTTGCCGGCGGCATCAGGCAGGGTTTTGGGCCGCAAGGGCTCTCGGTTGGAATTGCGTTGGCGCTTGGCGCTTATGCGTGGGCTGCGCGACGCTCTGCCAATTCCTCGGCAGGATAAAACACCACGAGAGGCGCCAGCCGGTCGAGAAGGCCTGCGACATGACGCTCGGGCACCAGCCAAAGAGCAGCCCTCGACGCTTTTGCCCGGTCATGGCCTTTTAACGCTCGGACCACGTCGACCAGGCGAACCTCGAGGGCGGAGGGCGCCAGCGACACCTCATTGTTCAAGGGACGACGGCCAAACCGGCGCAAGAAGTCAGCGCTTCGCTCAAGTGACCAGCACGCCACCCGACCGGCAGCGCGGCCAGGCTCCTGTGCCAACGCATCCTTGCTCGCACGCCGGTCAATTTCACGGCGCGATACGGTGGCGCGGAAATGGTGGAGGAGCAAAAGATCGTCTTGGTTGAGCATGCGTAGATGATAATCATTTTCATACTCAGCTCAAGCCTTCTTGCGAGCAAATCGCAAATTAGTGATGATCTGTTCGCGCAAAAAAAGCCGGCCCCCGCAAAGGGACCGGCTTGTTCTCCATCACGTAGAGAGTGACGTTTTACGACGCCTGCTTGGCTTTCTCGGCATCCGCCTCAAACTCGCCGCACCAGTCGGTGGCGGCGACGGTTGGCCATGAGGCTTTCTTTTCGCCTTCTGCTGGCTGAGGCGCATAGCGGCGGCACTCGCTGTCGGTGGTGTTGAAAAATGCGCAAGACTGGCAGTTCATCGACATGGGGAAGCTCCTCGAAATCCTTCGTTCTCATGAGCGTTACCAAAACTGTTTGGAGTATTCAATAGTCCAGTTCAACTATCTTTGCGTATGACTTTGAAATTCGGTCGCAATTTGAATGCGAGTCCTTATCATTTATAGTGATAATCGTTGTCATTATACTTGGCTCTACATGAAAATATGTCTCATTTGCGTTGCGCCTGCCTGCTGCTGTCCCACCTCTTCCGCCGCGACGTAATCACGCTAAGGACGCTCGGTTGAGAGGGCTCGCGGGACGACGCGGCGTCGGTCAATTGTGCGGGAACGGAGCGGCAAGGTCATGGCAAGTCCGACAGCAGAGACGGGGCGCATTGGCGAACTGGACGCGCTCCGAGGGTTTGCCCTCCTCGGCGTCTTCATCGTGCATTTTGTCGGACTGAACTATTGGGAAATGCCCGTCGATCCTTCCATCCGCGAGGCCTGGAATGACAGTATGCTGCATTTTGGGGCAGCGTTCGCGTCCGATCTCTTTTTCGTCGACAAAGCCAACACGCTGTTTGCTACGCTTTTTGGCATGGGGTTTTGGGTCATGATGACCCGACTTCAAAGCCGAAGCGATAATTTTGAACGCCTCTATCTCCGCCGCCTCAGTGCATTGTTTGTCTTGGGGGTGATCAATCTCGTTTTCCTCTTTCCCCTCGACGTGTTGCACGACTACGCGATCGTCGGCTTTGCCTTGTTTTTGCTCCGTGGGCTCACGATGCGAGCCATGCTGATCGCAGGCCTCGCGCTGACATTCGCAGCTGATCCTGTCCTATCGGCGATCGTGGACGTCTTCGTCGGCCAAGAGGAAGAACCAACCCAAACCACGCCCATTGCCCAAGCCTACCTTCCTTGGGTGAAATTGAACGTTTTGGATTTCATCGAAACTGAGTTCCAAGAGGGCGGTGCTTTTTCATGGTGGCTTTATATCCTCGGACGGTTTCTCCTTGGGGCTTGGGTTATCAGGGCGGGGTGGTTAGAGGCAGACCCTTCTCGAACCGTCACGATTACAAGGCTTTGCGCCTTTGGTCTGATCGTCGGCGGAGCCTCTGAGTTATTTTCTGTACTGATTTTTTATGGATTTCTCGATTTACCGGCCGCACTCGATATCGCCGTGCATGCGTGCAGCGCCCCTCTTATTGCCCTGGGATATGCGTGCGGGGTCGTGCTTGTTTTCCGGTCCGATCGGTTTGGCGCTGTGGCGCGCTATTTCTCTCCAGTCGGAAAAATTGCGCTCACCGCTTATGTCGCCCACGGCGCCGCGCATCTCTTGATCTTTATGCCGTTTGGACTCGATCTAGCAGGAACCCTCGGCCCAGGTTTCGCCCTGCCCGTTATCTTAGCTCTTTTCGCAGCTATTCAAGCGGCGGCCACCCTGTGGCTTCGGCACTACCGGTTCGGTCCCCTCGAATATGTGTGGCGTTGGGCAACCTATGGCACCAAGCCAGCCTGGCGCTTACCAGCCGCGACCTAGCGCGACCTGCGATATTGGACAAAGCCGCTTTCCGACGCGAGCTGATCATAAAGGCGCCGCGCAGGATTATCATGCTTGGTCGCCCAATAGACCCGCGATATCCCTCGCTGATCAGCTATCCGGTAAAGATCTTCGATCAGAGCACGGCCTAAACCAAGCCCCCTCGTCTCAGGCGCGACGAACAGATCTTCAAGGTAGAGATAGCCCACTTCCGCCCAGGTTGAGAGATGCGGCAGAGCATGGGCCAACCCTTTGACCCCATCATCTGTCTCCGCCACCAACCCGAACACCGGCTCTGCCGGGTCAAGCAGCCTGTTCCACGTGATCTCCGTCTGCTCGTCGGTGAGCGTTGCCTCATAAAAGGTCAGGTAGCCCTGCCACAGAGGCTCCCATGCCGCCCGATCGCTCTCTGCCAAAGCCCGTATCATCACCGCGTCCACTGCCATCGATCGTCTATCTCCTTGACAGAACCGCCAGAGCCTTTAGACCCCGCGCTTCGTTTTTCTTTCAGACCTTTTGGGTGACCCGTGGCTAAACCGACAACCGTCAAAATCCGCCTGAACTCGACTGCAGGCACAGGCTTCTTCTATGTGACCAAGAAGAACACCAGGACGATGACCGAGAAAATGGTCGTGCGGAAATACGATCCCGTCGCGCGCAAGCATGTCGAGTTCAAAGAAGGCAAAATCAAATAAGCGCTGCCCTTCTGGTTGCAGCCAAAAAGATAGGGCGCCACCGGCGCCCTTTTTTTGTTGGTCTGATCCTGTTGATCAGTCGATGACACCCAGCCCCCAACGTTTGGCTGCCTTCGCAAAGCGCTCACCGTAACGGTAACCGGTTTTGATATCACCGGATGGCGGGTTTTGGGGGCCAGGCGCCGCATTCGCTGACTGCGCCATCACGCCAAGATATCCGCCCAGCCGGTTCACCGCTTCGTCTGGCGCGCCGGCGAAATTGGGGTCGTTAAGCTCATTGCCGTCGCCGATATTCACCCAGAGCATGCCATGTTGAGAAGCGAGGGTGGCGATCCTTCCCAGGGTCACGTTCTTATCGCCCGAGGGGCTGCCGGAATTCGTGAAACCGCCAGCAAGCTTGTCCTTCCACCCTTGCGCGAACCACACCTTCGACGTTTTGTCGAAGAACTGCTCCATGTCGCCGGCCACGGAGCCCATATAGGTCGGTGAGCCAAAGATGATGCCGCTGACGTCAGCGAAGCTTTCGAGTGCGCCTTCTGCTTCTTCTGCGGTGTGCAGACGAACCTCGACACCTTCGACGCTTTCTGCGCCTTGCTTGATGGCTTCCGCCAGAAGTTTCGTGTGGCCGTAGCCCGAGTGATAAATGATCGCGATGCTGGTCATCGGATCGCTCCCTTGTTTGCGTGCGCAACATCTGGCGCCTGATGTGCACCCGATAAGGGCCGCTGAGCGCAAAAGAGTTTGGCCTTTTCACGATGATCCCGCGGGATTGGCGCTTCCTTCCCCGGCGGACGGGGCGTAAGGCGCGGCGGATGAAGTCCGCCGTCATCGTCTTTCCCGCATCGAATTCTGATCGCGACGCCCAGGTCGCCCTTCGCCAAGTGACGGGCCAGGAGCCGCTGATGCTGTGGCATGCTGATCGCGCGCTGCCTGACGGCCTGGATTTGGTCGTCCTGCCGGGCGGTTTTGCCCATGGTGATTATCTGCGGCCGGGGGCGATCGCCGCGCGGTCGCATATTATGGACGCGGTCATCGCCCGCGCCAAAGCAGGTGGCCCGACGTTAGGAATTTGCAACGGGTTCCAAATTCTTTGCGAGGCAGGCCTCCTGCCTGGCGCTCTGATGCCGAACACAGGCCAGCGTTTCGTGAGTCGCCCTGTCACGCTGCGGGTCGAAAGCACCGCGTCCCCCTTCACCGCCAGCTATCAAGCCGGCAGCTACACGCGGTTTCCGGTCGCTCACCATGACGGAAATTATCAGGCATCGGATCAAGAGCTCGACCAGCTGGAGAACGACGGCCGCATCGCCTTTCGCTATATCGAGGCGGTCAACGGCTCCGCGCGTGCCATCGCAGGCGTTTTATCCGAGGACAAACGAACCTTAGGCCTGATGCCTCACCCCGAACGCGCCATGGGTAGAGACGATCAAGGCCCCGCGTTTTTTGAAGGCCTGGTCAGCGCGCTTTCCTCCTAATTTGCTGACAGTTTTAGAAAGCGTCTTACACTTTGATACGGTCCCGGAGCTTGTGCGGACCAAATAGCTGGCCGACCATGCGGGAAAAGTGTTCGGGAGAGCACCATGATACCCAAGGCATGGTTTCGGGTCATTATCAGCAGCGCCTTCCTCACCGCTTGTTCAGGAGGGGGCGGCAGCGGGCCATCGACCCCCGCGGTGAACACCGCGCCGACCGTCTCGGCCGGGGCGGATCAAACCGCCTTTGAGGGGCAGAACGTCGTCTTGTCAGGCAACGTCTCAGATCCCAATGAGACGCCCACGGTCCTTTGGACGCAAACGAGCGGTCCTGCGGTCACCCTTCAAAACGCAGAGACCAGCACCGCGTCCTTTATCGCGCCGAGGGTGGCAGGCCGCGATGTGCTGACCTTTCGCCTGACGGCCAATGACGGGGTCAACGCCGCCGTCAGCGACGACGTCAACATCACGGTCGAGGACGACGGCATCCGGACGACCCCGATCAACCCGCCCAACACCAGCTACATCGATCCCGAGATCCATCCGCTCAAACCGGAAATCGTGTTCCAGTTCAACGGCGAAGGCTTTGTTCAAGCTTATGATCCGGTCACGGGTCTCTTTGCCGAAGGGTCGGTGCGCAGGATGTTTGATGATGTTGCCACACTGACGGACACGAAGAACGGTCCCGAATATGGCCTCGATGACCAAGGCGTTGCGATCTACTACAACAAAGAGGCCTCTGACGGCACGCTTCAGTTCTTCCGGGCACGGGAGAACACCAATGGCACGTTCACGGTTGATCAGGTGACCCCTAATGGATCAGAACGCATCAACCAATTGCCGAGCCAAAATGCTGATGCCAGCACCACGTGGCTGGTTTACGCGCGGGAGGACACGGCGGCTCCTTTCGGTGGCGGCTTCATTGCCTATGCTGATGCCAATGATCCGAGCACCGAAATTGATCTGACGCCTGTGCGCGCTGGGTTTTCTGGCTTTCGCTGGGTGCGCGGTACGTCGATCTTCCTCACCACCCTCTCCACCGGCGCAGATGAGGGCCAGGTCTTGATGGTCAACGCAGAGACAGGTGTCCAGACCGTCATCACCAATGACCCGGGGGTGAAGTTTGATCCCTTTGGCTGGTTCCCGCCAGAGTTCGGCAGCGCCATGGCGTTCTCAGCGATCACCGGCGCGGGCGGGGACATCAGCATCTACCGTGACACTGGGGGGCCGTTCTTCGAGCTTTACTCCGTACAGCCGCCCGCCTCGAGCTCCCTGCCCTTCGCGCAGTCACCTGAGCCCTTTGTGGCGGAGGACGGCACCTCTTACATCAGCCTCACCCTGGCTGATGTGCCTGACTCGATCTTCACCGATGCGACGGAGGCGGATATTTGGGTCTACGGCATTGAGGACGGCGCGGACCGTTTTACCTTACGCTGCAGCGACGATGAACCGATGGTGATCCGCCATGAGGCCGAAATGGTCTCCGGCGCGAACGAAGCGCTTCTCTATTTTAACCGCATTGATCCGGTGGGGTTCTTTGAGCTCATCCTCTGCGAGACCGGCCTCGCGCCCTAGGGGCCCGCTGCGCTTAAGGTGATTGCTTAAGCCGCGGCGGCGAGGCATCAACGGCGCATGTGGCGAGAACGGCTCAAATCGATAGCGGATGCGCTGAAGAAAGCGGCAGGCGGTGTCGCCTGGTGCTTGAGCTGGTTCATCGGTGGTCCGGACCGCAACCGGCGGATTGAGCGGCTGTTCCTTATTCTCTTCGCCCTCGCCATTCCCCTCGGCGGGCTGGGGGTCTGGCAGCTCTGGCTGTTGATCCTGGAACAGCTGGGAGAGGGATTTTCGTTCTTTCAAGAAGAGACAGACTCTCAAAAAGGGACGGACGGCAAGACCGTGGCGGATATCCTCCGCAACCTCTCCTTCACCGTGGCCGGCATCATCGCGGCACTGTTCGGGTTTTTCCAATTGCACAACGCTGCGCGCCGCACACGGATCAGTGATGACCAGGTGCGGGTGGCGTTGGAGGCGGAGCGCAATGATCGCTTTGTGAAGGCAGCGCAGCTGTTGAAAGAAGACAGCCCCGCGGTGCAGATGGCGGGGATTGAGGCGCTTAAACGCCTGGCCCGCGAACCAAAAGCCAATTACCGCCGCACGGTGGTGGAGCTTTTGGCTGGGTTTATTCGGACCGAAACTGGGCCTGCCGGTATCGCCGCGCGGGAGAAGCAGAACGAAGTCCAAGCGCTCGAGCTGCGCAGATTGCGGATTGACGCGAGGACCGACGAAGACGCCGCCGAGGCCCCTCCTCCTGTCCCGGAGGAAGAGGAAGAGGAAGCAGCACGTACTGAAACACCTGAGCCGCACCCTCGCCCGAGTGAACCCGTGGCGACCGCCTTCCGTGCCCTGACGGAGCTGACCTCCGATGCAAGCCTTGAGGAGCGCGAACAGGTCACCTTAGGCATGCTCGTGGACCTCCGCCGCTGTGACCTCCACGGTCTCGACCAACCAAAGGCCAAATGCCGCCATTGGTTGTTGGTCGAAGCCAACCTCGAGGACGCCAACCTCTGGGACGCCAACCTCGGAGGCGCCAACCTCGAGGACGCCAACCTCTGGGACGCCAACCTCGGAGGCGCCAACCTCGGGGGCGTCAAGCTCGGAGGCGCTAACCTCAGGGCCGCCAACCTCAGGGGCGCGAAGCTAGATTTTACTCGGCATGTCAAGACAGAGCAATTGGCGGGGGCCTGGCACGTCACGTGGCCGGACCATGTGCCCTGGCCCAAGAGCGGGCGGTATGCGGCGCGTGAGGCCACGACCGACGACACCGCACCCTAAATCCATCCCGACCAGGATGGTTCAGTCCGCTCCGTCCGAGAGCGTCGCGGCCACCCCATGGCCAACGGCCCGCAAGGAAGGCAAGCCATCGCCATTGAGCGACACACCAGCATAGACAAGCCCAAGGGCCGGCACCGCGGTGGCTTGCGTGCCCCAAAAGCCGCTATGGCCATAGGCCTGGTGATCCCCGACCGTGCCGGGGAAGAGGCCCAAGCGATAATCCGCTGTCGACACATTCCCCGGCGGGTTGGTCATCTCCTCCAAGGTGGCCGGATCATCAAACACCTCACCGGCAAAGAGCGCAGCATAGAACCGGGCGATGTCCTCGACACTCGCCACAATGCCGCCGCCGCCAAACGCGTCAATCGTGCCGTTGAAGGCAAACGTATCCACATCCCCCAGCCATTGATGCGCCCGCGGAAGGGTTCCAGCAGGCGGCGCGGTTTCCTCATCCCACCACACGGTCTCAAGCCCTATGGCATCAAAGGAGAGGAGCGCAGCAACCGCCGCGCCCATGCGCTGCCCAGTGATCCGTTCAATGATGGTTCCAAGGATCACATAACCTGAATCCGAATAGACCATCGCTTCCCCCGGCGGGCCCAAAGGATCCGCGATCTCCACCATTAAAGTGAGCTGGTCGAGCGCGGTCCACACCCGGCCAGGATCGCCCAGCACCGCGTTGAGGTAGGCTTCGCCATAAAAATGATCGCCCAGACTTGCATTGTGCATCATCACCTGACGGACGGTCATCGCACGGGTGTCATAACCGTCCCCGGTCAGAAGCTGATCGATCTCGGGGTCGATGACCTCGCCTAGGGGCTGATCGAGGTCGATCTTGCCCTCTTCTTGCAGCCGCAACAGCGCCGCCGCGACAAAGGTCTTGGTGATGCTCGCCTGGCGCACCGGGGTGTCCGGGGTCATCGCCCGACCATCGGGCGCCGCGACCCCCGTTGCTGCGGACACCATCGCGCCGTCGGGCAGGACAAACGCGATCGCAAAACCGGGCGTCTCAGGATGGGCCGCCTGCAGCGCATCAAGCTTCGCCTGCAGATCGTCTTGGGTGAGGGCGGTGGGCGCTGGCCCACTCTCCTCCACCGCGCACGCGCCGATGACAAAAAGAACGCTAAGCAGCGCAACCCAAATCCTCTTTGCCATCAGACCCTCTCCTCCATGCTCGCCGGGTTCCTAAACGCTGGCGCCGAGGCTGTCACGAAGGACCCTCTGCCGACGGTGTTCTCAGAGCGAAAAGCCCAAGGGCCGCAAGCGTTTCAGCGCGCCCGATTGCACCGCCTCACGCTGCACGAACCGCAGGTGCCCAATCGCCTCTTGAAAAGCCTCATGCGCGGGCTTGCGCTCAAGGTAATCCATCAGGCGAAAGAGGTTGATGGGGTGCTTGGCGATCAGCGCTTTGGTGCGCTCCACCGCCTCTTCAAGCGGATAGGCATCGATGAACTGGCACGCGGTTTGGGTGGGCGTGAGGGCGACATAGTCTCGCGCTTTTCTTTCTGTGTACCGCAAAATATCAAAGGGAGAGGCCCCCAGGGCATGGGATTTGGGGAGGAGGCAGCGCTCCTCAGCTTTGCCGTGCACGAAGAGATTGCCCGTCTTCTGCCGAAACCCCAGGGCCTTGAGCGTCCTCGCAAGGTGCGATCGCATGCCCGGGGTGAGCATGTCGGCATCCGCCCGATCATAGGTGAGGTCATCAAAGACGGAGAGGAGCCGTAAGTCGTTATCGGCCACATGGAGGTAGGGGCCCAAATCCTGGCCCTTGAGTGGGTCATCACCCACCATAGCGCTTCGCTCTCTCATCAGACGTCGTCATGGGATCTCCCTCCACCAGAGGCGAGGGCGAGATCAATTCGTGATATTGGCGCAGAGGATGGCGCGCGGCGGCGGCTTAGGCCCTGACGCGCGCCAAGAGATGGGCTATCCTCACCGAAAAAAGATCGGGAGGCGGACCGCTATGCTGCTCACAACGGGGCTGGTCATTTTCTTGGTGACCCATCTTTTCACCGCTTATGCGCGGGGACCACGCTCGGCGCTGGTCGCCCGGCTGGGGGATGGGCCTTACAAGGGGCTTTATTCTCTGATCTCGCTCACCGGATTTGTGCTTCTCGTGATGGGTTGGAAGCGCGCCGTGCCGGAGGCTCTTTACGCGCCGCCTTCATGGGGCACGATGGTGGCGACGCCGCTCCTGGTTGTCGCTTTTATCTTGTTCACAGCATCCTATCTGCCGGCGGGGCGGATCAAATCTTGGGCCGGGCATCCCATGTCGCTTGGCGCGATTTTGGGGAGCTTTGCGCATCTTTTGGTCAATGGAGACAGCCGGTCGGTGACAGTCTTTGGCGCGTTCTTCCTTTGGGGCCTTGCAGACCGGTTCTCCTACCGGGTGCGCGGGGACAGCGGGGCCGTGGGCACCTCACGGGCCGGGGACGTCGGCGCGATTGTTGGCGGGCTTATCAGCAGCTTCGTCACCGTGCGATTCTTGCATCTCTACCTGTCGGGCGTGCCACTCGATCCAGCAGGGCTCATCTGCCGCTAGGCCTCCCTTGCGCTCCTGCTCGGCGGCAGGCATGCCCCCGCCATGACGACGCATTCTCCTGAGACTATCAAAGAGCACGGCCTGACCCGGGACGAGTATGAACGCTTTTGCGGCTCCATTGGGCGCGAGCCGAGCCTCCTCGAGCTCGGCATTGTCTCCGTCATGTGGTCCGAGCATTGCTCGTACAAATCCTCGCGACGGCACCTCAAACGCTTGCCCACGGAAGGTCCTCAAGTGATCCACGGGCCGGGCGAGAACGCAGGCGTGGTCGATATTGGCGATCGCCAGGCCGTTGTCTTCAAAATGGAAAGCCACAACCACCCCAGCTTCATCGAACCCTATCAAGGTGCAGCGACCGGCGTCGGCGGCATCATGCGCGATGTCTTCACCATGGGCGCGCGGCCGGTGGCGATGCTCAACGCCCTTCGTTTTGGCGCGATTGATCATCCGAAGACGAAGCACCTTCTCTCCGGCGTGGTGGCGGGCATCGGCGGCTACGGCAATTGTATGGGTGTACCGACGGTGGGCGGGGAGACAGGCTTTGACCCCCGCTACAATGGCAACATCCTCGTCAACGCGATGTGTGTCGGCATCGCCGATCAGGACAAGATCTTCCTCTCCGCCGCGAAAGGCGCCGGCAATCCAGTGGTCTATGTCGGATCAAAGACCGGCCGCGACGGCATCCACGGCGCAACCATGGCCTCCGCAGAGTTCGATGACGCCTCGGAGGAAAAACGCCCCACGGTGCAGGTGGGTGACCCCTTTATGGAGAAGCGCCTCCTCGAAGCGTGCCTTGAGCTGATGGCCGAGGACGCGATCCTCGCGATCCAGGATATGGGCGCGGCCGGCCTTACCTCCTCATCGGTGGAGATGGCAGCGGGTGGTGTGGCCGCAGGCGAAGGCGGCATTCACCTCAAGCTCGACGATGTGCCCCAGCGCGAAGAGGCGATGACGGCCTACGAAATGATGCTGTCGGAAAGCCAGGAGCGCATGCTGATGGTTCTCCGTCCGGGAGCGGAGGAAAGAGCCCGCGCGATTTTTGACAAGTGGGAGGTCGATTTCGCAGTGATCGGCGAGACGACTGCGACCGGCCGCCTGGTGATCGAGCATAACGGCGAGACGGAGTGCGATCTTCCCCTTGGTCCGCTGGCGGACGAAGCGCCGAACTATGATCGCCCTCAGGAGGCCGAGCCCTTACCGGCGCCGCTCGAAGACCCAGTGGTGACCTACCGAGAATGCCAGGTCCACCTCACGGCAGGTGAACAGCCGCTTAGCGATATCGGCGATGCGTTGGTTGCGGAGACGTTGCGTGGTCGAGACGACATCGGGGCGATCGGCGTGAGCCAAGGCAACAAAACGATCACGCTTCACGCACGTTCCGTACCCGATGCACCGGTGACTGTCTTCACCGACTTTAAAACAGCCGCTGAAAATCTCGAATCGGCCGAAGCAGTGACCAAGGTTCGGGTCGAAGAGGACGAGACCGCCGTGAGCCTAGCGGATACACCCGGCGGCGATTCCATGCTGCTCGCCCTCAGTAGGCTGATGGCATCTTCAGAGCTTTGCTCCCGTAGCTGGGTCACGCAGCAATATGACCACTCCGTCATGGCCGACACCCTGGTGATCGGCGGCGACGCATCGGTCGTGCGCGTGCATGGGACAAACAAAGCGCTCGCTATCACCGCTGATTGCACCCCGCGCTATTGTGCAGCAGACCCCTTTGAAGGCGGCAAACAAGCCGTGGCAGAAGCCGTGCGCAATCTCTCCGCCGTCGGAGCAGAGCCGCTCGCTATCACCAACTGCCTCAACTTCGGCAATCCTGAAAAACCCGCGATCATGAGCCAGTTCGCCCGCGCCATTGACGGGATGTCTGAAGCATCCCAGGCGCTTGGGGCGCCGGTCGTCTCGGGCAATGTCTCGCTCTACAATGAGACCGACGGCACACCGATCCCTCCCACCCCAGCGATTGGAGCCGTGGGACTTCTGGCGGATGCGGAGAAGCATGCAACCGTCAACGGCGCCGAAATGGGCGATGCGCTTGTGCAAATTGGAGTGACCCGCGGCCACCTTGGCCAATCCCTCTATATGCGGACCTTATTCGGTATCGAGGACGGTACGCCGCCGCTGGTGGATCTCACCTTGGAGAAAAAAGCTGGTGACTTCATCCGTAAAGTGATTGTGGAAGGGCGGGTCAGCGCAGTCCACGACGTCAGCGATGGCGGAATCCTGGTCGCCGCCGGAGAAATGGCGATTGCTGCGGGCCTTGGCCTTGCGCTCACGACGCCTGTTCAGGCACGAAAAGCGGCCTATTGGTTCGGCGAAGACCAAGCGCGGTATCTTGTGTCGATCGCCGCTGAGACGGCTGATAACTTCGTCTTAAAAGCTGCAATGGCTGGGCTGCAAGCCACCCGCCTTGGAATTTTCGGCGGTACAGAGATCATACTCGACGGCACTGACCGCCTTGACATCACAGCGCTCGCCACTGTCCGTGATGAGACTATTCCAGCCCTTTATACGACCGGTGAAGGAGAACCCGCCATGCCGATGAAAGAGAGCGAGATCAAAGAGATGATCTTAGATGCCATGCCGGATGCGGAGGTCGAGATCGAAGACCTCGCTGGTGATGGCGACCACTATCGTGCACGCATCATCTCGGCCGCGTTTCAGGGCCTTAACCGCGTGCAGCAACACCAACTGGTCTATAAGGCGTTGAAAGGCAAAATGGGCGGTGTGCTGCACGCCTTGGCGCTGGAGACGCAAGCGAAATCAGCGGATTGATCGGTATACAAAAAACGCAAGCAGCGGGAACAGCGTGAACTCAAGCACAAGCGACGGCATCGCGCCGTTGCTGAGAGCCACGCTGGCCTGTTCACCGGTGAGACGGAAGACACCGCCTATCGCCACCATGCAGCAAATCGTGATGATGGGGATCGCCAAGCGTTCCAACATCCACGCGCCTGCCACCAACACCAACCCGCCTGCGAAAAAGAACCCTGCGAGAAAGCGGATGTTGTTGTCCTGCACCGCGTAAGCAATGTCATTCAAGGGCGCGACAAAGTCCGTCGGGCCCCGCAAGCCAAGTGTTTGGATGCCGCCGAGCCCGGTGTTGAGGCCGAGCGCCACAAGTGCAAGGCCGGACAGCCCCAGAACGATCCGTAGGGCAATCGTCACGGACGCAGCGTCTCGTAGAACAATTTGTCGCCGCGCTTGACCAAGATCTGAACCGGGCCGGACCGTGCATCACGAAGACGCGACAGATGGTTACCGACCGTCTCGACATTCTGGGCGGCATCCCAGCCGATCTCGAGAATCACGTCGCCTGGGCGAAGCGATGAATTGCTGAGATGATGCGAGACACTGGTGATCACCACACCTTCTGTATCAGGAGGAAGATGGTATCGCTCTGCCACATCGGATGACACCGTTTGCATGCGGATGCCCGCCATCTCAAGCTCTGGCTGCGATGGCCCGGAGAGCGCAGCAAGGCGTTGCTCGCGCGAAATGAGGGTCACTGACAAACGGCTGCGCCGACTGTCACGGATAATCACGACATCCACCGGCTCACCAATCGGCGCGTCGGCGATTGCCTGGGTGAGGTCTCGGCGGCCTGATACAGGTTTACCGTCGAAGGACATGATCACATCACCGGTGCGCATCCCTGCCGCTGCAGCTGGGCCATCCATCACGGCAATGCCTGTGACCAACGCACCGCGGCCAGGCTCGATCGCCAAGGTATCGCGGGTGGCGGTATCAACATCGGCGAGAAATGCGCCAAGGTAACCGCGGCTGGTCTTCCCGTAGCGGCGAAGTTGTTGGATCACGTCTTCGGCAAGGACGGACGGAATAGCGAAGCCAACACCGACTGAACCGCCGGTCTGGCTAAAGATCACCGTGTTGACACCGATCACGCGACCGCGACGGTCAAAGAGTGGTCCGCCGGAGTTGCCGCGGTTGATGGCAGCATCGGTCTGGATGAATTGGTCATAAAGCCCTGCGCCGATGTCGCGGCTTTGACCTGAAATAATGCCGGCACTGACGGAACTGCCAAGACCGAAGGGATTGCCAATGGCGAGCACCCAGTCGCCGACGCGCGCGCCGTCGCTGTCACCAAAGGTGAGCGCCGGGAAGCGACGGTCAGTACCTAAGATCTTTAAGAGCGCCAGGTCTGTTTCGACATCCCGGCCCAAAAGCTCGACCTGGTATTGGCTACCATCGTCGAAAATGACGACGACGTTGCGCGCATTCTCGATCACGTGGTTGTTGGTGACGACAAGCCCGCTTTGATCGACGACAAAACCGGAGCCAAGAGCCACCGGCTCGGACGCAGCAGAGCCAGGCCCCACCGCAACCGCCGACACATTAACGACGCTCGGCAGCACGTTTTCTGCGAGGTCTGCGAAACTATCGGGAACAAGAGCGCGCGCAGGCGCGATGACAAGAGCCACCACGGCGACAAGACGGAACACAAATCCAATTCGGCGGGTCATGACATCTCCCCTTAGACCGGTGAAGTTAACAACAGAACGGCCCGTCGCAAAAGCCGCATCAGCGGCGAACTTGTCCTTCTGCAACGAAAAGCCTAGATTTACGTCTACAAAGAGCTTTCGGGGCGGGGTGAAAGTCCCCACCGGCGGTGATCAGACAAGGTTTTCCTTGAGCTGTCAGCCCGCGAGCGGAGGCGGTCCTCATGGACCGACAAAGCAGGAATCGGTGAGAATCCGATGCCGACGGTGATAGTCCGGATGGTAGAAGGCTCGGCCAAGAACGGGGCACCCCCAAGGGCGCCCCGACGACGCGTATCCGCGCGCCTTTTTTGGGCGTTCGATCGCGCGTCAGACTGGTCATGCGCCCCTTTCAAAGCTCGAGGATTGAGAGGAGGCGCGTCTGTCCGACGCCCAATATATGCGCCGCGCCGCTGCGTTGGCCCGCCGAGCGGAGGGGTTCACCCACCCCAACCCGATGGTGGGTTGTGTCCTGGTCAAGGATGGCGAGGTCGTGGGCGAAGGTTGGCATCATGCGCCGGGGCTACCGCATGCTGAAGTCGAGGCGATGCGCGATGCAGGCGAAAAAGCCCGCGGCGCAACGGCCTATGTCACCCTCGAGCCGTGCAATCACTACGGCAAAACCCCGCCCTGCTCGAAAGGTCTGATCGAAGCCGGCGTGGCGGAAGTCGTCTTTGGCATCAGGGACCTCAACAAAGAGGCCGAAGGCGGTGCCGCGACGCTGCGCAAGGCCGGGATCGAAGCGCGGCTTTTCACCGGTGATCGGGATGTGACCGCCGACTGCGCTCAACTTATCCGCCCTTGGGTTCACAGTCTTTCCTGTTGGCGGCCTTGGGTGACGGCGAAGCTCGCCATGACCCTCGACGGCGCCACGGCCACAGCCACAGGCCAGTCCAAATGGATCACTGGGCCTGAAGCTCGCTTGCGCGGCCATGACCTTCGTCAACGGACGGGCGCCATCATGGTCGGTGTCGAGACGGTCCTCGCTGATAATCCTGGCCTTGATGCTCGGCCCGATGGCCGTACGCCAGCGCCTGGTCTCAAGGTGATCCTCGATAGCGCGCTCCGCACGCCTCCGTCGGCCAAGCTCTTCGCTACCCCTGGATCGGTGCTTGTGATCGGCCATGAAGATGGTCCACACGATCGGGCGCGAGACCTTGAGGACGCTGGCGCTGAAGTGATCCTCCTGCCCGGCGCTGATCACCGACCCAGCCTTAACGAGGCCCTTCGTCTCCTCAAAGAACGGAATATCATTGATCTGATGATCGAGGGCGGCGGTACACTTCTTGGCGCGGCGTTCGATGCAGGTATCGTTGATGAGGTTTGGGCCTTTGTCGCGCCGATGATCATGGGGGGAGGCCGCCGAGCGATTGGCGGTATGGGCCCCGATGCCCTCAGCGATGCGATGCAACTCTCCAACATCACGACCGAACAACTCGGCCCGGACCTTTTGATCCGCGGCCTCGCAAAGAGGAGTCCCTGATATGTTCACAGGACTGATCGAAGAAATTGGTCACGTGGTGGCCCTTGATCAACATGAGGGCGGGGTCGACTTGATCGTCAACGGCCCGGTGACCACGGAAGATGCTAAACTCGGCGATTCCATTGCCGTTCAAGGCGTCTGCCTCACGGTCACAGAACTTGCTGGCGACAAAGCGACCTTCGGCCTCGCCCCCGAAACCCTGCGGCGCACAAGCCTAGGTGCCCTCAAGGAAGGATCGGGTGTTAATCTCGAACGCGCCTGTCTCCCCACAACGCGGCTTGGTGGACACTACGTCCAAGGCCATGTCGACGGCACCGGCACCCTCGCCTCTATCCGCGAAGATGGCGATGCGCTTTGGGTGACCATTGATGCGCCCAAGGATCTTCTCACCTATATCGTCGAAAAAGCCTATGTCGCGATCGATGGAACCAGCCTCACCGTGACAGAAGTCACGGACACGTCTTTCTCTGTGATGCTTGTCCGGCACACCCAGCCGCTCATCACCCTACCCACAAAAGAACCGGGCGATCCGGTCAATCTGGAGGTCGATATCATGGCCAAATTTGCAGAAAAAATCATCAAGGAGCGTTTGTCATGAGCGGATTCGTCAGTGTCGAGAAAGCAGCTCAAGCACTTGGGCAAGGCAAGTTCGTTATCATCGCCGACGACGAAGGCCGGGAGAACGAAGGCGATCTGGTGATCGCAGCCGAGTTCGCCGATGCAGCCGCCATCAATTTCTGCGCCATGCATGGGCGCGGGCTCATCTGCTGCGCTCTTGAACACACGATCATTGAGCATTTCGGCCTCAAAATGATGGTCCCTCAAGAGCACAACAAATCCGGCTTTGGCACCGGCTTCACGGTTTCCGTGGAGGCGCGCGAGGGCGTGACAACCGGGATTTCGGCCGCTGACCGTGCACGGACAGTCGAAGTCTTGATCGACCCAGAAAGCGCACCGGGCGACGTGGTCTCACCGGGCCATATGTTCCCGCTGCGCGCCCATCCCGGCGGTGTTCTCGCCCGCGGCGGTCAAACAGAAGCTTCCGTTGAGCTCGCCAAGCTCGCTGGCTTACGGCCGGGCGCGGTCATCTGTGAGGTGATGAACGATGACGGGACCATGGCACGGCGGCCAGAGCTCGAAGCATTCGCGGCCAAACACGACATCCCCATCACCACCACCGAGGCGCTGCGCCAGCACATGGCGGCCATCAACGCGCAAGTTGCGGAGTAAGCCATGAAACGGATTGAAGGATCAGCGGATGGTCAGGGCCTTCGCATTTGTGTGATCGACACGAGCTGGAATGACTTTATCGTCAGTCGGCTGACCGAAGGCGCGATGAGCACCCTGCGCAGGCACGGCGTTGCTGACAATGACATCACCCATGTCACCGTCGCGGGCGCGTTTGAGGTGCCTTTGGCAGCGCAAACCGCCGCCAAAACCGGGCGTTACGACGCCATCGTTGCCCTCGGTTGTGTCATTCGGGGCGCCACCGCTCATTTTGACTTCGTGGCCGGTGAGGCCGCCAAAGGGATTGCCAAGGTCGGTCTTGATACCGGGGTGCCTGTCGTCTTTGGCGTCCTGACCACCGACACAATTGAACAAGCGATCGAACGTGCAGGGACGAAAGCCGGGAACAAGGGCGCCGAAAGCGCTTCGGTGGCGGTCGAAACCGCCCGCACACTGCAAGCGATCAAGGAGGCATCATGACACCCAATCGCCCAAGCCGCCGCGAAGCCGAAGCCGCTATCCGCACCGTCCTTTCCTATATTGGCGATGATCCGGATCGTGAGGGTCTGGTGGATACCCCAAAACGGGTCATCAGCGCCTATGAGGAATGGTTCGATGGATACAACCAAGACCCCGAGGCCATCCTTGGGCGCACCTTCGAGGATGTTGGCGGCTATGATGACATCGTCCTGATGCGCGATATCAAAATCGAAAGCCATTGCGAGCACCACATCGCGCCGATGCTCGGCAAAGCCCATATCGCCTATCTTCCGAGTGACCGAGTCGTGGGGATCTCGAAACTTGTTCGCCTCGTGGATGTGTTCGCCAAGCGCTTGCAGAGCCAAGAAACGCTGACAGAACAAGTTGCACAGACAATCAACAACGTCCTGAAGCCTCGCGGCGTCGCCGTGATCATCTCATCGGCGCACCAGTGCCTCACCACCAGGGGTGTTCACAAAGACACCGTGGCGTGCGTGACACGGACTTATCTTGGTGCGTTCAAGGACGATCCGCGGGTCGAAGGGCAATTGCGTGACCTCCTCGCTCTATGACCCTGCGTTTTGCTTTTAACCATATGAGGTGCTAAGGTATTGAAATTACGAAGAGGCGGGTCGCAGGGATCATCCAGGCTCACCACAATTGGGGGTTGTTCAAGTGAACAAGAGTGTATTGGGCGTCATCGCATCAGCGATTGCCGCATTTTCGTTGGGCGGTGCATCCGCCGTCGAACTTGATTTATCGGGTTTTCCCGCAGGATCAACTGCAACCGATGGCGTTGATCTGGGGGTTGCCTCGCTTGATAACTTCTTCAGCAATCCTGGTTCGATTAGTTTCCTCGATTCCAACTTTATCTTCGATCGGGTTTTTTGTTTCGAAAAGCAGTTCTCACCCTGCGGTGCGTCGGGCGCAATGAATTTCGATTTTGCCGTTCAGGACATCACGTTTTTGGCCGAGCAGACCAGTACATTCAGCAACTTTAGCGTCGAAGCCTTTTCCGGCGGAACTTCAGTCGCGATACGCACTTGGGACAATGCCGCGTCCGTCAATGCCAAAGTTCGGAAATTTGATTTTTCTGGTGTAGGCCCAATCACCAGCTTGGTCTTCAGCGGCAACGATTTCCGGGCTTTCGGAAAGTTCACGTACAACGAGGTTCCCACCGATCCAATTCCACTGCCTGCAGCCCCGCTGCTTTTCCTAACTGGCGCGGGTGTTCTTGCAGGGCTAACGCGTCGACGGAGTGCGCGCTGAGATTAAAGGGACTGAATGGCAGAGATCACGCTTTACGGCTACGCGACCAGTCCATTCGTCAGGAAAGTTGGATGCTTTCTTCACTATAAGGATCTTCCTTTCACGTTCACACCGGTGAACCCGGTCAATCCTGACGCCATTGCCTTTACCAAAGGGCGTCAGGTGCCGGTCCTCAAAATCGGTGACGAGTGGCGTCGAGAATCGTCAGAACTCGGCAGTTGGCTTGACGAACTCTACCCAGAAAAACCGCTCTTACCAAAGGACCCGGCAGACCGCGAGGCGGCACTCACAGTCGACAGCTGGATCAGCGACAGCTTTCTTCCAAGCTTCTTCCGTGCAGCGATTGATGCGCCCGACGACCTTCGTCACCGTCAGCGAGCATGGCGCCTCGCTGCCCTCGTCTCGGCGCATACCCCATTACCCGAAGAGGTGCGCAACGGTTGGCCTGACCTCTTGCGCGTTGCGCCCTTTATTCAAGCCATGATCAAGCCGCTTGATCGTGATGAACCTCTGGATGCGATGCAAATGCGGCTCGGCGCGGAGATGCTCGCCCATCTTGGTGACGGACCGTTCCTCGGCGGATTAAGCGAGCCGAGCATCGCTGATTTCAGCCTCTTCCCGCAACTCACCTTTGGCGTGGTCGCGGGTCTTGAGCACGAGCTCAGCGCCGGGAGAGTTCCAGCCGTGAAGACATGGCTCCAGCGTGTCGCAAAACACCTGCCAGAGCAGCCGCTTCTGATCCAAGACTTTATGGTGGTGACACCGTTGAAAGAGGCACTCGCTTAGGCGCGGCCCAAATACTCTTCCATTCGGCGGCGCATCGCATCCGGCATGCGCCGAGGCCTGCCGTCCATGGTGATCACCGCCACCACGACATGGGCTGAGGCGAGAAGCTCCTCTCCGCGCAAAACCCTTTGATCAAAGATCATTTTAGCGCCCTTTGCTTCGACAAGCTCGGTTTCCACGGTGATGATGTTATCGAGCTTAGCAGGCCGTTTAAATTGAATGTCCATCGACGCGACGGCAAAGGTCGCGGCATCATCGTCCTCCATGATTTCGGAAAGATCTTTGAACGTCGTGCGTAAGGACTCCGTGCGCCCGCGCTCAAAATACTTCACATAGTTCGCATGATAGACGATCCCGGTGATGTCGGTGTCTTCGAAATAGATCCGAAAATCGATACGATGGACCATCAAAAAAGCTCCGGATCTTGTTGTGGCGCCACCAAACCTAAGTGCTGCCAGGCATGTTTCGTCAGCATGCGGCCACGCGGTGTGCGTTGGATCAAACCTTGCTGCAGAAGATAGGGTTCGATGACATCCTCAATCGCATCCCGACCCTCCGCAAGGCTTGCCGCTAAGGTTTCAACGCCGACGGGACCGCCGCCGAAGTTTTCTGCGATCACGGACAAATAGCGACGGTCCAGCATATCAAGCCCGCGCGCATCCACATCGAGGCGGGCCAGCGCGCGATCAGCCACCTCTTGGGTGACCACGTCCTCCCCCTCGACCATCGCCACATCACGGACACGGCGGAGAAGGCGGCCGGTGACCCGCGGTGTTCCGCGGCTTCGCCGTGCGATTTCCATCGCGCCATCATGGGTAATCTCTGTGCTGAGTTTGGAGGCGCCGCGTTTAACGATATGCGAAAGCTCATCGGGTTCATAAAAATCGAGCCGCATAGGAATGCCGAACCGATCTAAAAGCGGTTTGGTGAGAAGCCCCGACCGCGTCGTCGCGCCGACGAGGGTGAAGCGCGGCAGCTCGATCTTTACCGACCTGGCCGAGGGGCCCTCACCGATGATCAGGTCGAGGTGATAGTCTTCCATCGCCGGGTACAGAATTTCTTCCACCGCCGGGGTCAAACGGTGGATCTCATCAATGAACAGAACGTCCCGCGCTTCAAGCCCGGTGAGGAGGGCCGCAAGATCCCCTGCTTTGGCGATCACCGGGCCCGACGTTGCCCTGAACCCAACGCCAAGTTCAGCGGCCACGATCTGCGCCAATGTTGTCTTCCCAAGCCCAGGCGGACCAAAGAAAAGAACATGATCCATCGCCTCGCCACGCGTTCGTGCCGCCTCAATAAAGACCGAAAGGTTGTCTTTGACGCTCCGTTGGCCGATGAATTCATCGAGCCGCTTGGGGCGCAAAGCAGCATCATCGTCATGGGGCTGATGATCGCCAGTGGTGATGCGCTCTTCGTTCATCGCGGCGCTAAGCCCCGTAAGGCTGCGGTGATCAAGTCTTCCACCGACTGGCCATCGTCGGTCTTGGCACTGGCAACGGCGTCGCGGGCCGCAGCTTCGTCATAACCAAGATTGACCAAGGCCGAAATGGCCTCCACCCCGGTGCTGCCTTGCGATGTTGGCGCCGCAGCTGGTTCCACCGTCAGCGGCGCTCTGCCCGCAAAGACGCCCGCCGTTTTGTCCTTAAGTTCTGTGACAATCCGTGTGGCGAGTTTCGGGCCAACGCCCTGCGCCCGCGCCACGGCCGCCTTGTCACCGAGCGCGATGGCGTCGAGCAAGGCACCCGGATGAAGCACTTGCAGGATCGCAAGCGCAGCCTTGGCCCCAACGCCTTGCACGGTCTGGAGCAAACGAAAACAGCGGCGTTCATCCTCAGTATCAAAGGCCACAAGCCGGATATAGGTCTCAGCAACCAAAGTCTCGACGGCCACCGATGCGGCCTCACCCGTGCGAAACTTTGCAAGCACCCGCGGCGCGGCGCCGACCTCATAGCCAACACCGCCAGCCTCGATAATAGCGGTCTCAGCGCCAACGCTCAGCACCCGTCCAGAAAGATGGCCAATCATCCGCAGGCTCCACGGATCGTGTTGAGATTTGCAGCGGCCTGGCTCTTCAAACGTTGAGAGGGTCGGTGCATGGCATGGGTCACGGCGATGGCGAGTGCATCCGCAGCATCCGCGCTGGCTGCCCTGCTGCCGGGCAAGAGCCTTGCGACCATAGCCGCGATCTGTGTTTTGTCAGCATGGCCCGCGCCGACCACGGATTTTTTGACTTGATTGGCGGCATATTCCGCCACCGGAAGACCCCGGCGTGCCGGTGCCAAGAGGCAGATGCCCCGCGCCTGACCAAGCTTCAGCGCTGAACGTGGATTGGTGTTGACAAAGGTCTCTTCCACCGCTGCTTCATCGGGGGCGTGCTCATCAAGGATGGCATCAAGGGCATCCGCGAGCATCGACAAGCGCTGCGCCATCTCCCCCTCGACAATGGTAGCAATCCGTCCGCATGCGATATAGCGAAGCCGAGAGCCCTCCGAGCCCACAAGCCCCCAGCCCGTATGGCGAAGGCCAGGATCGATCCCGAGTATGCGCACCCCCTGGCTCAAATTTTCCTCCTTTGTTCCCTCTTCATCGGGCAGGTCGCCAGCCTGTGCAAGCGGGAACAAACCCCAAAGAGAGGTGACGGTCAGACTACCGCTCTTCCGTGAGCGTCTTGGCGCCCAAAAGAACCGCAGCGGCGATCAAAAAGCCGCCGCCGATTCGCTGCATCATCATGCTCGCGCGCGTTTTAAACCTCGAGGCAAGCCATCCCGCGCCAGCGCCATAGCCTGATAAAAAAAGGCCATCGATTGCGATATAGGTCAGCGACAGCACCGCAAACTGTGCCAGAAAAGGCCGGTCGGGATCGATAAACTGCGGAAACAACGCTGCGAAAAAAACCACGGCTTTCGGATTGGCAGCGGAGGTGATGAAGCCTTGGGCCCATAAGGTGCGCAAGGAGGTCGGCGCTCGGCGCCGCTCCTGAAGCTTAAAGGCGGAAGACGATCGCCACATCCGAACACCCATCCACAAGAGGTAAGCCACACCGAGCCACTTCACGACCGCCATCGCCGACTGCGAGGCCACAAGAAGCGCCGCGAGGCCCAAACCCGCAGCCAACATCTGAAGTGCGTTCGCCACGAGGTCGCCCGCCGCCGTCGCAAGCGAAGGCCGAAACCCGTGGGTCATGCTGTTGGACAGCATCAAAAGGTGGCTCGGGCCAGGGGTGATCATGAAGGAGAGAACCGTCACCACAAAGACAGCCCAGATCTCGATTGGCATGCGACGACTCCGCTTGGTGGCAGGGATAAGGGCCAACAATGGCTCAAAATCTCGCGGATCGCGTTTCAGTGCAAGGGATCAAACTAAAGCGTGCTATCCGCTTAGATCAGGACCTGTGTGAACGTCTTAACGCCCGCAACGGCGCCGTCAGGGTGGTTCCACACAGCCCCCGATACGGCAAGGTAGTCGGCACCGGCATCGAGGAGCCCTGGCGCGGTTTCCGCTGTGATGCCGCCGATCGCCACCACGGGCACCGTCGCCATCTCCGCCCAACGGGTGAGGAGATCAGCCTCGGCATGAAATTCGACCTTCTTCGTGGTGGTGGAAAAAAAGGCACCAAACGCGACATAATCTGCGCCCGCCTCTCCAGCTTCCATCGCGAGGTGGAGGCTATTGTGACAGGTGACGCCGATATCTTTGTCCGCACCCAGAAGGCTTCTAGCCTGCGCCACCGAGCCGTCGCTTTGTCCTAAGTGAACACCATCGGCGCCAGACCTCGCCGCAAGATCCGGCCGGTCATTGATCAGGAAGCCCGCGCCAGCGGCATTCACCAGCGGATAAATCGCCTCCGCGGCGCGCAAGATCTCGTCGTCGGGCACGTCTTTCAGTCGGAGCTGAAGACAGGCCACTGCGCCGTCAGCAACCTCAAGCACATGCGACAAGACCCCGGTAAAGCTACCGAGGTCTTGAAGGGTGGGAGGGGAGATCAGGTAAAGTGTGGGTTCCGTCATGCCGCCTGCGGCGCGATCAGAGCGAGGAGACGCTCCTGAGGCTGCGCTGCATAGAGGGGATCAGGTACAATATTGAGTTCCTGACGGACCTCCCGCAGGGGCCGATCAAGAATGGAAATGAAGTCGAGCGTCACGAGGTCTTTTGACTGGAGGCCCATCTTTTTGCCGTTGTTCATGATCTTAAAGACAGGAAGATCAAGCGCCTCGGACTTGACGCGCAGAGCGCCCATATAGCCAAGATATTTGATGCCGCGGGCGCCGGTGATCCGCGATGTGTAGTTAAGGAGCGCAAGCTCGCCCATGCTGTCGCGGTTATAACCGGTCAAAACGTGATACATGTCGTGGGTCAGGTTTTGGTACCAGATGAACGCGGCGTATTCTGGATAGGCTTCCGGGAACTCATCGGTGATGATGTCCTTATCCCGATAGGATTCAGCGACGCCATCGGTGCTCAGGCCCTCGCGGTCCATGAATTCGGCGTAGGTGCGGCCGACGGTACCAACGGGCAAACTGCGCAAGCGATCGCGATCGTCGAGCGCGCGCAGCAATGCCTTAGGGTCGTCATGCGCCAACAGCTGCCCATTAGGGCTCTGATACCAACGGCGGAATGTCTTGTGCAGGCAATCGCCGTTCAGATTTACCGAAAAATCAATGACATGCTCTGTCTCTTCCTTGTTGCGAACAAGGCGAAAGAAAGCGGCCAAGGCCTTATCGGGCCGAATGGGCATCGCGGGCGGCAGCATAGAGTCGTTCGGGGCTGGCATAAATCGATCCTCCGAGCAGTAACGTGCGACTGACCTTCTCGTTCGTCCAGACTATCGCGTAGCATCACCGTTATGAAGGACATCTATACAGCAAAAAGCAGAGATGATCGGTTACATTCTTGTGCGTTGCACAAATGAAAAGCGCCCCACGGAGGGGCGCTTCTTTTGGATAACGTTCGTTCGAAGATGATGACTACGCAGCAGTCTCGAGATCTTTTGACCAGCTGCCTTCTTGCGCCAGGCCATTCATCCGTGCCCGGTGAGAGAAGGCTGTTTGCCCTGCCACCACATTCTCGGTTTTACCGCCCCAAGCCTTGAGCGCTGAGGCTTGCAACGCGCGGCCATAGGAATAGCTGAGCGCCCAGGGGCGTTCAGACGCGGGCATCGTGTTCATGAGGTGAAGATGCTCAGTCGCTTCCACTTCGGACTGACCGCCGGAGAGGAAAACGATTCCGGGAACAGCTGTTGGCACAGCGTTTTGGAAGCACTTGACTGTTTTCTCGGCCACTTCGTCAGCGTGGGCCTGTTTGTCCGATTTCTTGCCGGCAATGATCATGTTCGGCTTCAGGATCGTGCCCTCAAGCGCCACGCCCGCATCGAACAATTCATCATAAAGAAGTTTGAGGCCGGCGATCGTCACGTCATAGCAGCGATCGATATCGTGGTCGCCGTCCATCAGAACCTCTGGCTCAACGATCGGAACAATGCGTTGCTCCTGACAAAGAGAAGCATAGCGGGCGAGCGCATGCATGTTGGCTTTAAGACAACCGCGGCTCGGCATCGAAAGATCGCCGCCGCGACCAATATCAATCACGGCCCGCCATTTGGCAAAGCGTGCGCCAAGCTCATGGTACTCAGCCAGCCGCTCCCGCAGGCCATCAAGGCCTTCGGTCACTTTTTCACCATCGAAATGGGCAAGATCCTTGGCGCCCTTGTCGACTTTGATGCCAGGGATAGAGCCTGCGTCCTGGATCAGCTTCACCAGCGGCGTCCCGTCAGCGGCTTTTTGCCTGATCGTCTCATCAAAGAGGATAACACCAGAGATACGCTCCTGCATTGCCTCTTCGGTCCGGAACAGCATCTCACGATAGTCGCGGCGATGATCCTCGACGTTCTCGATGCCGATGGAATCGAACCGTTTGGCAATGGTTCCGGTTGATTCGTCCGCAGCCAGAATACCTTTGCCTGGCGCCACCATCGCCACGGCAATCTTGTTGAGTTCTTCGAGAAGATTTGCGTCCATCATTCGTTCCCTGCTCTACCCTTAATTTGAGGCCAAAAGAGCCGCCACACCAGGCAGCTCCTTCCCTTCCATCCATTCAAGAAATGCGCCGCCCGCCGTCGACACATAGGTGAAGTCTTCGGTGACGCCCGCCATGGCGAGCGCCGCCACGGTGTCACCGCCGCCGGCCACCGACACCAGTTTGTTATCAGTGCTCAGCTTTCCGGCAAATTTTGCAAGCTCGACTGTTCCGGTGTGGAAAGGCTCAGTTTCAAACGCACCAAGAGGGCCATTCCACACAAGCGTTTTGCATTCTTCGAGGGCTGCCGCATAGCTGTCGACGCTCGCAGGACCGAGGTCCAGCACCATCTCTTGCGCAGCGACCTGATCAGCCGCGCGGACTTTGCTCGCAGCGCCCGCTTTAAATTCTTCTGCACACACCACGTCTTTCGGCAGAAGAATTTCGCACCCCGCCTGCGCCGCATTGGCCATGATCTGACGGGCGGTTTCGACGAGGTCTGGCTCAGCCAGCGATTTGCCAATCTCCATATCCATCGCCAGAAGGAAGGTGTTGGCCATCCCCCCGCCGACCACAAGCTTATCGGCTTTGCTCAAGAGGTTGGTGAGGACATCGATCTTGGTCGAGACTTTCGCGCCACCGACCACCGCCATCATCGGGCGTTCCGGCGCGGCCAATGCCGCAGCAAGATAGGCAAGTTCACGGCCCAACGCGACGCCTGCTGCTGAGGGAAGAAGACGAGCGATCCCTTCTGTAGAAGCATGGGCACGGTGCGCAGCAGAGAACGCATCATTCACGTAGACATCGCCGAGTGCAGCAAGGTCAGCGCTGAACCCAGGTTCGTTCGCCTCTTCCTCCGCATGGAAGCGGGTGTTCTCGAGCAGCAGCACATCGCCAGCCGCCATCGCTTCAATGGCCGCTGCAGCTTCACTGCCGACGACTTTGGAAGAGAACCCAACAGATGCACCAAGCTCCTGCCCAAAGGCCTCTGCCACCGGAGCAAGCGACATCTCTGGGTTCGGTTGACCCTTTGGCCGCCCAAAATGGGAAAGAAGGATCACCTTTGCGCCCTTCTCCTGCAGTGCTTTCACTGTGGGGGTGGCGCGCGACAGGCGCGTGGCATCGGACACCCGCCCGTCCTGCATCGGAACATTAAAATCGACACGGACCAAGGCGCGCTTGCCCTGGAGGTCACCAAGATCGTCGAGGGTCTTATAGCTTGCCATGGTCGTGATCGCTCTTAGAGGTACTTAGCCATTTCAAGGGCGGTGTCGGACATCCGGGTCGAGAAGCCCCATTCATTGTCGTACCATGTCAGGATACGGACGAGGCCGCCGTCAACGATCTGCGTCTGTGCAGCCGCAAAGGTGGACGAATGCGCATCATGCATAAAGTCACCAGAGACGAGCTTTTCATCGGTATAGCCAAGAACGCCTTTCAAGGCGCCCTCTGACGCTGCCTTCATCGCCGCATTGACCTCGTCCACGCTGATTGTCTTGCCGGGGACGAAGACGAGATCGACAAGTGACACATTCGGCGTCGGGACGCGCACGGCGGAGCCGTCGAGCTTGCCTTTAAGCTCTGGGATCACAAGGCCCAGCGCCTTGGCGGCACCGGTGGAGGTTGGGATCATGTTCTGTGCCGCAGCTCGCGCACGATAAAGATCTTTGTGCATTGTATCGAGCGTCGGCTGATCACCGGTATAGCTGTGCACGGTCGTCATGTAGCCGCGCTCAATGCCGCAAGTCTCCATCAGAACCTTTGCAACAGGAGCAAGACAGTTGGTCGTGCACGAACCGTTGGAGACAATGAGATCGTCACCGGTAAGGGTGTCATGGTTCACACCGTAAACGATGGTGCGAACATCCGCAGTTGACGGGGCAGAGACGAGAACGCGCTTAGCGCCCGCATCAAGGTGTGCCTTGGCCTTTTCAGGTGCAGTAAAAATACCGGTGCATTCATAGACAACGTCGACGTTGTTCGCGCCCCATGGGAGTTGCGCTGGGTCACGTTCAGCGGTCACGCTGATCGCCTGACCGTTCACCGTGAGACTGTCATCCGTGCTCGTAACATCCATGCCGAGACGGCCGTGCAGCGTGTCATATTTAAGAAGATGCGCGTTGGTGGCCACGGGACCCAAGTCGTTGATGGCGACAACCTCAACATCAGTACGACCGTGCTCAAGAATAGAGCGCAGAGTGAGGCGGCCGATACGGCCAAAACCATTGATTGCGACGCGAACTGCCATCGTTATTCATTCCCTTCGATAAGTGTGCGGACCTTTGCCGCGGCGTGCTTGGCCGTGATGCCAAAATGTTCGTAGAGGTCTTTATAAGGACCGGATGCTCCAAAACCGTTCATGCCAAGGAAAGCATTCGGCACACCACCAATACCCAGGACATCAGCCCAGCCCATGGCGATCCCGGCCTCAATACCCAGGCGCGGCTTCTCGCCCAGAACGTCCATCATGTGATCCACATCCTGGAGCAAGAACCGGTCGAGGGACGGCATCGAGGCGACATTGACCTCAACGCCTTCCGCGGCAAGCTCGTCCGCTGCCGCCAAGGCCAGCTCAACCTCTGACCCCGATGCGATCAATGTCGCCTGATAGGCGTCCGACCGACGGATCAAATAGCCGCCAAGGTCGCTTTTGTTCTCGGCAAAATCCTCGCGGAAAGGCTTCAGACCTTGCCGCGTCAAGGCAAGAACCGAGGGCCCTGGATTGGCAAGCGCGATGGACCATGCTTCTGCGGTCTCCACCTGATCAGCCGGCCGCAAGACAGTCAGGCCGGGGATCGCCCGGAGGCTCGCTAAATGCTCGACCGGTTGGTGGGTTGGCCCGTCCTCGCCGAGACCAATGGAATCGTGCGTCAGCACGTAGATGACTTTGATGCCCATCAGGGCCGCAAGACGCATCGAGGGACGCATGTAGTCCGAAAAAACAAGAAACGTGCCGCCGTAAGGAATAAGGCCGCCATGAAGAGCGAGCCCATTCATGATGGCTCCCATGGCGTGCTCACGGATACCGTAATGGATATAGCGGCCAGCAAAGTCCTCGGCACTTAAGATGGGTAGGCCCGTCGTCTTGGTGTTGTTCGAGCCCGTAAGATCCGCCGACCCACCGAGCGTCAGCGTGGTGGCCTCGTTAATCACCTCGAGACAGTCTTGCGATGCCTTCCGTGTGGCGACAGTTTTTGGCTCGGTCACGGCCCGTTCGGCAAAACCCTTAAGTGCAAAATCAACGTCGCGGAGGGCTGAAGGTGATGTCGCGGTTCCTGACGCCAAGGCCTCAAAAAATGCTGCGTGCTCAGAAGATCTGCACCGGTCCTCCCACGCCTCTCGTTCGGCGGCGCCTCGGCGACCCGTCTCGCGCCAGGCCGAGAGCACCTCAGCAGGAATCTCAAAAGGTTCCGATGTCCAACCGAGCGAGGCCTTGGCGGCCTGCATCGCCTCAGCGCCAAGCGGCGCCCCATGCGACGAGGCGCTTCCCGCCTTGGCACCGGCTCCACGACCGATGGTCGTCTTGCAGGCGATCAAGACCGGCCGATCGGCGCTGCGGGCCTCTGTCAACGCTTGATCCACGGCATCCATGTCATGGCCATCCACGGAAAGCGTTTTCCACCCGCTCGCGGCGAACCGCTCAAGCTGATTCGTGCTGTCGGAGAGACTGACTGCTCCGTCGATGGAAATTCCGTTATCATCCCAAAGGACAATCAGCTTACTGAGCTTAAGGTGACCGGCCAAACTGATCGCTTCCTGGGCGATTCCCTCCATCAAACACCCGTCGCCAGCGATCACGTATGTCGTGTGGTCTACAACCTGATTTCCCAAGCGCGCGCGGAGGTGTTCTTCGGCAATTGCGAATCCCACTGCATTTCCAAGGCCTTGGCCCAAGGGACCCGTAGTGGTTTCAATACCGTCCGCATGCCCGTATTCCGGGTGCCCCGCTGTTTTACTCCCAAGCTGTCGAAATTGCTTGAGTTCCTCGACAGACATGTCCTCATACCCGATCAAGTGGAGGAGTGCATATTGGAGCATCGAGCCGTGCCCTGCGGAGAGAATAAACCGATCTCGATCGGCCCATTGGGGCGCTGCGGCATCAAACTTCAAATGACGAGTGAACAGCACCGTCGCCACATCGGCCATACCAAGGGGCATACCTGGGTGGCCGGACTGCGCTCGTTCCACCGCATCCATCGAAAGCGCGGCGATCGCCGCGGACATGTCTTGGTGGATGGAATCGAAAGCCATGCTGGTCTCCTAAGGTTTCGCGCTGTCGATGCCCGCGGAGACTTTGATGGTCAAGGGAAAGGCGGGTGTTCGCCGTCTATCCCTCAATTGAAGCTGAGGGGATTATGCAGCGATTGGAAGAAGCAGAACGACGACTGACAGCGGCCATAAGCCGGGTCGAAACTGAACTAAAGGGTGCCAAGGCGATTCGCCGAGACACGCAGAAAGGACTGGAACTTATTGGCTCAATCGAGATGCGCGCTGAAACAGCGATGCAACAACTGGAGCAATTGATCGCCCAAGGCCGGGAAGAACGGCGTGGGTGAGGTCCGCGTTAAAATAGGCGGCAGTGAACATCTCTTGGTGTGTGACGATGGACAAGAGATTCGCCTTGAAGAACTGGCGGGCGTTTTTGATGGATTGGTGACCGCGGCCAAGGCCAAGCACGACGATCTCGACGACCGACAGGCCGTGTTGATCGCAGCGCTGGCTGTGCTGGATGAGTATGACGAAGCAAAAGCCCGCTGGGCGGATGCGACGCCGGAAGGCAAAGCTGCTGAATGGGCCGCCGCCCAACTCGACCGCGCCAGTGAGCGAATCGAAAAAGCGCTGGAGAGCTGAAACGAGCGCCCTTGCGCTTGGCCTGGCCCAACCATAGCTTCGTGGACTGCTGCCCGACCCGTTAGGACATCTTTCCCCGGGGCCTTACAGACATTGCCGGGAGCTGCCCCTGGTTGGGATCGTGGTCCCTTTCACGCGGCGCCCACCTGTACCTTCGGGTCCAGGGCGAATCTCATGTCCGACGGTCGGTGCGGCGCCTTAACAAGAAGGGGCCGACCTGATGCTTCCGGCAATGAGCCTGGTGAATTGGAAAGCGACGTTTCGCGAGCGATCCAAAGCTGCGCGGCGCGATGCAGCAACGCGTCAGCCCAACGCGGCACGGTTCGCTGCGACCCATTTCATGACGGCGCTGGAACCGGGCGAAGGCGACAACGTCGCGATCTATCATGCGATCGGCGATGAACTTGATACAGCGCCCTTGGCCGGAGAGCTCGCCCGTCGCGGTGTTGCCGTTCTGTTGCCCGTGGTTGTGAAAAAGAAAGAACCCTTGCGCTTTCGCCTGTTCGAGATCGACAAACCGCTTGAGGCTGGCGCCTTTGGCATCCTTGAGCCGCGCAACGATGCACCAGAAATGGTGCCCAACATCGTCGTCACACCGCTTTTAGCGGTGAGACCGGACGGCGCGCGGCTTGGCATGGGGGGAGGATTTTATGATCGGACCCTGGAGAGCCTGCGCAACGACAATGGCGTCACAGCGATCGGCTATGGCTATCAGGGGCAGATGCTGGACCGTTTCCCGGTGGGGCCTACGGATCAATTCCTGGACGGCTTCGTCTCCGAAGCCGGCTATCAAGCGTTTCAGCGCCGGCGCTAAGCGGCGCTGGTGACCGGACGGATCCGGCGAAGCCATTCACGCGCCTCGCGTTGGGCTTCAGCAACCTGGCGAGCATCCATCTCAAGGGTCAGCTGCTTGCGGTAGTAGGCGGCTTCTGTATTGCCCTGGACTGCTGCCAGGTTGAACCACTTATGCGCAGCGACGAGATCGACCTCTCCGCCTTCACAGCCCGTTGAGGCTTCGATACCCATCCGGTACATTTCGTCCGCTGTCGGAATACGTTCCGCGTTGACGATTTCTTCAATCCGGGTCTCAATCGACATTGCCGAGCCTCCTCGCCTGACTGTCTCATGCGTTAACCTTGGAGAACACTGTCGGGCCAAAATGAAGATCGAGTGAATGCTCTGTTTACTGCTTATTTATAGAAAAGAAACCTACGATTAATCAGTGGAAACGGAAATTTACCATAAGGTCTTGTTCAGAAACGTAGCGAAAAAATAAAACTCAGCCCACGTTTCTTACTATCGGCCGCCGCCAAACAAGGGGCGTAACCGGGTCTTCCACTCGATCAGGAACAGTCTAAACTGGTCTCATGGCCAGGTCTCAAAACTCCTTTGTATGCCAATCCTGCGGCAGCGTTTACGCGCGCTGGCAAGGCCGTTGCGACGATTGTGGGGCGTGGAACACCCTCGAACCGGAAACCGATCCGATGGCTGCCCCGAGCAGCGGTAAAAAAACCAAAGCCAATGGCCTAGCGCTTGAAGCCTTGGCTGGTGAACACACACCGCCGCCGCGATTTCATACGGGCACGGCAGAATTTGACCGCGCCCTCGGCGGTGGGCTGGTTCCCGGTTCCGCTCTTCTCGTCGGCGGTGAGCCGGGCATCGGAAAGTCCACGCTGCTTCTTCAAACAGGCGCGGCAATTGCAGGCACAGGCAAGAAAACCCTCTATATTTCTGGCGAGGAGGCTCTAGCGCAAATTCGTCTGCGAGCTGACCGCCTTGGGGTGGAGAAGGCACCAATGAGCCTAGCGATCGGCACCGCCCTTAAAGACATCATGCAGACCGTGAAGGCCGAGAAGCCCGAGGTACTGATCGTCGATTCGATCCAAACGCTTTGGTCCGATGACCTCCCCTCCGCCCCCGGAACAGTGGCCCAGGTCAGGGCTTGTGCATCAGAACTGACCCGCTTTGCCAAAAACGCCAATTGCACGGTGATCCTTGTGGGACATGTCACCAAGGAGGGGCAGATTGCGGGACCACGTGTCGTCGAACACCTCGTTGATGTGGTCCTCTATTTTGAAACGGAGCCAGGGCGCAGCTTCCGGCTGATCCGTGCGGTGAAGAACCGGTATGGTCCGGCCGGGGAGATTGGCGTTTTCGAAATGGCGTCAACCGGGCTTTCCGAAGTCACCAATCCCTCCGCGCTGTTCCTGGGCGAGGCCGATGACGACACGCCGGGCACCGCAGTTTTTGCCGGAACCGAAGGCACCCGTCCTCTTCTTTGCGAGATTCAAGCCTTGGTGTTGCCCTCAAGCCTGGCTGTGCCCAGGCGGGCTGTCGTTGGATGGGATTCTGCACGGCTTTCGCAGCTTTTGGCGGTGCTCGCCGCCCGCGCCGGGGTCGATTTCAGCCGAGATGATGTGTTCCTCAACGTCGCTGGCGGCCTCAGGATCACCGACCCCGCCGCTGACCTCCCAGCAGCCTTGGCGCTGATCTCAGCAAAAGAAGGCAAAGCCCTCCCGGCGCGAACAGCGGCCTTTGGCGAAATCGGCCTCTCCGGTAACTTACGGCGCGCGTCACAGTCTGGCCTCCGATTGGGCGAAGCGGCGAAGCTCGGGTTCGTCCGTGCGGCTGGTCCGGCGGACACAGAAAGCGAAGCCATTCAACCTGTTCCTCTCAGCTCCATTAAGGACGCGGCAGATTGGCTTGCGCGCGGTTGAACTCCGCGCCGATCTTCGCGAGAGCAGTGTGGTGAGCCTCTTTGACCTCCTTGTTCTTCTCCTTCTCGTCCTGTCCGGCAGCATTGGTTGGCTCCGCGGCGGCGTGAAGGAAGTGATCACGCTCTTCGCCATCGGCGGGGGCTTTGTGGCGTTTGCTCTCTTGGGGCCGCATTTGGCAGGCGCCGGCGGCGGGCTCGCGATGCAGGCCCTGATTCTCGTGCTCGTCTTTGCTGGCGGATTTTCTGTGGTGTCGTTGGCCGGAACATTGGCCGCCCGCCGCATCACGACCCGCCTTCCTTTAGAGGTCGATCAAGCCACTGGGTCGCTGATTGGAGCGATCCGCGGATGGATTCTTGCGGCTTTCGTGCTCTTCACCATCGAGATTTATCACATTGATGCGGCCAAGCCTGCGATGGTCCAGGGAAGCCTGTTGGCGCCTGCTCTTCACGTCACAGCGATTGGCCTCGGAGCACCTCAAGAATAGCGTTCGAATCGTTTGCCTCGCGCGGCCCTTCGGGCCATGTGCTGTGCAACACTTCTGTGAAACGCCCCCTGCGGAACCTGAACGATGTCGCCATCCTCCTTTCTCCGCCGCGAAGCCGAACGGCAGACCGCCAGGCCCACGATGCCCCGCGCGCTCCAAGAGGAATGCGGGGTCTTTGGGGTCATCAACACCGACGTTCCCGCCGCCCAGCTTGTCGCCCTGGGACTCCACGCGCTCCAGCACCGCGGACAAGAGGCTGCCGGGATCACGACGTATCACGAGGGCCAGTTCCATTCGGACCGTCAGCTTGGCTTGGTCGCCGACCATTTCCACGGCGAACAGGTGCTAAAAGCCCTCCCCGGCACCGCTGCCATCGGACACACGCGGTACTCCACCGCCGGAGGTGGCCATAAGCGAAACGTCCAACCGCTCTATGCCGATCTTGACCGCGGCGGCGTGGCGATGGCGCATAACGGTCAGCTGACCAACGCCCTCACCCTCCGACAGGAGCTGATCTCAAAGGGGTCGATATTTCACACAACGTCAGATTCAGAAGTGCTGGTGCAACTCACCGCGATCTCCCGTGGCCTGACGATGAGTGACAAATTGATTGATGCGGCACGCTCGGTGGAAGGCGCATTCGCGCTCACCGTTCTCACCCGCGATGCGCTGATTGGCATGCGCGACCCCGTCGGCATTAGGCCGCTGGTCCTGGGCAAGCTCGGTGACGGTTATGTTCTGTCGTCAGAAAGTTGCGCCTTTGATTTGATCGGTGCGACGTTCATTCGCGATATCGAACCAGGCGAGGTGGTCATTTGTGGCCGCGACGGATCGCTCACCAGCCGCCGTCTTGCCGCGGAGCGGAGCCCGCGCCCTTGTATCTTTGAGCTCATCTATTTCGCCCGGCCCGATAGCATCGTGGACGGAGAAAGCATCTACAAGATTCGCCAGCGCCTTGGCAAAACGCTGGCTGCCGAAACCCATGTCGAAGCCGACCTTGTCTCACCGATCCCTGATTCCGGTGTGCCGTCGGCGATTGGCTACTCCAAAGAAAGCGGCATCGAATACGACATGGCGCTGGTCCGGAGCCATTATGCGGGCCGAACCTTTATCCAACCAAGCCAAGCGGTGCGAGAGACGGGGGTTGCCCGCAAGCACTCCGCCAATGCCGGGGTGGTGAAAGGCAAACGCGTGATCCTGGTCGACGATAGCCTCGTTCGCGGCACCACCAGCCGGAAGATCATCACCATGATCCGTGAGGCTGGCGCCAAAGAAGTCCATCTTCGCATTGCCTGCCCGCCGATTAAGTACCCGGATTTTTACGGCATCAACACGCCGAGCCAAGACGAACTCATGGCCTCAAGCCATACGGTTGAAGAAATACGCCAAGAGATCGGCGCCGACAGTCTTGCGTTTCTGAGCCTTGAAGGCCTCTACCAAGCGCTTGGCAAAGGCCCGCGCGAGGCGGCCGCTCCGGCATTCACGGACCATTGCTTTACCGGTGATTACCCAACCCCGTTGGCCGATCAGACACGGACGTTGGAAAAGATTGAGCAGCTCAGCCTGTTGCGGGAGTCTGGATAGGCTGTCCGTCCAAAAGGCTGGGTTTGTACCCTGGCGGCACGCAGGGTTCGCTGACGGCGTCTCCTGTTGTCTTTGGCGATCACCGTTGGTGCGGGCATGCATTCGCTCGTTTTGATTGGGGACTGTGCACCCGCAACGCCGCCCATGAAGCGTTCACGCCAATCTGAACCCATCCCGAACGAGGATCGTCCAAAGAACGCCGCACTGCAACGATCCATACGCGGATTTGTGAAGCCGCGACATCTTTTCCGTTTGTTCTTCACCACCCTGAACTACATCAAGGATTATGAGCAGCTGGCGGAATATTTTTATCGTTGTCAGTCTCTCGCTGATCATTATCGAGATGATCATGGGATTTGACGTCCTGGGCATCGGCGTGATGGTGGGGATCGCCATCGCCTTTATTCTCACTGGCTTTCCGCACGGCGCTATGGACTTGTGGATTTCTCATCGCGCTGGGTATTGGCGATCTTGGCCATCATTTGTCGTGTTCCATCTGATCTATGTGGCCTGCGCAGCGCTTTGCTTTATGGTTTTCTCCGTCTGGGAATCGCTCGCATTATTAGCATTCTTAGCGTTTAGTATCGTTCACTTTGCGGATGATTGGGATGATAGCCTTCCGCAGGCTGTACGCCTGTTGCTTAGTTTTAGCGCTATCACGTTACCGTTCATAGCCCATCCTATTGAAGTTGCCAATATATTTGGCGTGATGCTTGGCGAGGGAAGCAGCGCGACCCAAGCAGAGCTCGGCTCGCTGAACCAATACCTCCCCATGGTGCTGGTGGGCTCGTTGGGCGCTGTGGCGGTGATCGACTGGCGACAATTGCCACTTCCTGCCACCGTGTTCGCGGGTGCATTTTTCCTCCCCCCTCTGATCTACTTTGGTCTCTATTTCGCTCTATGGCACAGCCCGCTTCATCTCCATCGCCATGCGGACCTTATTACGTCAAAGTCGAAGCGTACTGTTCTTGTTGCGTATGCGTTGGTTGCAGCAGTTATGGCTGGAACCGTTACAACACTTGCTATGCCAGCGATCTCATCACTGAGCATTGCCGACCACATAATTCGCATGATTTTCTGGGGCTTAGCGGCACTGACAGTGCCGCATATGATCTTACTCGCAAGAACAGGTGCGCCAATTAAGCACATTTAGACAGCATGCGTCATTCCACCACTGTTCCGGGGCCAAACAAAAAATAATTCGAGATAATTGAAAAAACCAAAGGAAACCCCATGGAAGCAGACCTCCTTAGCGTTGGTCAGTACAACCTGATCTACAACGCCTTCTCCTTCACCTTTGCCACAATGGCAGCGGCAACGCTGTTTTTCTGGCTAGGGCGCGCACAAGTCGCGCCAGCATACCGCACCGCGCTGACCGTTACGGGCCTCGTGACAGCCATCGCGGCCTACCACTACTGGCGTATCTTTGAGAGCTGGGACGCCGCCTACACGGTGACAGACGGAACAATCACGGCGACAGGTTACGCGTTTAACGACGCCTATCGTTACGTCGACTGGCTCCTGACGGTCCCTTTGCTCCTTATTGAGCTTATCCTGGTTATGCGCTTGTCGCGTCAAGAAACCATCAGTAAAGCGACAACCCTCGGGATCGCCGCTGCAATTATGGTGGCGCTTGGCTATCCAGGTGAAATCGCCGCGAGCAACGGTACACGTGCGCTGTGGGGCTTTTTGTCAACGATCCCATTCCTCTACATCGTTTGGCAGCTTTTCCAAGGACTTGGCCAATCAATTGAGCGCCAACCAGAGAATGTGAAACCGCTGATTAAAACCGCACGCCTGCTGACGTTTGCAAGTTGGGGTTTCTATCCCATCGTCTACATGGCGCCGTTTGTGGGTCTCACCGGCGGTGCAGCTGATACTGTCATACAGGTCGGCTACACGATCGCTGATATCGTCGCCAAAGCGATGTTTGGTGTCTTGATTTACGTCATCGCCGTACGGAAATCGGAACACGAAGCAGAAGCTTCAGCACCCGGACTGGCCGCCCAGCCAGCCGAGTAACAAAAAAAGATCGCGTCGGCACGCAATAGGCGCGTCGACGCGACCACTCGCAGAAAGACTGATGGGAGGATTATGGCTGCGGCTCTAAGAACGCCGTGGATGTTTCAGAGCCCTAATCATCTTTACCAAGATAGATAACCAAATGCGGAGCAATGGACGCAGACCAGGACGCTCCTTCGGCACCTAACTCCAGCTTAGCTTCTCCGCCGATCCGCTCCGCCGTTAACGGACCAAGCAGCGTCGAGCCAAATCCCTTTTCTTTTAAAGGGAGCAATGGGGCATCACCCCCGCTTTTTTCCGTCCATTGAAAGACTAATTCTCCGCTTGCTGATGGCTTCCAGAGGATGGAAACGTCGCCGGAGTCGTTCGACAACGCGCCATGCTTGGTTGCGTTGGTTGCAAGTTCGTGGATCGCCATGCCAATCGCCTCAGCTGCGCTTGCATCGATGGTGGCGTCGGGACCTTTCATCGTCAGGCGCCGATCAGCTTCATCCATGAAAGGAGCAAGCTGTTGGACCACCAGGTTGCGCAAATCGACGCCCTCACGTCCCTCCGCCAGTAATGTATCTTGCACCGAGCCTAGGGCATCGAGCCTCCCCATCAGGGTGGAGGCGGCCTCCTCTTGGCTACTTGCACTCGTCAGTGTGCGCATCACCAGGGCCTGCACCACCGAGATGATGTTCCGAGTGCGATGCACGCTCTCCCGGAGAGATGCGCGCTCAATGAGGTAGGCATGGTGAAGTTTGGCGACACGCAGCGTCAGCTGAGCGAGTGACTGAAGATGTGTGCGCTGGTCGTCACTCAGACCGGCCTCCCGCGGCTGGTGATCAAGCACACATAAAACGCCGAGCCCTCGGTCTTCGTCTAAGGTGATCGGTACACTGGCATAAAAACGTAGCGGTTCACCACCGATGGTGATGGGGTCCTTGGAAAACCGGGGATCGCTGACCGCATCGGGCACCACCAACATCCCCTTCTGCGCCAATCCGGGGGTGAGGAACGAAGGTTCGCGCTGCGTGCTTGCAAGGGAGACACCATGGCTTGATTGGCACCAGTGCTGTTGCGCGTGGGCAAAACCAAGCGCCGCCATCGGGGTTTGGCAAAGACGGGCCGCGAGCGCGGTGACCTCGTTAAAAGCTGCCGCTGGCTCGAACGCGAGCGCCCCATGGCTCGCAAGAGCCGCGAAAAGAGAGGGCTCAACGTCGTGGTCAGGCGCGTCAGGCATGGACGCAAATTACCGGGGAGCTCCCGCGTCGACAAGGCGGCTTGCGCCTTGCGCGGCACAGAGGCAATCCTGCGCCATGGATTATTCGCTTTGGGGCACGACACTTCTCGCCATGGGGCTTGCCGCGGCGGGTACCCAGGCCAGCGCCGGTTTGATTCCAGGCGGCGGTGCGCGGAGCCTCGCGATCGCCAGCGCCGCGGCGGCGGCTCTTCTTCTGGTTCTCGCCACCGCTTTTGGTCTCTTGATGATGGCCTATGCGACAACGGATCTGTCGCTGTTGAATGTTTTCACCAACAGCCATTCACTGAAACCGCTGGCCTATAAAATCTCGGGCACGTGGGGGAACCATGAAGGCAGCCTTCTTCTTTGGCTGATGATCCTTGCCGGTTTCGGCGCCGCGATCGCCTTTTCCGCCAGAGGGCCCTGGCGAACCCGGCGGCTCGCGCTTGGTGTGCAGGGGCTCCTATCTTTTGCTTTTGTCGCCTTTACGCTTGCGACATCGAGCCCGTTTGAGCCCTACCCTGCGGCTTGGCCGACACCGTTCGACGGCCAGGGCCTCAACCCACTTTTGCAAGATCCGGGATTGGCCATTCATCCGCCCACGCTCTATGTTGGGTATGTGGGTCTTTCTGCGGTGTTCAGTTTCACGATCGCCGCGCTGCTGCAGGGACAGCTCGGTGCAGACTGGGCCAAAGCGGTCCGACCTTTTTTGCTTGTCGCATGGTCAGCCCTGACCCTGGGTATCGGGCTTGGCGCCTTTTGGGCTTATTATGAGCTTGGCTGGGGCGGGTTTTGGTTTTGGGACCCGGTGGAAAATGCCTCGCTGATGCCGTGGCTAGCGAGCACCGCGCTCTTTCATTGCGTGATGGTGGTCGAGCGGCGGGACGCGCTCAAGCCTTGGTGCGCGGCCCTTGCGATCCTGGCCTTTGGCGCATCCCTCTTGGGAACGTTTTTGGTCCGTTCAGGGATCGTGACCTCTGTTCACGCCTTCGCCAACGACCCAGAACGCGGCCTTGTCCTTCTCTTTCTGGCCGTTTTGTTCACGGGTGGGGGCTTTGTCCTCTTTGCCTGGCGCGGCGCGGCCTTATCCAAGGACCAGGCGTTCGAGCCAGTCAGCCGTGAGGGCGCGTTGGTCATCAACAATCTCTTGCTGTCTGTTCTTCTGTTCACGGTGTTTCTTGGAACATTCTGGCCCACCGTGGTGGAAGTCTCGAGCGGCAGCCGGATTTCGGTCGGGCCACCCTATTACAATATGATGTCTGGGCCGCTGGCCGTCCTTCTCGCAGGAACGCTTGCGTTTGGATTGCTGGTGCCGTGGCGCCGGCCTGGTCGAGGCCAATGGCAACGGCCGATGGCGATAATTTTGGGCGGGAGCGTCGTTCTTTCACTCGGCCTCCTACTCCTCACCGGCGGGACAATGCTGGCTGCGATGGGTTTGATCGCAAGTCTGATCGTCTTTGGCGGCGTGGCCGCGGATCTTGCCCGCCGGGCGGGCCTACCAGGGTCATCCTTTCACACCGCGTTCAACAGGCTACGAGGCCTCACAGCCCGCCAATGGGGCTCGATCATCGCCCATAGCGGCATCGGCCTTCTGCTGCTTGGGATTACCGTCAGCACAACCTTCCAAGAAGAAATCCGTGCCCCCCTTAAGCCCGGTGAGAGCCTCACCCTTGGCAATGTCACCTTCACCTATGAAGGCAGGGTCGGCCAAGCGGGCGCGAACTTCATTGCCGAGGTTGATCGCTTCACCGCGCGTAAAAGGGACAAAGTCTTCGCCGAACTCACCCCATCGAGGCGCTATTATCCCGCTGCTGATCAAGCGACCACCGAGGTAGCCATCAAACGCCTCGGTCTAGGCAACCTCTACCTTGCCTCAGGCGCCATGCAGGATGGCGGGGACGCCCGAGTCGTGCGCGCCTATCATCACCCCATGATCCATGTCCTCTGGGGCGGCGCTCTTTTGATCGCCCTTGGTGGTTTGATCGCCGCGCTGCCGGCACAAAAACCAGTCCGTGTCCGCCATCAAGAGACACAAGCGTCAGGAGCAACCACCGCGTGATTGCCGTTCTTGCGCTCCTTGCCCTCCTGCAAACCGCCGCGATTGATGAAGAGCGTGCCCAACGGCTCGACGGGCAACTGCGCTGCGTGGTCTGCCAAAACCAGTCAATCGCCGACAGCGATGCCGAACTTGCCAATGTGATGCGCGCTTTGGTGCGCGAGCGTATGGCACTGGGGGATAGCGATGAGGAGGTGCTGGCCTATGTCACCGATCGCTATGGAGAATACGTGCTTTTAACCCCGTCGCGTTCGGCAAAGAACATGGTTCTCTGGATCGGGCCGGCCTTGGCCTTGGCCTTTGGTGGCGCTTTGGCCTTCTCGGTGTTCCAAAGCAGCGCTAAGTCTCGTGAATGAATTGGTATCCCGTCCTCCTCCGGTGGACCCTTGCATCGGGTGCAGCAGCGTTGGCGCTGTTGGTGGGCGGCTTTTTCGTGTTTTGCGCGACCATCCCGCGGGCTGATCACAACACCCATGACGAAGTAGCTGAAGCGATTGCACATTTCCCTGTGCATGAGCGTGCGATTGTCGTGCTCACAGGGGAGAGAGGCGGCCGCATCCAGGAAGGTCTCAATCTTGGCGCTACGGGGATCGCCGACAGGATTTTGATATCGGGCGTCAATCCGGACACCACCAAGGAAGATCTGAGCGCTATGGGCTCAATGGCCATGCTTGATTGCTGCGTGGATCTGGGCCCCATGGCCCGATCAACCCGGGATAACGCTATTGAGGCGCGCGATTGGCTTGAAGACCGTCAATATAAGGCCGCGCTGCTCGTCACGTCTGATTTTCACCTGCCGCGTGCCCGAGCAGAGCTCCGCCGCGTTGTTCCCGATATTGAGATCATCGGTGTCCCAGTCGCATCCGAGCTTGCGCCAGAGAAAGCTTGGATGTCCCGCGTTGTCTCCTGGCGTGTGCTTGGCAAAGAGTATCTTAAGTTCCTCGTTGTGAGCTTGAGGCTACCGCTCTGACGTCATGACGAAATTACGTTCGATCCTGTTTCTTGCCTCGATGATGCTCAGTGCACTACTCATCGGAGTTGTTGCTTTGCCGGCTCTCCTTCGGCGTGACTGGTCATTGGCTATCTCGAAACTCTGGTGCCGGACGTGCCTTCTTTCTCTCCGTGTTCTGTGCGGGATCGACGACCGCATCACGGGGGCTGAACATTTGCCGAAAGAAGCAGCCATCATCGCAGCAAAGCATCAGTCGATGTGGGAGACCCTGCGCCTCACCACCCTCCTTCCGCGCCCAAGCTTTGTCCTCAAAAAAGAGCTCAAGCATTGGCCGATCTTTTCGTGGTTTGCGCGGCGTAACGGCTTTATTTTCATCGACCGCGCGGCGGGCGCGTCGGCGCTCCGCGACATGACGATCGCAGCGAAAGCGATGGCGGCGGAGGGTGCACAGATCATCATTTTCCCTGAAGGGACGCGCGTGAAACCTGGCGAGACGGCGCCCTATCAACCAGGCGTCGCTGCCCTCGCGAAAGCTCTGGGTGTACCCACCGTTCCGGTCACCCATGATAGCGGCCGCTATTGGCTCCAACCAGGCCCAGAGAAGAAGGCGGGAACCGTTGACATGACGATTATGCCTGCACTGCCCGCACCAAAGGACCGAAAGGCCTATCTCGTCGATCTCGAAGCAGCTATTGACGGTCAATCTGTCGTTTGAGGACCTAGACATGTTCGATGACCTTCGAGATCGCCTCGGCCTGATCATTCCATTTGGATTGTTCGGGGTTTTCGCGATCGTCTACACAGTGATCTGGCTCAACGCAGCCAATCTCGTCCGTACAGAGATTGCATTAGCTGTGGAGCGAGAAACAACGGAAGGACGGACCCTGAATATCGGTGCGACCAAGGTGCGAGGCTATCCTTTCAACCTCCGCGGGACCCTATCCGACGTCGTTTACGCGCGTCCGGGTCTTGGCCAATTTGAAGCAGAAGAGGTGATCTTTGCGACGCTGCCCCTAAGCCCTGATCGCATCATCCTTTCACCCCGGGGCGAGCAGTTCGTCACGCTCGGCAAAGATCGTTACGCGCTCAAGAGCGACGATCTGCGTCTCAGTCTCGCGCGAGGCGACACGGCGCTCGAAACCCATGGCGTGAGCATGACATCAGAGCTCCGTGTCATGACCATCACGACACTGATCGGAAATGTTCAAGAACTCGAGCGCGGGTCAGCCATCGCGCTCGGGGTGCGCGGGTTTGCGCTTGATGGTGAGGTGCCCATCGACATCGCCAATTTGGATTTCGCCGCATCGGCCCACGAAGACACGCTGACCATTGCGAATCTTGGGTTCTCCGTTGGTGAAAATGATGGCGACCCGCCTAGCCAGGTCGCTGGGAAAGGCGAGCTTTTGTTCGACGACAAAGGGCGCGCCAATGGCAAGCTCGATGTCACCGTGAAAAACCAAGATCCGCTGATCGGCGTCTTGACCAACTCAGGCTCCCTTGGCGCTGGAGAAGCTGCGGGTGCGCGGCTTGTCCTTGGACTGATGAGCGATAATGGAAACGAGGCCGTCGAGCTGCCCTTCACCTTCAGCGGCGGCAGGATGGAACTCGGACCGCTGAGCATTGGTAGCATGCCGCCCTTGCCGCGTTAGGCCTCACCTTAAGACGTCGTCAGCTGAGGCGGAAAATGAAAGCGCCGCGTCAAGAAACGCATCATTGGCCGTGCGATCACCAATAGAGACCCGCACCATCGTTGGTAGGTTGGAGCTCGCCAAGCCCCGAACCAACACATAGTGATCCTCACAATGCTGAAGAAACGCGGCCGCTTTTTCGTCGGAGCCGCAATCGATCAAAATAAAGTTGGCTTTCGTTTCTCTAACATGAAGCCCGCCGCCCCGCAGCGCTTGTGCGAGCCGCGCCATTTCTTCGTCATTGTGCGCACGGTTCTTTTGGACAAAGTCCTGATCATTGAGCGCCGCTGCCGCTGAAACGATCCCTGGCGCGGACACGTTGAATGGTCCGCGCACGCGGTTAAGGATCTCGATCACCGAAGTCGGCGCAAAAGCCCACCCCACCCGGAGGCCGCCTAAGCCGTAAATCTTGGAAAAGGTCCTTGTCATGATAACATTATCGAATCCCGACAACGCCGCGTCTCGAACAAAGCCGTGGCCTGGATCATAATCGTCCTCAGCTCTATACTCGGCATAGGCCCCATCAAGCACCAGCATAATATGGCTTGGTAACTCATCCCGCAGGCGTTGGATCTCATCCCGCGGCAGCAATGTACCAGTCGGGTTGTTGGGGTTCGCGAGAAACAATAGCCGTGTCTTCGCCGTCACCGCCGCTAGCAAAGCATCAACATCAGCAACCAGATCATCTTCCTGGGCCTGCACGGGCACACAGCCCTCAGCCATGGCCGCGATTGGATAGTAACTGAAACCGTGCCTGGTCATGAGAACTTCGTCGCCTGGCGATGAGTAGCAACGGATCATCAGGCTCAGGAGTTCATCCGATCCCGCCCCAATGATCAGCTGATCTGCTGGCAAATCATAAACCGCGCTCAACTTATCGCGAAGCACCTGGGCATGGCCGTCTGGGTATCGGTGCTGCAGGGCGGCCACGTCTTGAAGGGCGTCGATCGCCGAGGGAGCAGGACCAAGTGCGCTCTCATTCGACGACAGCTTATGGACCGGTGTGCCCGCCACTTTGGCTTTGCCGGGGACATAAGGGGAGATCGATTGAATACCGGGTCGGGGCTCAGGTCGTTGCATAGGGTCCCTCTGCACGAGGAAGGCAAAATTGCCTAGTCGGCCTCAGAACGCTCTCGTTCCGCGGCAAGCCCAGCCGGGCGGCGCGCTGGGGATAGGAAAGGCCGCAAGACCTCCGCTTTGCTCCCCTGGACCGGCGCCGCCATTGATCGGCGCGCTTCCAGCAGCAAAGCGCCAGCGACATTGGGAAGCGGCATGCCAAGGGGTTCAAGCCGGGTCGCTGTGCGTTCCCAAAGCGGTGCCACCGGCGTTAGCCGCGGAACAGGCGGGAAATAGAGCGCCGAGGCCTGCGCTGTCGGTGCAAAAAGAGAGCGGTGAAGAAGGTTGATCAACTGCCGACGGGAATAGGCCCGACCAGCGGCAAAAACTGAATTCTCCACCAAGGTCCAAAAGCCGTGGCGGTTGGCGGCCACGACGATCACCCGGCCGTCATCAGCTAGCACGCGCCATGCTTCTCTCAGCGTGCGCTTGGGATCCGGCGCTTCTTCAAGGCCATGCATGATCAAGAGCCTGTCGATTGACGCTTCGCGCAAAGGCCACCGGTCCTCATCGACCAGCACCTCGTTCCCCGTGCCCAAAGGGCCAGCGCCCGCCGGCACCATGGCGATGCTCCGCTCGGTTTCGTGAAAGCTGTCCAGGATCGGTGCAGTGAAGCCAAACCCTGCGATCCGCAGGCCCCGCGATGGTCCCCACGCGTCTTGCAGCTTCACGGTCAGGAGCTCCATCGCCACTTGACCCAGTCGCGAGCGATAAAATGCGCTCAAATCTTCACTGCTCATCCGCACGCTGGGTTCTTGTCCTTATCGCGGCTCGCGTTTCGCGCTATGTCCCTCATGTAGGAGAAGGAAGCGCATGATGCACCACCGCGGTCCTATCACGGTTCACCAGTTCCCCTGTTTGTCGGATAATTACGGCTTTCTTGTGCGCGACGAAGCGACGGGGGTCGTCGCGACCATTGATACGCCAGACGCGAAAGCGATCATCGCCGAGGCGGAAAGCCTTGGCTGGACCGTCAATCTCGTCCTCAACACGCATTGGCATCCTGATCACGCCGGTGGGAACCGGGAGGTTGCCGATCACTTCGGGGCGGAGATCATTGCGCCCCTTGGTGAGGGCGACCGCATCCCAGAAAAAGATCGCCAAATCGCTGACGGTGATGCCGTCATGGTGGGCAAAACGGTGTTCAATGTCGTCGAGGTACCGGGACACACACTGGGCCACATCGCCTATATCGTGCCGTCAGCGCTCACTGCCTTTGTCGGGGACACGCTCTTTTCGTTGGGTTGCGGACGACTGTTTGAGGGAACAGCAGAGCAAATGTGGACGTCGCTCTTGAAACTGCGTGCGCTGCCCGACGAAACGATGATTTTCTGCGCCCATGAGTACACCAGCGCGAACGCAAAATTTGCTGTCACCATCGAGCCGGAAAACCAAGATCTGACGAGACGCGCTGAAGAGATCAGCAAGCTGAGGCTCATCGATCAGCCCACCGTCCCCGTTCTTCTCGGCACAGAGAAAAAGACCAACCCTTTCCTCCGCGCCGATATTCCCAGTGTGAAAGATGCGCTTGCCTTGGCCAGTGCCGCTGACCACGAGGTCTTTGCGGAAATTCGGACACGGAAGGATAACTTCTGAGCACGCAAGACTTTATCGCCCAGCATGACCTGCTCCCTCATCCCTTTGAAGGCTATGCCCGCGAGATCTCATCGAGCCCCGGAGAGCATCGCACCTATCTTCAGGCGCTAGGGGCCACAGAAGAAGCAGCCTGGCACAAGATCGAGGCCGCCTCCGTTTATGCACTTGAGGAGGGCGGCCCCCTTGTCATCAGTGTCAGTCCTGACGACATCTATGCCCAAAGCAGCCGTTTGGTGGCCCCCGGACAGGCGGTGGAGATCAGCCATGGGCTTGCGCGGACGCTGAGCTGCCTTGGGGCATCTGTGCTCTTCCGCGTCACCCTCACCCCTGATGCCGCTTTGACGGATCGCATCCTGATGCCAGATGATTGGTTCCCGCCAGGCGGCGCAGCTCCGAGGACAAAGTGATGAGCGAGAATTGGTCTGAGACCACCAAGGTTCAACGCGCCGCCGTGATATTGGGGCTAGGCGGACTTCTTCCGTTTTGGGCCCTGCCGATCATTCAAGTCGTTGACACTGGCATGACGCAGGCGCTTGGCCAGGTCATTGCTGTTTATGGCGCCATCATTTGTTCGTTCATGGGCGGCACGCGATGGGGTCTTGCGATGCGCACGCCTGAAGAAGGGCCATTTGCGGGGCTTCTTGGTTCGGTGATCCCGCCCCTTCTCGGTTGGGCGGTCGTCAGCGCCCCCGTCGTTGGGGTCAGCGCTCTTGACGATCCGAAAAAGCAGCTCCTGCTGATCGTTGCGCTCTTGGCTTACCAGCTGTTGGAAGACTGGCGATCAGCGAGAAAAGATCTGATTTCAGGATGGTACATCCGCCTACGCATGACCTTGGTCACAGGCGTGACAACACCGATCATCCTGACACTGCTGATTGCGAGCGTGACGCGCTAGCGCATCCAGGAGGGCGGCGGCGCATCTGAGCGTAGGCTCTTGGCCGGCACCTCATAGACCCGTCCCTGTCCGCACAAAAACGTCCGATAAGCGCGCGTGAACACTCCGTGAAAAGCTGGATCAAGCACGTTGAGCCCTCCAGTGAAGGCACCAAACGCTGGCATAATCAAACGCTCGCCATCAGTTACAAAGGCAGGACGACGCACGCCGCGCCCGTTCTTTTGCGCCACAGCGCAAGGGTGAAGATGCCCCGCCACGTTCCAGTCTGGATGGTCACCAGGCTCATGCACAAAAACGAGCCCAGCCACGTCAGCAACCTCCTCGGCCAGGCCGCGAAACCGGCGCGGCGGCAAAGGATCATGGTTGCCCAAGATCCAAACCCACTCTGCTGCAGCGCACAGTCCCTCAAGTCGCTGCGCGTCCGCCTCATCCATACGCGCCTCAGCGCCCTGGTCGTGGAAGGCATCGCCTAAGGACACCACAACCTTGGGTTGGCAGAGGCGCATCAAGCGCTCCAACGTGTCGAGCGTCGCGCGGGTGTCATAGGGAGGCAAGAATTGCCCCTTCTCAGCAAAATGTGACCCCTTCTCAAAGTGAAGGTCTGACACCACCAGCACGCGCTTGGTCGGCAGCCACAGGGCGCCAGAACAATCAAAAACCGCTGGAACGGCTTTGATCATCAGGCTTTCAGGTAAGGCCGCAACGGTCGCTAAAGCACCCATTAAACAAGATTACCGCGATCTGACAAAGCGGGGAAGAAAATGACACGAATGGGGAGAACTCCTCCGGCAGGCCGCATGTTTGCTGCCGATTAAGGACTTTCCCTTACGGTCCGCCTTGATCTTCGAGGACAGACCATGAACAGAGGCTCCAACCAGGCATCATCGGAAACCAACGGAATTCCGAGCGATCAGTTGTTTAACGCCGCCAGTCAACTTCTCGTTGCAACGCGGCGGCAGCAAAGCCGCACTGACCGTCTTTACGCCAACGAACTCGCCATGCAGCTCATCGCCTCGATGGACGACAAGGCGCTGGTGAAAACCGGCGAGCTGATCGCTAAGATGGCTGAAGCGCCCGAGGAACTGCAGCGCGCGATCGCGTTTTCCTCTTTGGCTGGTGCTGAGGTGATCCTTTCAAGCCGTCACACAGGAGACGCGGTGCTGATGGAGGCTGTGTCGAAGGACATCGCCTACCGCCGCATCATCGCCAAGCGCCCGTCCTTGTCCGAACCAGTTGTCAACCGCCTTCTCTTCCACGAAGAGCCAGAGATTGAGAACGTTCTTCTTCCGCGTGCCGATGTTCCGATTTCGAAGAATCGTATGGCTCGGCTCGTGAACCGCGCTTCCAGCCGGGTGGGCTTGGCGACGATGTTGACGAACCGGTCTGATCTCAATGCGCGGCTCAGCCTTCGGTTGTTCTGGGCGCTTGGGATTGACGGTCGCCGGGCTGTGATCGAGCGGTTCAATGTTGACCCAGCCTTTGCGGCCGATGTCTTCACGCAAGTCTTGGGCACCAAGATTGAAGCTTATGGCGATCAGCCGCTTGCCAAAATGGCACGGCTCATCACCCGCGCCCAAGCTTTCGAAAAGGTGGGACGATCACGCCGCGGCGGCGCACAATACGATCAGCTTTTGCTCACGATGCGGAAAGACAACTCCAACGTCGTGGTGAAAGACGCAGCCCGCGAGGGTTTGATCAGTGAACTGCTCGCGTCACGCATCATCAATGATGCAGGCGGTGAGCCGCTGACGATTTTCGCCGCGGCGATGAATGTGTCGGAGAAGGGTTTTGCAAAGCTCCTGGCTGAGCGGCCCGGTGCACGCATCGGTTTACCAGCCTTAAGCGGCAAAGACCGCAAACGGCTGGAGAAAATCTTCCAAAACATCGGCCCTGCCGCGGCTGGCGCCATTCTCAGCTATTGGGATATCGATCTCAGTGAGGAAAGCGGTGATCAACAAGCCGCCCCGGCAGACGGTGACATGGCAAGCATCGAAAAGCGCCTCCGGGATGCTTTTGATGGCGATGCTCCAGACAATGAGGCGCCTCAAGACAACGTCGACGACGTCCACGAACCACAGGAACAGCCTCACTCTGCCCGCGGCTAAAGCTCTCGGAAGTGCTTGGACAGCTTGAGCCGCTGCCCTTGGTAGTGAGATGCATGGCCCGAGCCGTAAAGACGCTCGGGGCGTGCTGACAATTTCTCATAGCCCAAGCGAGCGACGCGTTGGCCGTGCTCTAGAATAAACGGCGCATCAAAGCCGCGTACCTCCAGGACCGCGCGGCTTGCCGCCTCGATGCCGAACCCTGGGTCGAAAAATCCTGCGTAATGGGCACGGAAGGCGCCAATCTCCGGGTCGATCGCCACCATTTCCGCGGCAAGATCCTCCGGGACGTGGACTTCTTCTCGGCTGGCAAGAATGTAGAATTCGTCTGGGTCAAGAATAAGAAACCCATCATCTGGGGCAGTGATGGGTTCAAAATAGGCATGGGGATGAAGGACATCCCGCTTATCGACATCGATCAGGCCGACATGGCGCCGGGCGCGCCAGCCCGCCACCGGCCCCAGCTCCGGCGACAGATCAACACTCAGGTTAAGCCCTTGGGCGACGTGATGATCAGGACCCAGAACAGCTGACAACGCCGCGTCACTTAACGTCGTCTCGCCGCGCCGCACCCGCAGCTGGTTGAGCGAGGAACCTTCGCGCACAAGGATCGAAAACGTTCGGGGGCAGATCTCCGCATAGAGCGGGCCGTGGTAACCCGCCGGCACGCGCTCATAGGCATCATGCCGCTCAGCCAGGAGACGCACAAAGACGTCAATCCTTCCTGTCGAACTCTTTGGGTTGGCGGTCGCCGACAGCGTTTTTGGCAAAGCCAGGCTTTCGCGCAGCTTCACAATATAGACGCATCCGCGCTCAAGCACGGTGTCGGTGGTCAGGTCGAGCTCATGCAGCGCCAACGCGCGGAGCCGATCCTCCATGCTGGCGTTGGCGTTGGGCAAAAACCCTGCTCGCACGCGCCATGCCTTGGGACCGAGCGTGAGGTCGAGACTGGCTGGCTGCAGCTGCGTCGGTCCAAGCTCCGCCGTCACGACGCCGGTATCGACGAGCGCCCGAAGCTCTTCCCCACTCAGCACACCTTGCTTGTGATCCATGCCGACTCCCTGATGGATAGACCGCAACGCATCGCCCGATGGCGGGCTCTGGTCAACGGGGTCGAGCCCCGGTAAAAGATCACGCTGGTGAAAAGAAGGAGACGTCGGATCATGTTCGAAGACTTTGAAGACTTTGAAGAGATGTTCTCCGAAGCCGTGACCGACGGGATCCGGGTGCGCGTTTCATCGGACTATCTGGAGGACGAGTCCGAGCCCGATGAAGGCCGGTTTTTTTGGTCCTACACCGTCCGGATCGACAACGACTCCGCCAAGGTCGTCACCCTTCGCCGCCGCACCTGGCATATTGCGGACAGCGCGGGGCAAAACTTCGTCGTGGAAGGCGAAGGCGTGGTGGGTGAACAGCCCGTGCTGCGCCCTGGCGATGCCTTCGAATACACCTCAGCCACACCGCTCAATGCGCCCTCTGGCATGATGTTCGGTGCGTACCTCATGAACGGCGAAGACGGCGAGATGTTTGAAGCAGCGATTCCGCCCTTCAGCCTCGACAGCCCCCACGACCTCCGCCGAATGAGCTGATCAGCCATCGGAGTGTTCGGTTTCGAGACGCTTGTTCCACTGGGCGCCGACGCGTTCGGCGTGTCCATCACAGGAAGACCATCAGTGTTCAGGTGGCAGCGCTGTTGCCCGGGCGAAACAAGAGGAGCGGCGCAAAACCCGCTCCAATCAACACCGCATAGTAAAAGCCCACGGGAATAAACCCCATCACATTGGCCAGGAACAGACCGCCAAACAAAATGACGTGGCCCAAAACGCCCCACGCAATGGCCGCAATCACCATATTGCGGCTCACGATCCCCGCTTTCAGCAGTGCACGGAAATAGGCAATGGCCAACGGCAGGAAGATCACTGAACCGGTCAGCGCGCCTGAATTGTAGCTGAGTGTCCGCAAGGCGACCATCACATGGGCAAAGCCGTTGACCGCCATAATACCGCCCATGGCCATGGACGGGAAAACATGCCTTGGGCTGGCCCAGATCGCGACCAAGGCCGTTGCCCACACGACACCTGTGTTGATGTAGAAAACCGCTTCGCGCGTCATGATGCCGTATTTGTCTTCACCCAGAACAGCGGCGATGAGGCTGTTGAGCTCGTGAAGCAGGGGATAGGTCTCGCCCAAGAGGTTGATCCAGTGCTCTTCATACTGATGGACTAAATAGGCCGCCAAGAAAAGCGTGGCCATAAAGGTCGCATCGACAAGGGCGGGTCCTTCGGCTCGCTCGCGGAATTTAAAGGCGAGAAAGACCACAATCGGCGCCATATAAGTGCCGATCTTCATCCAATGATACGCCAGAAACTCCGATTGCCCGATCGGCACCCAGAGCATGGCCATGAAGACCAGCAAAACCACGAATGATGCGGCTCCTGGCAGTTGTCCTTTTGATGGCATGATGTCTGACCGAAACTGTACCGTTTGGTACGCTTAATACATGAGAGATCCGTTTTGCGCCAGGACCAAGCCCCGCCAAAGCGGGCATGACCTGTCCCTCGCCACCGCCAGTGGAAATCAGCCAGTGGTTCAGTTAAATGAAGCCCCGTCGGGCAGGGGCATTCCACCAATGATCAGTCGTTTATTCTTCACCGTTCTCATGGCCGCGCTTGGCTTTGCGGCGGCGGTCTTCTTTCAGGTCGTGCCGGTCCCTTTCCAGTCGAGCAGCGACCTGGCCTGTGAAATCAATGAGCGCCTGGCTGATCGGCGCGCGCAAGAGGCCGAGCCGACGGCGAATGATCCGCGCATCAAGGTGATGATGATGCGCCTCAAGGGCGACAGTGCCGATAACAAGGCGCGGGGCCTTTTTATCGATTCTGTCCGCGGTCCTTATGGCGACACGCTGCTGCTGATTGAATCCTGCCGCGTGCTTGAGGCCACGGCGTCCGATCCCGACACGCTTCGGCGCACGGCCAAGATGCTGCTCGAGAAGCGGGGCGCCGATATGCTGGTCTATGGCCGCTACAATGGCGACAAAAGCGAGTACGGCCTGCGCATCTCCGCCGGGGTCAAGGCCACCAATCAATTGAGCAGCTACCGCACTGAAGAGTTCGTCGTCGAAGAGACGTTCATCGAGGACTTCGCCGCTGTGCTAACGGCGGAACTGTTAGGCGAAGCGAGCAGTTTGAACGACGGTGATGGGGTCCAGCGTCTTGAACCGATCGCCAATGAGCTGAAACAACAGCTCGATCGGTTTAGCGATAGGGTCGACACGGACCATATGCAATCGCTGCGCTTTGTATATCGACGTGTATTGAGCATTTTATACTCGGAAACTGACAGCGAATCTTGGACCGAAGCTGCCTTATCTTTTGAACGTGCAGAGACAGCAGCCGGTCGCGGAACCGTATCACCTGATCCTTGGGCGCGCGCAGGAGCTCACTACTACCTCGGCCAGGCACTTACGAAGCTGAGTTTCCAAAGAGGCGGCGACATTGATCTGATGGAGCAGTCTGTGGATGCCTACAGACAATCCGTGGTGGGGACGGAGGGCTACCAGTTGGCGGTCGGGAGGTTTGGCCTTGGCACCTCGCTTTGGAGTTTAGGAATGGTACGGGGCGATGACGCCTCACTGGAGGAAGCAATCGCCGTTTACCAAGATGCTCTGCGCGAATTTGATAAGCGCAAAAGTCCTTTGCTATGGGCTCGAACACAAGCGTTCATGGGCGTGGTGATGCTTAACCTCGGGAGCCGTCGTCAGAGCGAGCCGCTCGCGGAACAAGCCCTGACTGCTCTTACTGAAGCTCTTCGCGAATATGAGAAACAGGGTGAAGTCATCTATTGGGCCGACACTTATGCTCGTATTGGCGATACACTTCAACTTTTAGCAAGACTACAAAAAGACCAAAGCGTTTTCGAAGATGCCCTCGGAGCGTATGAACAGGCTCTCTCGGGACTTGATAGAAAGAATGAACCCACCCTTTGGGCCTATGTGCACGACAGACGTGGCGACGCTTTTGCGCGGCTGGGCACGATGCAGGACGACAATGCTTTTCGTGAGAAGGCTATAGCTTCCTACCGGCAAGCGTTGCTCGAACGAACAGCCGAGCGTGATCTCGACGACTGGGTCAACTCGCAAAATGGACTTGGACGAACACTGTTGGTCCTCGGCATGCTGAAAAAAGACGATGCCTCTGTCAACGAAGCTATTCTGATTTTTGAACAAACCGTCCTTGCAAGAGACCGAGAAAACGATCCACTTCTTTGGGCTCGGTCCAATCGCGACTTGGGCTACGCCACCAGAGAACGGGGGCTTCTTCGCAACGATCCAGCGGACCTAGAGGCCGCAATCGCCATGTTTGACGAAAGCCACGCCATCTTCGTTGCTTATGATGAGACAAGCGATGCAGAGCTGACCAATAGCATGCGCGATCTGTCAGGGCGTTTACTTGAGCGTATGCAGGAGGAAGATAACGTCGCTTTGCCATTGGACAACGAGGCTTTGCGCCTCAACGCGGCAATCGTGCAGACATTGGACTGCGACCACAGTGCTTACTGCACCCGCGACAGCCGATGGCGGGGATCAGACGCCTTCCGTACACAGCCCTAAAGAGGCAACTGGCCTCCCTCCCCCACTTTCGCTAACGGCCCCCCATGACCAACCACACCCAGCGCGTCTTTTCCGGCGTGCAGCCCACCGGCAATCTGCATCTCGGCAATTATCTCGGCATGATCGAGCCATCCACGCGGCTACAAAGCCAAATGGAGAGTATCTTCTGTGTCGTCGATCTGCACGCGATAACGGTGCCGCAGGACCCCAAACTGCTGCGGTCACAGACCCGAGAGATCGCAGCTGCGTTTATCGCTGGCGGCATCGACCCAGAGCGCTCGATCATCTTCCACCAATCCTCCGTACAGGCGCATACTGAACTCACCTGGATCCTCTCTTGCGTGGCCCGCATGGGTTGGATGAACCGCATGACGCAGTTCAAGGACAAGGCGGGTAAGGACAAAGAGAAGGCATCGGTCGGCCTCTTCACCTATCCTGTCCTGATGGCGGCCGATATCTTGGCCTATAAGGGGACCCATGTGCCGGTCGGCGAGGACCAGAAACAGCACCTGGAGCTGTCCCGGGATATCGCCGCCAAGTTCAATAATGATTTTGGGGCGGAGGATTTCTTTCCGCTCCCTGAACCGATGATCCAAGGCGCAGGAACACGGGTGATGTCCTTGCGTGACGGAACGGCCAAGATGTCGAAATCGGATCCCTCTGACCTCAGCCGGATCAACCTGACCGATGATGCTGACACGATCGCCAAGAAGTTCAAAAAAGCAAAATCTGATCCCGATGCTCTGCCTTCGGAGGAAGATGGCCTTGAAGGGCGGCCCGAGGCGCGCAACCTCGTCAATATCTATGCAGCATTAGCGGGCACAGACGTCGCGTCGGTTCTCACAGAATTCGGTGGTCAGGGTTTTGGCTCTTTAAAACCGCGCCTTGCAGAACTCGCGGTCGACAAGCTCGCCCCGATTTCGGAGGAGATGCGCCGCTTATCGGGCGACGCGGCGCATCTCGACGCCATCCTGGTCGGGGGGACCACCAGGGCGGACGCCATAGCCGCGCCTATCTTGCGCGACGTGAAAGAGATCGTCGGGTTTCTCCCGGCGACCGTCAGCTCTTAATTGCCGCGGCGGTTGCGGAACCGCCCGCGTCGCTCTCCTCTTTGTTCGCGCACCGATTCTATTTCGTCGGTGGAGAGAAGATCGTCGTCATTGGTGTCGATGCGCTCGAACCGTGCCTGCGAAACGGCATCGAATTCTTCAAACGAGATCGTTCCATCGCCATTGCTGTCGAGACGCTCGAAGCCGCGTTGCGACTGTGCGCTCACCTCACTGCGGCTGATGAAACCATCGCCATCGGTATCACGGCCGATGGGTCCTTCTGGCGGCTCTTGGGCAAAGGCGGAGCTGGCGAGCAAGGTGGCCACCGCCGTACCAAGCACAAAGAGTGTTTCTTTCATGGAGAAGTCCTTCCCGATTGGCGGCTGAAAAATCCGCTCTGTGGACGGGAAACAACCACAAGAGGTCATCACAAAACACCGGACGATCGTCGCGAAATGTATCGAACGGTCTAAAGCCTTAACGCTCGCTGCTTTGATTGCCTGGGCTCGTGCGCCTATGACCGCGAGATGGACACACGACACCCCCATGTGATCGCCCAAACGAAGCGTGCCTCAAGATGGCGTCGGCCACTCAAAGGGTTGCCCTTTGCATTGATCGGAGCGGCAGCGCTGTCGGGTCTTGCCGCGGCCGTCACGAGCGGCATCTTGACCCCGCGAGAAGGGATGATCATCGCGGGCTTTATTGGCATCGCGGCGCTTGTATCGGCTTTTTCTTCCGCCAGCGCCGATACCCCGCCCGCGCTTTTGAGCGAAGAACTCGAAGAGATGCGCCGGCTGAAACGCTTTGGCCTTCTCCTCAACGCGTTGCCGCAACCAGTGTTGCTCTTGAACAGCGCCGATCAGGTCGAAACATCGAACAAGGCGAGCGCCGATGTGTTCGGCGAGCATGTTGATGGCTCACCCATCGCTGGTTTGATCCGCGCACCCCAGGCACTCGATCTCTTGCGCGAGGTGCGGCACCTCCAAGTACCGCGCGAAGTCGAGTTTACCCTTGCGGGCACACCGGGCTTGGATGCTCTTTTTTACGCAGCGCCCCTTGATCCCGATGCCGGTGATGACGATCGACGGATCGTTGTTATGATCCGTGATCGGACGGAACAAAGAAAGCTTGAGCGGATGCGAACGGACTTTATTGCCAATGCTGGCCATGAGCTCCGCACGCCGCTGGCTGCTATATTGGGCTTTATTGAAACCCTCCGAGGACACGCAAAAGATGATGTCGATGCGCGAGAAAAGTTCTTAGGCATCATGTATGCCCAGACCGAACGTATGCTGCGTTTGGTGCAAGACCTTGTCAGCCTCTCAGCACTGGAGCTGAATGAACGGCGCCTGCCTGAAGACCGCGTCAATCTCAAAGATGTCGCGGTCGCCGTTCAAGAAATGATGGGTCCCGTTGCAACCTCCGCTGGCGGCAAATTGCTTGAGGTTGAAGGGCCAGACCTGGTTTGGCTGACCGGCGACCGCGACCAACTCATTCAAGTCACGCAAAACCTGACGGACAACGCACTGAAATACGGCGCGTCGCCAGATGATGGATCGGCGCGAGTGCAAATCAGTGTGGGACGTGGTCCTGAAACGGTATGGCATGGCGCCGACCGAAGCGGTGATAGCCCTGAACAGATCGCCGTTCGCGCCGGTTGTCGGGCCCAGGATTTGGTCTATCTCCGCATACAAGACGAAGGGCAAGGGATTGAAAAAACCGACCTTCCTCGGTTGACCGAGCGTTTCTACCGGATCGACGTGGAACGCAGCCGTTCCAAAGGCGGCACTGGTCTCGGACTTGCAATCGTTAAACACATTGTGGGTCGCCATCGGGGGGGAATCTTGGTCGAATCATCGCCAAGTAAGGGAGCAGCCTTCACATGCTACTTCCCTCCCTCTATGAGCGACGATCAAAGTGTAACGGAATAACGACAACGGGCTGGTTTTGAGGACGTGAATAAGGAGAAAATAACGCTCAAGTCCTCGAAACATTACAAGATTTTGTCACACAAATCAGGCACTCAAGTCCGCCAAAGGAGTTATCTATGCCATTCGGCATCTTGAAACAGCAAGCTGATCGCATCGAGAAACTCGATGTTGCACTGGCCACCATGGGTGGGCTGGTGGAACAGCAGCTGACGGATGCCCTGGCAGCCTTTGAGCACCGGGATGCTGAGCTGGCGCGCGAGGTGAACATGCGCGACATGGAAACAGACCGGTACGAGCGGCAAATCGAGCATTTGGTTGCCGAACTTTTCCGCGAACGGCGCAGATCGCCAGCTGAAATCCGGCGCATGATGTCAGCGGTTCGCATCGCGTCGGAAATGGAGCGGATCGGCGACTTAGCGAAAAACGTCGCCCGACGTTCAATCGTCATCGCTGAAGCCGATGATGACGGCGAGCATTCCAAACATGCAGGCGTCGGCCGGATGGGCAAAATCGCCCTCCGTCAGTTCTCTGAGGCCCTCGATGCGCTCTTCCGCCGCAACGCCGACGCTGCACGCGCCGTGCGCAATGCGGATGATCAAGTTGACGATATTTATAACTCTGTGTTCCGAGAACTTCTCACACTGATGACGCGGGTGCCGCAGCTCGCGTCGACCGGAACGCATCTGATCTTCGTTGCGAAAAACTTTGAGCGCATCGGTGATCACGCCACCAACATTGCTGAACGCGTGCATTTTGCTTTGACCGGTGAGGAGCTACCTCCTGATCGTGTGAAAACAGATGTCACGACGTCGCTTGTGGCCGCGGAGTAAGCTATGCCGAGCAAACATGTTCTCGTGGTCGAAGACGATGAAGCACTCCGCACGCTCGTTGAATATAATCTCGGCAAGGAAGACTTTACCGTCACCACAGCGCGTGATGGCGAAGAAGCCCTTCTTAAAGTCGAAGAAGCCAAACCTGATCTGGTGATCCTCGATTGGATGCTGCCGAACGTGTCCGGCATCGAAGTGTGCCGGCGCCTACGCAGCAAGCAAGCGACCCAAGCCCTACCTATTATCATGCTGACCGCCCGCGCCGAAGAACCCGATCGGGTTCGCGGACTTGAGACGGGGGCAGATGATTATGTCGTGAAGCCCTTCTCCATGGAAGAGCTTGTCGCACGCATTCGCGCTGTCCTCCGGCGTATTCGTCCAAGCCTTGTTTCTGACACCGTGTCCTGCGGCGATATCGAGGTCGATCGCACCGCGCATCGCGTGCGCCGCTCGGGTCAAGAGGTGCATCTTGGACCAACGGAATTTCGCCTGCTCGACCATTTGATGCAGAACCCTGGCCGGGTGTTCAGCCGCGAGCAATTGCTCAACGCGGTCTGGGGATCTGATGTCTTTGTGGAAGCACGTACGGTTGACGTTCATATCGGCCGCCTACGGAAAGCACTTGGCAAGCACGGTGATAGGAACCCCATCCGCACAGTCCGGTCGGCCGGCTATTCCCTCGAAGGCGTCTCTCCGCAGCAGCAAGCAAGCTGATTAACGGACCCAAAAGCTAGGCAAAAACAGCACGAGAACGGTGAAAAGCTCAAGCCGGCCGAGCAACATCGCAACCGACAAGAGCCATTTTGCGCCCATCGGCAAGCTTCCATAATTGCCCGCAGGTCCAACGATATCACCCAGCCCCGGACCTACATTCGCAATCGCTGACCCAGCCGCCGAAAGCGCCGTCACCGGATCAAGTTCAAAGAGCGATAGACCCACCGCTACGGTGGCAAAGACGGCAAAGTAGATAAAAAAGAACGTCAGCACCGATCGGAAAACACTGTTATCAAGCGGCCTGCCGTTATAGCGGGCGACGGTCACCCGATGGGGATGCGCGAGCTTTTGCGTGTAGACCGATAAAGCAGCCAGCGCGACCTGCAGGCGAAACACTTTGAGCCCACATGAGGTGCTGCCCGCACAGCCCCCCAAAAACATCACACAGAAAAAGACACCGAGGGCAAACGGGCCCCAGGCATTGTAATCGGTGCTCGCATACCCCGTCCCCGTCATAATCGAGACAATATTGAACGCCGAGAACCGAAGCGCCTCCCCCGGTTCATAGTCGAGCGCAAGAACCATGCGTATGGTCATGAGGCTGATGAAAAAGACAACAAGCCCCAAAAAGAACCGTACTTGGCTGTCCTCGAGGATGGTCCCTTTTCCCCTTAAAACAAGAAGATAAAGGCCGAAAGGCAAAGAGCCTGCAATCATAAAGACCACAGCCGCTACATCAATCGGTCCACGAATGGCTTCGTCACCAAGGAAGTGGCCAAAGGAAGCATCCTTGGTTGAAAAACCGCCCGTTGCCACCGTGGTCATCGCATGATTGAGCGCGTCAAACGCCCCCATGCCAAAAAGCCAGTAGGAGAAAAAGCAAAGTGCCGTCATGGTCACATAAAGACCAAAGACCGCTGCTGCGAGATCATCAGCACCAGGCAGAATTTTGTCCGACTTGTCTGAACTCTCGAGCCGAAACAGCTGCATTCCGCCAATCGAAAGAAATGGCAGGACGGCAATCGCCATGATGACCACGCCGATGCCACCGAACCATTGGAGCATGGATCGCCAAAGCAAAAACCCCGCAGGCTGATCATCAAGACCTGTAATGACTGTCGCGCCGGTGGTCGTTAAGGCGGACATGGCCTCAAAAAAAGCGTCTGTCGGGGTCATACCGTCAGGTCCGATCGCCATCGGAAGGGCCGCCCCTATCACCAAAGCCAGCCAACTCGCGGTGGTGATCAAAAACCCCTGACGAGTTGAAATGCGATCGACTTTTCCGCGGCAAGAAAGCGCTAAGCCCCCTCCAAACACCAACAACACAACGGCTGACGCCACAAAGGCATGCGTGCTGAACTGGGCCGCCTCACGACCATCCACAATATTGGCCGCGATCGGCACCACCATCGAGATGCCAAGCACCGCCACGAACAAACCGATCACGAAGAAAACTGGACGAAAATCGCGCATCAACTTGGCCCGTTAGGCGCAATCGCCGCCGCACGAAAGCATCGGCCACCTGCTCAGAACGAGATATAGGTGGCGGGATTAACGCTTTTGCCGTTCTGGCGGATCTCAAAATGGAGATGGTGGCCAGACGCGCGGCCCGACTTGCCGACACGGCCAATACGCTGGCCGCGCTTCACCGACCGTCCTTTCCGCGTGTTGTAGCTTGAAAGATGGGCGTAATAGGTGTGCTGACCGCGGCCGTGATCGATAATCACCAAGCGCCCAAAACCGTTTTTACGGCCCCGGAAAATGACCTTTCCCGCCTTCGCAGCGCGCACCTCAGTGCCGCGCGGCGCCGCAAGATCGATCCCGTGATGAAAGCCCCGCCCCCGAAAACCATAGGTCGACGTCACTTTGCCGCTAGGGACTGGGTCGACGAACACGTTCGGGGGTTTGGAGGCGCATGATGCGGCGAACAAAAGAACAAGCAAGCCAAGGGCTTGACGGAACTGACGCATCGTCAACGGACGGTGACGTGGAGAAAAAGAGATCATGTGACCTTGGTCCCTCTAACAAGCAACGCGATGGAAAGAATACCTGTCCAGAGTTTGTGGTGAGTGAACGAAGCCGAATGGTAGCAGCTGCCCCATGACAATTCTTGAACTCCTGATCCTCGCGTTGATCCAGGGCATCACGGAATTCATCCCCGTTTCGTCATCGGCTCATTTGATCCTGCCTTCTGCGTTGATCGACGGTTTCGAAGACCAAGGGCCGATGATCGACGCCGCGGCCCATGCGGGCACCCTCCTCGCTGTGATGCTCTATTTTCGCCGCGACGTCGTCGGTATGTTTGTTGGCCTCAAAGATTTCGCCGAACAGCGGCCTGGCCCTGCACGCCGGCAGTTCGAGGTGCTGGTGATCGCCACCATCCCGTTTTTGATCGCGGGGTCGGCTGTTGCGTTTTTTGATCTGACCCCGATCTTGCGCAATCCCGTCATCATCGGGCTCGCAAGCATTGTCTTCGGGCTCGTGCTTTATGTCGCTGATAAGCAGCCGGAGACCGTGACGGGCGATGTTTCGACCCACAAGCAGGCATTCGTCATCGGTCTTGCGCAATGCCTCGCGCTTATTCCTGGCACCTCGCGTTCGGGGATCACGATCACCGCCAGCCGCTATCTTGGCTACACCCGCAAGGACGCTGCACGGTTTTCGATGCTGTTGGCTATTCCGACCCTGTCGGCGATGGGCCTTTACGCGTTTCTCGACCTGGCCACCGCCGACGAACGGGGTAGCTTGCTGGCCGGTGTGATGATCGCGTTCTTCTCGTTTGTCGCCGCGCTGATCACCATCTCGGTGTTCTTAAAGGCAACAGAACGGTTTTCCTTTGCGCCTTTTGTGATCTATCGAGTGGTGCTGGGTGTGGTGGTTCTCGCTCTTGTCATCTGACAACCATTGTCGGCTGTCATCGTAGTGTTATCTTAGCACTGAAGGCGCACATTGTGTGCTCTACTGGGTTTTGGTGGTGGGCCTAGAACGGGCCTTAAGGAATTGTTCACCGACTGGGTAAACCATTGAAGCGGCTCTGTTCTTGGGCAGGGCTTTAGCTTCGTTCGGATCCTTTTGGTCGGAGGGAGATCGATAATGTCCATGGCTGATACGGAAATACCCACAGGACGTGACTGTTATGTGCGGGAAGTGCTCGCCCGTGATGTCCGCGAGGATATCGAGCGCGAACTTGACGCTAAATACGCCTTTGATGATGACAGCGTGCTTTATGCCCTTTGCGATGCCGATGGCGAGCGCATTGCGCTGATGAGCGACCGCGACATTGCTTTCGCAGCAGCGCGTCAGCACGAAATGGTGCCGCACAGCGTCCATTAACGATGGGGGCGGTTAGGCGGCTTCCGCGTCGCTATCCGAAACGAGCGCTGCGTAAGCGGCATCGACATTCGTCGCACCGCGCAAAGAATCGAGAACACCCGGCGTTTTGAGGGTCCGTGCAACGCGCGACAATGCCTTCAAATGATTAGCGTTATCGGCATCAGGCGCGAGCAAAAGAAAGACCAGATCGACCGGGTCCCCATCGACGGAATCGAAGCCGATTTTGTCCCGCAAGCGCACAAAAAGCCCCGAAAGCTCATCCACCTCCACGCGGGCATGCGGAATGGCAATGCCGCCGCCAACGCCTGTGGTGCCAAGGCTTTCTCTGTCCATCAGCTTGGTGTGCACAAGCGACGCGTCCAAGCCGAAATCCTTGGCCGCTAAGTCGCCAAGGGTCTCAAGGATGGACCGCTTGCAGCTCGCAGGCACATCCAAATGAATGTGCTGCGGCTCAATAATTCCGCGCAAGCTTTTCGCCATGGCGACACGTCACACGCCGTCGAGCGGCGCCCTTTCTACCATTCCCGAGGTGCCCTGTTGGTACACCACTAACCTCACGAAGACGTGTCTTGCGAAAGACGCGCCATTCGCGGTTCCCCAGCCACGAAGATGTGGCCCTAGGCCTGCTGTGATGAAAGGTCGAGGGTTGTTAGATTAAGCTTTGGAAGACGCTTCGATCCAACCAATGTTGCCGTCTTCGCGTCGGTGGACCACGCTAAGCGAGCCGTTACCAGCGTTTCGGAACACCACGACCGGCGCTTCTGTCAAATCGAGCTGCATCACTGCATCGGTGACGGTCATTTGTCGCACCGACGTCGCCGCCTCGGCGATCACCAAGGGTGCCGCGTCGGGATCTTCTCCGGTGTCTTCCGGTTCATCAGCCCCTTCGGGCGCCTGAATGACGTAACTGTTGGCCATTTCAGCCGGGAGAGGCGTGCGGTCCTTAGAATGATGGTCTTTGAGCCGGCGCTTGTAGCGCCGCACCCGCTTTTCAAGCTTCTCCATGGCGTCATCAAAGGCGCCATAGGCGTCCTGACCCTTGCCCGTGGCGGAAAGAAAGACGCCTGAGGCTAGGTGCACCGTTGCCTCGGTCGAAAGGAGTGAACCGTCTTTGCCGAAATTGACCGTCGCCTCCGCGCCGCGCTCAAAATATTTGTGCACGCGGGTGTTCATGTTGTCGTGGACGTGCGTCTGCAGTGCCTCCCCCAGATCGATACCCTTACCGGTGACTTGCACGTCCATAAGACCTCCTCACTGCGAACCAGCGTTTTTTATCAGACGAAGGTCCTAGCTCAGCTGAGCTTTCGCTTCTACAGGGCGCGCCGTGCTGCCCTTTTCCGCTCGACAGACGAAGGAATGTCGAGACTCTGTCGGTACTTAGCGATCGTCCTGCGCGCAATAGCGATATCCACCTTGGCCAGTTCCTCGACCAATTGATCATCAGATAGGGGTGCCGTCGGTTCCTCCTTGCTGATCATTTCTTTGATCAGATGGCGGACACTTTCAGCGGAGTATTCCTGCCCGCCATCCGATGACGGAATGGCGGCGGTGAAAAAATACTTCATTTCAAACACACCGCGCGGCGTGTGCATATATTTGTTCGTCGTCACTCGGCTGACCGTGCTTTCATGCATGTCGATCGCTTCCGCCACGGTCTTGAGATTGAGCGGCCTTAAGTGGCGAATGCCGTGGGCAAAAAACGCGTCCTGATAACTGACGATCGCGCTCGAAACCTTCAAAATCGTCCGTGCCCGTTGATCAAGGGAGCGCACCAGCCAATTGGCATCGGCAATCTGGTTTTGCAAAAACGACTTGCTATCGTCGCTCTGTTTTTCTGAAGAAAGCTCCGTGTAGTAAGTTTCATTGGCGATCACCCTGGGCAGGGTCTCGCTGTTGAGCTCTACTTTCCAACCGCCATCGGCGCTTTCAGCTATATAAACATCAGGCACCACGACCTGTACAGGATCGGAGCCATAGACCAAGCCAGGCTTGGGGTTGAGGCGTTTGATAGCAGCCACCGCGTGACGCAGCTCGGCCTCGTCCATGCCGGTCAACCGCTTAAGTTCAGTGATTTTATGATGGCCAAGGAGGGTCAGGTTATCGAGAAACGCCTGCATTTGCGCAGAAAGCTCACCCTGGTCTTCGAGCTGAATACCCAAACACTCCGCAAGCGAACGAGCGCCGACGCCGGCTGGCTCAAAACTCTGAATAATGCGAAGGACTGATTCAACATCCCCGACAGGACAGCCAAGACGTTCCGCCACCGTATCAAGCGGCGTGTGCAGGTAACCGCTGTCTTCAATAAGATCGATCAGATAACGGCCTATACCAAGCTGCACTTGATCACGCACACTGATGAGAAGCTGCTCACCCAGCGCTTCACGTAGTGTTTTGGTTTCGCTGACATTGGCAGCAGCATCAAAATCGCTTCCGCCGCCAAGCTGGCTCGCAACTTCTTTGATCCGCTCTTTGGGCGCAGGAGGACCGTCATCACTGCCGTCAACAGGACGCTCTGGTAAAGCATCCGCCGCGCCTTCAGCTGACGATGCTTCCGGCGCCGATGGTGCCTCACCGTCAGAATTTTCCCCACGCTCCAGAAATGGGTTTTCGAGCAATTTCTCTTCAACAAAGGCCGCGAGTTCGAGATTGGACAGCTGCAACAGCTTGATCGCCTGCTGCAGTTGCGGCGTCATCGTCAGCTGCTGGCTTTGCCGTGCCTCTAGGCGGCCGGTCATGCTCATGCGCTTGGTCCCATCCTGTTGTCGCGGGCGGCCTTGATCGGCACCCCCATCCCGCGACATCAGACGTTAAGGACCATACGTTTCGCCTAAGTATACGCGGCGGACATCTTCGTTAGTGACCACACTTTCTGCGTTACCTTCGAACAGAACTTCGCCTTGATGGATCACACTCGCTCGATCGATAATATCGAGCGTATCCCGGACGTTGTGGTCAGTGATGAGCACGCCGAGGCCGCGTTCTCGAAGCTGCGAAACAAGCTCTTTAATATCGGCGATGGCAAGGGGATCGATCCCCGCAAAGGGCTCATCGAGCAGCATAAAATCAGGGCTGGTCGCCAATGCGCGAGCAATTTCTAAGCGGCGGCGCTCGCCGCCTGATAATGCCGTGGCCATCGACGAGCGGACATGCGTAATGGAGAATTCTTCGAGGAGCTCCTCCACCACCTCCCGCCGTTTCGCCCGTTCGGGCCAGGCAAGCTCAGCGACAGCTTCGATATTCTGCTCAACGGTCAGACCGCGAAAAATCGATGCCTCTTGCGGCAGATAGCCAAGACCCAGGCGAGCCCGTTGGTACATCGGCAGCGCAGTCACGTCATAGCCATCAATGGTGATCGAGCCGCCATCGGCCTGGACAAGGCCCATCACCATATAAAAGCAGGTGGTCTTGCCCGCGCCGTTCGGTCCCAAAAGACCGACCACCTCACCGCGATTGACCTGAAAATTGACGTGATTGACCACGCGCCGTCGACGATAGGATTTTTGCAGGTTCTGCGCGACGAGCCCGAGATTTTGGTTCGGAACCTTGGTGGCCGTGTCGGCGTTCGCGGCGATGCTTCCTTCCATCAGCTCGCGTCCTGCCCGGCAAAAAGACCGCGCACACGGCCCCCTGGCTCCGTCGACATCACCATCGCCCCCGTGAGCGTGTTGTAGGTGAGCTTATCAGCGGTGGCGACTTGCGGGCCTTGAAGCACAACGACACTGCCCGTCACGGTGAGGGTGTTGCTGGTTGAGACAAAGAGCGCGTGATCACCAGCAAGAGCATCGCCCTGCACATTGGCATAACGCACACTGCCGGTGGCTTCGATGGTGGCGATTTCACCGGTCTCTTCATCGAGCGTCACAATCATTTTATCGGCGGTAAGAACAACGCCTGGCTGAGACACCCGGACCGAACCATCGCCAATCCAGGTCAGGCCTGCGTCGGTCCGCTCGACACGGTCGGCATCGATTTCAGAAGGTTTCTCGGGGTCAAAACCCACCCCGTCCTGGGCTGCAGCATGGCCCCAAAGAAAGGCCAGCGCCAAGAAAAGACGGACGACAACGGCCACCGGCCTTTACTCCTCTATCCCCACCGACGGCTTCGGCTGAAGGCGGATTTTGACGCCTCCTTCAAGCACCAAGCGATCTTCGGTCTGATATACCGTGGCCTTATCAGCGCGGACCGTGCCCGTCTCGCCTTGGCCATTCACTTCCGCTGAGGAGGTGACGATCTGGCTATCAAGATCAACCTCGGCCGCATCGGTGGTCAAAACAAATGTCTCGCCGCCTTCGCTTTGTTGCTCAAGCTCGACATCGCGGGTGAGATCCATGCGGCGGGCGGCGCGGTCGTAAACACCGTCGTGGGCACGCACGAGGACGGTATCACCAGCCTGGCTCAACCGGCGTGCTTCGGGCCGATCAAGGCCGATGATATCGGGATCAGAAGCCGCGCGGGTGGCGGATGTTGCCGCCACCTCAAAGGGCTGGCCATTCAAATCCTCTCCGTAATAGCGCGGACGGGCGAGGTTCGCTTCGCCATCGGAGACGTTAAACGTCGAAAATTGCAAAAGAAAAGCGCGATCGACCCGTGGCGGGGTCGCGCTGAGGGCGTACGTGATGAAAAGGCCTGCCGCGAGGGCTGGAACCGCAAGCCTAAGACTGCGCACGCGCCCGCTGTGCCGTGAGACCCTCTGAGCCGAGGTCAAAACAGCTCCCTCAGGTGACGGACGGACCGTGGGCTTGCGCACAAAGGCTCCTATTGTTGGTGTTATAATGCCCTCGTTTGTCACAGTGGCACGTGTAACAGTTCGATAAAAGACGTGATCTATGGCCAGCCCGTTAAATTCTACGTCAGCTATGCGCAAAAATGTCCGTGTCCTGCCAGCCCATCAAATCAAGGTCTGTGCGATGGGGCAAAAAGTCGAAGCATTTCATAGCAATATGGGCTCGATCCTCACGCATTAATCGTTCGTCAAGCCAGGCTTTTGCATCGTGCAAATGAAGCACATCGGAGGCGGCATAGCTCTTCTGCGCGTCCGACAGCGTCTCTGCGCCCCAATCGGAGGATTGTTGCTGCTTGGAGAGATCAACGCCCAGCGATTCTTTCAGCAAGTCCTTCAGGCCATGACGATCGGTGTAGGTCCGCGTCAGCTTGGAGGCGATTTTCGTGCAATAGAGCGGTGTTGTCTCGGTTCCCAGCCACTTCTTGAACATCGCAATATCGAACCGCGCGAAGTGGAAAATCTTGGTGATGGAAGGATCGCTTAAGAGGGCGCTGAGCCGCGGGGCTTGAAAAGTTGTGCGGTCGATCTGCACCAAATGCGCATCGCCATGGCCAAGGCTTAATTGCACCACACACAGCGCGTCGCGATGCGGGTTAAGCCCGAGGGTCTCACTGTCCACCGCGACACAAGCGTCCCGCGCGCCGCTCCAGTCGAACTCCTCTGGCAGGTCACCCTTATAAAGCTTGATCGACATCAGCCCTCCAAAACAAAGCCGAAGCCCATTCACGCTCCGCCGCTTGGGGTCAAGTGCGGCTCAATCATCGATCGCATATCCACCCGCGCGCTGAGCCGCGTTGCCAGCATATAGGTGCCGCCGAATTTGCGATGCAGGAACACCATGACAGGGCTTGGCACATGCGCGAAATCATCGTCCCGTAACGCCATGCCGAGCTCCCGCATGCGAACGGCGAGATCAGAACCGGTGAAGTCGTAGGGTCCTTCATGAACAATCGGCTCCATGGAGAGGGTGAAAAGCTCCGCAAGCGTCTGTTGATGCTTTTCACCAGCATTGCCGCTGACGAGCCCCATATCCATCGCTGCTGCCCGCACCTCGTCCCAATCGTCATCGAACCCAGCCTTAAGCAGCCGACGATAGCCGCGGGTAATCTGCTCAGGCACTTCGCGGGTTGCGCCAAAGTCGAGCAGGACGATCCGTCCACTGTCGGACTGATAGAAATAATTTCCGAAATTGGGATCCGTCTGGATCAAACCGAACTCAAAGATCTCCCTGACAACAAGCTGCATCAGCAGCGAGACCACACGGTCCCGTTCTTCCTGCGACGCCGTCTCCAGGCTCTCGATCGGCTGCCCACGGACGAGTGACATCGCGAGCGTGTCTTTGGTGGAAAACTCATCATAGACCGTGGGGAGGATAAAATCATCAGCCCCTTCGAGAAGCGTCGCGAACGCTTTGAGGTAGCGGGCCTCGCGCTCGTAATCGGCCTCTTGGTGAAGCTGAACCTTGGCTTCCTCAAGCAACGGTTTGACGTCCATGCCCTTTGGCACCAGGCCCGAGACGCCGAGAACAGACATCACATTGTCAATGTCACTATCGATGCTTTCGCGAACGCCAGGATACTGGATCTTGATCGCCAGTTCTTGACCGTCTTTCGTCTGCGCACGGTGCACCTGACCAATGGATGCAGCCGCCATCGGCCTTACATCAAATCGACCAAAGCGTCGAAGCCATCCTTGCCCCCATGCCTCGTCCAGAACTTGCCTGAGCTGTTTGGCAGGCATCATGTCGCCCGCGCTGCGGAGGCGCGCGAAGACCTCAGAAAACTCTTTCGGGATGGCTTGATCATCCACCATGGAAATGAGCTGACCGATCTTCATCGCAGCGCCGCGAAGACGGGAGAGTTGATCGGCGACTTTGGCAGCGTTCTTCGGTGTGAGGAGGAGATCTTCCATGGATGGGCGTTCGCCCTTCACCACTCGGCGCGCACCATCAACCAGGACATTTCCTGCAATTGAGGTGGTCATGCCGCCAAAGCGAGCCATTCGGCCCAAGCGGCCACTAGGAACCGTGGTTCCCCTCCATTCGCCGTCGTCCTCCGCCATCGCTCGTCCGCCGTTGCCTCCGACATAGATAGGAGCGGTGGCCGTTAGGCCCAATGTGGCAGAAACACGCCGTCGTCACAGCGGCGCAGAGACCAAGGGCGCTCTTGATCCTGTTGGCTAAGACAGTGCCGCCATCTGATCCAAAAGTGCATCAGTAGGACGCCTGGTGGCTGCGTCCGCGAGTTGGCTCAAGTGATGCGGTTTCGTTGCGGCCGCGACCGCCCCATCGACAAAGGGCTGCGCCAAGACGAAGGCAAGAGCCAACTCGGCCGCAGTCCATTCCGGTGTCTGATGGAGAAACGCAGTCGCTGGAGCCCGCGCACGCGCCAGCTCAGCGCGGTTCTTGATCGTTGCCCTTGCGATCGCCCACACATCTACTAAAGACCGTGGACGGAAGAAATTCCGATTGTAGAGCCCTTGCGCCAATGGAGCGATAGCGATCGTGAAAAGGCCCTGGCGCTTGGCTCTCTGAAAGACACGCGCGTGATCTTTATTGAGAATGTTATAGACACCCATCATGACACTGAACACCTGATCGTCAGGTCCGAATGCTTCAAGCGCAGAGGTAAAGGCGCGCTGTTCACCGCAGATGCCAGCGCAGGCCACTTTACCCTCGTCCCTTAGTTTTCTGATCACCGGAGCAGTATGCAGCACCTCTTCAGGGCTCGGCCCATGGAGGTAAAGCAGATCGAGCCAGTCCCGCCCAAGCCGCTGAAGGCTTGTCTCAACATCCGCACGGATTCCCTCCTCGCTGAAGTCTTTGTAATAGCGGCCCCATCGATCGCGTCTGGTTCCTGTCTTTGTACTGATGAACCAATCTTTGCTTGCGGCCGTACTCCGCATGATCTGACCAAGGCGCTTTTCAGCGACACCCCGAGCGTAGAAGGCACCGGTATCAAAGTGGGTGACACCAAGATCGGCAGCGCTCAGCACCAAGCGACGCGCCTCAGATTCTAAAAACCACGGCATGCCCCAGGCACCGGCGCAACCATAGCCGAGGCGTAAGGACGATCCGAAAAGATCAGTTGGGTCCGTCATGAAGCGACGGATACCACGAATGATGGAAAATGGCGCACCCATGAGGATTCGAACCTCAGACCTCTGCCTTCGGAGGGCAGCGCTCTATCCAGCTGAGCTATGGGTGCTTTGAAGGGCCGGTATGGAACCCTTGGGGTCTTGTTGGCAAGGGGTCGGTTGGACCGGCGCCGCGCTACTCTTCGATCGGGTTCATGATCCGGCCAGGATAGATCGCCTCGGCCCGCACAAACGTGTCGATCATGCGCGCGGTCTCTTCAAAGCTGATCACATGGGGATGCCGCGGCGCTGGCGCTGGCTGTTCTTCAAAGAGCGTCGCGGTGGCCCAGAGGCTCTGCATGTTCAAACCATTGGCCGAAAGATCATTGGCCGCTGGCGGCTTTTGTAAATCGCCGGTCGCAGCACCCAATTGTTCGCTAAAGAGGGCTGCGGTCTCTAAAAAGAGCCGGATGGTCACGGCTACATTGCCCCGCGGCATGCCAAAGTCGGCAACTTCGTAGCGCGAAAGATAGGCCACGTTATCGCCGCTCAAACCAGCTGAGACGAACGCGTAGCGATAGTTGAAGGCCGCGACGGTGCGCTCATCGACCTCGGTCTGAAACAAAGTGACAATGTGCATCCCGCGGCAGCGGCCACGGTCGTCACAGGCCATCGGCGTGATTTGAAAGCGGGTGCCATTCGGCGCGGTAACCAGCAAGACCCGCTCGCCTGACGGGAAGGTGACGCCGTCATAAGCGAGGCCCATTTGCTGGATTAGCGGGATCAAGGCCTCGGCATCGAGGCTCGTCAACGGCGCGGAAGGGTTGCGGATTCCGCGGGACGTGCCAAGCGCATTCGCTTGGGCAACCGCCTCTCCGATCATCAACATCGCGGCCAGAACCGCCAAGACGAGATTTTTCATTCTTATGTCGCCTCAACCCAACTCTCCTTATCGTAGCGATGACTCAAAGGGGAGTAAACGCGCCGAACAGGACGATGAGCGCCCGCCGCTTCCGCCGGGGATCGCGTCTCGGAATGCGGCGCTCGATCTTTTGCGCATGACCTCACGCGGCATGCCCCTCGATCAAGCCCTTGAGGAGTGCCGTTCGTTTGGCGAGCTTGAGGGGAGCGATCGCGCCTTCACCAGGGCGCTGGCATCGATCACGTTGCGACGGCGCGGCACACTGGACGAGGTGATTGCCACTTACCTACGCGAACCCTTGAAACCGAAGCAGACCCATTTGCGCGATATCTTGCGGATCACCGCGGCCCAACTTTGCCTCATGGGGACCGAAGCCCACGCAGCCGCCTGGTCAGCCGTCGAGCTTGCAAAACTGCGGGTCGAAACCAAAGGGTATCAAGGCCTTGTCAACGCCGTTGCGCGCCGGCTGTCGGAAACCGGCGCGAAAAAAGCCGAAGGCGTGGAGCCCCGCGTTGACACACCCGGTTGGCTTTGGCGGAGCTTAGCCCGCACCCACGGCGCCAAAACCGCAGCGGCCATCGCTGATGCGCACCGCAACGAAGCGCCGCTCGATATCACCGCGAAAGACTTAGAGACGATGGCCAAGGCGCTTGGTGACACGCCATTTACGCTTGTTGGACCACAAACTATCCGTATGGAAAGCACGAGAGTGCAGGAACTTCCGGGGTTTGAAGAGGGTGATTTTTGGGTGCAAGACGTTGCCGCGACCCTGCCTGCGACGGTGTTGCGGGCGCAGCCAGGTGAACGCATTTTTGATCTTTGCGCAGCACCGGGCGGGAAAACAATGCAGCTCGCTTTAACCGGCGCGGACGTCTTTGCCGCTGATCATAGCGGCCCTCGCCTTGAGCGGTTGCGGGAAAATCTCGAACGCACAAAATTGTCAGCGGCGGTCTTGGAAGAAGACATCCTCAAATGGAGCCCACCGCAGAAGGCCGATGGTGTCCTTCTTGATGCGCCCTGTAGCGCAACAGGAACAATTAGGCGGAACCCGGATCTTCTGTGGACGTCAAGAGAGACCCAAGTACCTGATCTGGTTAGGCTGCAAGCACGGATGATTGATCAAGCCTTGGGCCTTCTCAAACCGGGCGGTCGTCTTGTTTACGCCGTCTGCTCGCTATTGCGCGAAGAGGGTGAAGAACAAATCGCTCACGCCCTACGCCGCCATGAGGGGCTGGTCCGTGATCCGATCAGTACCGAGGAAATCGGCGGGCTGCCGGTGGTGAACAAGGATGGCGACATTCGATCGCTGCCCCATCGCTTGGCCAAGCAAGGGGGTATGGACGGGTTCTTTGTCGCGCGGCTCCTCAAGCCCGCTGATTAATTCAGCCAGCTCAGCTCCATCCGGATGGTCGCCCGGTGGGCACGGGTTTCGGCCGGAAAGAAAAAGTCCGGAATGATCGTAAAGCGGGAGCGGATGTCTTCGACCGCCGCGAACGCGGCAGACTGGATCGCTGGCGGATAGCCGTAGCCATAAGCCATCACCACCAGGCGCTGGACATACTCAACTTGCAGGTTTTTCCTAAAATCGTTCGGCACCCCGACGAGATCACGGCCAAAGACCGCTTCGTTAAGCTCAAGCAGCATTTCTGTGGGCGAGTAGGAATTACCGTAAAGCTCACTATCGACCATCCGTGTCAGAACCGTCCTACTCATGAGATAGGCTAGCACACCCCGTTGCGCGCCTAGAACATAGGCATGGATTTTGGGATCCTCGGTCCCGCGGAAGTGATCGAAGCCGCGGCGCTGTGACTGGATGTGCTGAAGAAGATCAGCGGGAATATCGAACGCATCGGGTGCGAAGATGTAGGTCGCCAAGGCATCCATTGCTTCGCGTTGCTTGGCGCGCGGTACGGGCTTGAAAGGCACAGTGTCTGTCTCTTGCCCAGGATCAACCCGCTCAACATGGACACCGCCAATCTGACGGGACATCACGACCCCCATCCGGCTTTGTTGCAACAAGGCTGTGTAGAAACGATCGCGCAGAGCCTGATAGCTGTCCTCGCCCTCATAGGTTGGAAGCAATTCTGGAATGACGCTTTGGACAAGCTCGATCCGGTCGATGGCGTAGCTCACAGGATCGCTTGACATATCAAACGCGTTCGTGCGCGGATCGATTCCCCACCATGACGACCACATGGTGTCCGCATCATTGCCAAAAACATGGCCAGGTTCTGAGGATTTGGCGAGGTGCTCGGCGCGGACAGCAGGATCGTCCAGGTCAGGATCATAACCAAAGCGGATCGCCCACAGATCATAACTACCAGGCCGCGTGTGGTCGAAGTCCCCCTGCTCCACGCCAATTGGCGCAAGGTTCGGCGCGAGATAATCCATCACGGACGCGGTCGGCGCGCCTTGGGTGATCGAGGGGTCGTGGATTTCGTCGGGCCCATAAAGCGACGACGCCTTCATGTTGTGGTGAAGCCCTAGCGTGTGACCCACCTCATGCATGATCAGGCTGACAAGGCTCTGACGGACAAGCTCATCCCAATCGCCTTCCCGGGCTTCCGCCGCCTGGAGCGCCGCAGCAGCAAAGAGAATGCCTTGGCGCATCTCGCTTCCCGCATGGCAATGGTGCTCGTGATGGCCGCGGGGCTTTTGTTCCTCGTCAACTATGGCGAATGGCTGCGTCGAGCCATCAAAGGTCGTGACGATGCGATCATAGGCGAAGAGATAGCTAAGCTCGAGCATAATGTCCGCACCCAGAATTTCTCCTGTGCGCGGGTTGGTGAAGCTCGGTCCGTACCCACCAAAAGGTGGGATAGGCGACGACGACCATCGAAGGACATTATAGCGAATGTCCCCCGCGTCCCACGCAGCATCATCGGGTTGCACTTTGACTTCTATCGCGTTGGAGAAGCCTGCGGTCTCGAACGCCTCGTTCCAGGCCAAAACACCCTCGCGGATGGCTGGCCGCAATTCGTGGGGGGTGGTGTTTTCGATCCACCACGTGATGGGCTTCACCGGATCGCTTAACTCCGCTCCTGGATCTTTCTTCACCAGGCGCCAGCGATGAATGAGGTCACGATAAGGAGCCGCTTCGTCACTGGTCAGGCTCGTCTTGCGATCAAAGAAATAGCCAACACGGTAGTCATCCAGGCGCGGTGTGTAGCCGTCATCGGGCATCGCGATGAAGGAATGCTGCACCTTGATGGTGACACTGCGTTCGTCGGTCACGGCTTCTGAACCACCGCCGAACGGGTACGGATTAAAGAACACATAATCGACGACGAAATCGATGTTGTCAGGATAGTTGCGCACCTCCGCAAACTTGGTGGCGGGCGTGAGGTCGCCGACCTCAAAGGCGAAGGGACCTGAATAAGGGCTCGGCAAGCTCCGCACGATCGCCAGCGTCTCATCGAGCAGAAGATCATCAGCACTGACGATCAGCCGATCGCCATCATCGCCTTCGGTGATCGCGATGATCTCGAGGCTGGTAAGAATCGCGTTGGAAATGTTGGCGTCGGCGGCGCGGGAGATTGGATTGTCCTCGTCGAACACAAAGGACGTGTTGACCTCGGTCACCTCGATGTCGCCGTAATGCCGATCAAAGCGAAGAATGCTCTGGGTTCCGTACTCGCCGCGGAAACCGCCGGCCTCGAGCACGCTGTTCTCAATATAATTGAAGGCGATGAATTCTTCGCCCAGCTGGTCCTCCGCGATTTCGAGGTAAAGCTCGCCCGTCTCGGGATCCTTATAGACCGGGAAGAAGCCTTCATCGGCCTCCATGCCGTCCATCGCCTCGGCGATCGAGGGAAGGCCATTCTCCTCATCACCCTCGTCCTGGGCAACAGCGAGGGGCGTTGACGCCGCCATCACAGCAAGACCGAGGCTCAAAAAACTCAAAAACCAAGGCTTAGGCATAGCGCGGTCCCCCCAAAGGACGCAGTCTCCCACCGTCTCAGCCGCAGCGGGTCGATCCAAAAAGCAGCAGAACCCTACCGAGAAGGGGGTCGAGCGCAACAACTTGGTGGAGACGCCGCAAGAATGAGGCCACGGCCAACATGCGGCGAAAGTAAGCTCGATCAACCGCCATCAAGGATTGAACCTGAGCGCGAGACCATTACGTTACGCCCAAGTGCGTGGAACCCCCGGCACATGAGGAGATTGGAATGTCTGAGACGGAACGTCTTTATCGCGAACAGACCGGCGCGGTCGCCTATGACGAAGGCCTGCGCAAATACATGTTGGGCGTTTACAACTATATGGCGCTCGGCATCGCTGGCACGGCGCTGGTTGCGTTTTTCTTCCTAACCAACCAGGCGGCGCTTCAGTTTGCCCTTGGTCTTCGGTTTATCCCGTTTATTGCGCTGATTGGCCTAGGCTTTTTCGCGCCGAAACTGATCATGAGCGGTAGCCGCGGGGTCGCTTATGGCGCCTATGCAGCGTATGTCGGCCTCTGGGGCCTTTTGATTGGCCCGATCGTTGCGACCTATGTGGGTATTGGGCTCGCAGGCATGGTTGCCCAAGCCTTTTTCATCACTGCCTCGCTCTTCATGGCGATGTCCCTTTATGGGTACACCACCAAGAAAGACCTCTCCGGTTGGGGCCGTTTCTTGTTTATGGCATCGGTCGGCTTGCTGATCGCGATTGTGGTCAACTTCTTTCTCGGCTCTGAGCTCATCAGCTTCTTGGTTTCGGCGGCTGTGGTGCTCGTGTTCTCAGCCATCACGGCCTACGAGACGCAGATGATCCGCAACCTCTACCAACAGGGTGCTGGTGAAGCGAATGAGCGGGCCGCGATTTTCGGTGCCTTTGCTCTCTACGGCACCTTCGTGACGCTGTTCATCCACGTGCTGAACCTGCTCAGCATCATGCGCGACTAACGCTGCGCAACCGAACACCGTTTGAAACAGAAGCCCTGGCCCAAGCGCCGGGGCTTTTTTTAGCACACCACCTTCAAGCGCTTGGCATCGAAGACTTTGAGAACCTGATCGAGGTCGTGCCCGCGTTTGAGGACTTGGCCTCCCATCGACACCACCGACCATGCACCCTGTCGTTTAGCCAGTTTTGGCTGCTTCTCGATCCGGTAAAGAGGCGCCTCGGCGGCACGGCGGAACACCGAAAACACCGCCCGATCGGCCAAATCGTCGATCGCGTAGTCCTTCCAATCGCCCTTGGCGACAAAGAACCCATAGAGCAGCAGCAGGCGATCAAGCTCGCGGCGGTTAAAATAGACAGAGGCGCTCGGCCGCGATTGGCCTTGGATCGTCATACTCATACCGACAACGCTAGTCCAAAACCGCGACAGAACAAGGGTCCTGCACGAGAACGCTGAGACGCCCCATTGGGTCCACATTGAGGCCGCAATCCCCTGCGATCCTTCTTCACGGCCAGGCGCAGGATCGATCCTAGCCTTCGGAACATCTCGCCCCCCAGCCCCCCGAGGGCTTGTCTGCGTCTGGCCACCACCTTCCTGATCAATTCCATGTCTTTGTGCCAGCTCAATTGTCCAAGGCGTGGCAGGCGGGCAGGGTCGGCCACCCAGGATCAGCAGCGGAACGAGATATGGCCGGAGAAACAGCGCTTGCCAGGCAATTGATCACCAACGCGGTGGCGACGGCAAAGGCCGATGAGGCACAGTCTGAGGATGCACTGTTGCACGCCCTGCTTGGTGAGGTCCTCAGTGAACTCGCCAAGTCACGCAAACGCAGCGACCTTGACAGCTTCATCAGCTACCATTTGGACAATCTTGGTGAAGACGAATGGGTCATCACGCGGGGGAGCTAAGATCACGGCGAGGGCAATAGTTTCGGGCCGACAGGGCTTGCGTCGCTGTTAGAGTGGCTTACGAGCGGGCTATGCCCTCCCTTGCTGTTCTTCTGGTTCCGCTTTTTGGAACCATCGCCCTTGGTGCTCTTGTCCGCGGACTTCGCCTTTTTGACGCTGAGGACGCACGGCGTTTCAGCCGGTTTGTGTTCTTGGTCGCCATGCCGGTCGCGGGGTTTGACTTTCTTCGCCAAAGCGATCCGCCCACCGATATTCTTCTGGGGATGGGTTCAGCTTATCTCATTGGCCTCGCCGTCACGGCCGGGGCCGCCTTTGTTATAAGCCGAAGCTTTCTCGGTCTCACGGTGCGAGAAGCAGGCGCGGCAGTTTTTACCTCAACCTGCGGCAACGCAATTTTTCTCGGTATACCGATTGCCCTCGCCGTTCCCCAATGGACCGCGCCCTTCTTTATGCTCATCATCTTTGAGGGAACATTTGTCTTTGCTATCGGTACGGCACTGATGACCTGGCCGGAGGGCGACGGCGCTGCGGAAAGGCTCGTTCAAAGCGTCGTGGGCGCGATCGGGCGCGCCTTCAAAAACCCCATTATCATAGGCACGCTCTTGGGGTTGGCCGCATCCGTCTTCGATGTGCCGGTGCCCGAGCCCCTGTCCCAGCTCTTGGGCTTCATGTCCCGCGTTGTCGGGCCGATCGGTCTTTTTGTTTTGGGGCTCAGCATCGTCGACATCATCGCCAAGGGCAAGCTTGGCGGGATGAAAGCCCCACTTTTTCTCATTCCCATGAAGCTTGTGGTCTTCCCCTTGGTGACGGGCGGGCTTGTTTGGTTGTTCACCAATGATCCCGACGCCACCGCGGCCGCGATGCTCTTTACAGGCCTTCCGTCAGCGGTTGCATCGATCGTGCTTTCCAATGTCTACGGTCAGTGGCGCGGCGGCGTCACGGCGCTCGTTGGCATCGGATCACTCTGTGGACTGATCACGCTTTTGCTGTTCCTCTTTATCGCCATCCCTTCGTGATATTGCACCGCCGCGAAGACAGGCGCACACTCTGAGGGGAAAACAAGAAAAAGGTCGGCAATGACAGAGATCAAGACGGTGGGGGTGATTGGTGCAGGTCAGATGGGCGGCGGGATTGCTCATGTCTTTGCGCTGGCAGGCTATGGGGTTCGTCTCCACGACGTCCAAGAGGCGGCCATCGGCCAGGCGATTGACTTGATTGACGGCAATATGGGTCGCCAGGTGAACAAAGGCCGCATCACCGATGAGACGAAGAGTGCCGCGCTCGCCCAAATTCTGCCCGCGCCAACGGCCCAGGATCTTGAGACCTGTGACCTGGTGATTGAGGCCGCCACCGAAAACATCGAGCTCAAGAAAACGATCTTCCGCGACATCTGTGAGGTGCTGAAGCCCGAAGCGCTTATCGCCACGAACACCTCATCGATCTCCATCACAGCGCTCGCCGCGGTGACCGATCGTCCTGACCGCTTCATCGGCCTTCATTTCATGAACCCTGTGCCGGTGATGAAGCTCGTCGAGGTGATCCGCGGCATCGCGACCAGCCAAGACACCTTCGAAGCCGCCCAGTCGATTGTTGAGCGGCTCGAAAAAGTGATGGCCGTGTCAGAGGACTTCCCCGGCTTTATCGTCAACCGCATCCTCATGCCGATGATCAACGAAGCGATCTACACGCTCTATGAAGGCGTTGGCACGGTGGAGGCCATCGACACGGGCATGAAGCTCGGCGCCAACCACCCCATGGGCCCTCTTCAGCTTGCTGATTTTATAGGCCTCGATACCTGCCTGTCGATCATGCAAGTACTTTACGAAGGTCTATCGGATTCAAAATACCGTCCGTGCCCATTGCTTGTGAAATATGTTGAGGCGGGATGGCTTGGTAAAAAAGCTGGGCGCGGCTTTTATGATTACAAAGGTGAAGCGCCTGTTCCGACTCGTTAAACCTTAGTGATCTGGGAGGGCGACAGACTGGCAGCCATCCGCTAATGGGCCGCCATCCGCTGTCCGGGGGAGACCGCTCATGATCCGCTATCTTCTGCTCGCGCTTTCAGCCTTGGTGCTCATTGGCTGTGAGACCACGGGCTATCCGCAGCTTTCATCAAACGAACCTCTTTTTGAGGATTACCGCGGCTCCCCCGAAGTGGTGCGCGGCGCGGGAAGCGGCGGCGATCAAGCGACCGGGGTTGTGTTCAACGATCGCAACCGCAACGGCACACAGGATGGGGCAGAGCCAGGCGTCCCCGGTGTGAAGGTGTCGAACGGCATGGATGTCGTGCTGACAGATGACAATGGCCGCTACGCGCTTCCAAAACGAGACGACATGGCGGTCTTCGTGATCCAACCCTCCGGTTACCAAGTGCCCCACAACGACAACTGGGTTCCGCAGTTTTCCTATCAGCACAAACCCAATGGTTCGCCCAAGGAGTTTCGTTTTGGCGGCCTCGCACCGACAGGCCCTTTACCAGCGGCGATCAACTTTCCATTGATCGACGTGAACAGCACAGCGCAATTCAGCTGCGCCGTTCTTGGCGATACCCAGACCTACGCTAACCAAGAGATCGGCTATTTCCGCGATAGCACAGTCGACAATCTTCTTGACCGCGAAGACCAAGTGGATTGCGCCCTCGCGGTGGGGGACGTTATGGGTGACGACCTCGGCCTACTCCCGCGCATGTCCGAAATCATTGGGACACTGAAGGCACCCCAATGGTGGGTTCATGGCAACCATGATTTCGACTTTGACGCTGATTTTGATGAGGACAGCGCTGACAGCTGGCGCACCCTCTGGGGACCCAATTACTACGCATTTGAGATTGGTGATGCCGTTTTCATCATTCTCGACAACGTCGTTTATCCTTGTACGGCAGAGGATGCAGAACTTGAGGGCCGCGCCTTCTGTGTTCTCGACAAGGAGAAAAAGTATAACGCCCGCATCACCGCTGAACAGATGGCGTTTGTTGAGAACCTTCTCGCGCTCACCCCGCAGGACAAGCGCATCGTCATCGCGCATCACATCCCCTTTGTCAGTTTTGTCGATATGGATTCAGCCCAGCATCAAACCGACAACGTGAACGATCTCTACGCGCTCCTTGGCGACCGGCCTGCCTTATCGCTTTCAGGCCACACCCACACAATCGCCAACTTTTCACCCGGTGATCGCTATGCGGACTGGAAAGAGCAGGTGAATGTCGAAAGCCTGCCCTTCAGGCATATCATTGCCGGCGCGGGGTCGGGCTCTTGGTATACAGGTGATTTTGATGTGCACGGCACACCGATGGCCCTACAGCGTATGGGCGCGCCCAAGGGATGGTTGGATCTCGATTTTGATGGAGCCCGGTTTGTTGAGACCTACCACGGCGCCAATGTTGGCCGTGAACGGAGCATGTGGCTCTCGGTCAACACCCCGGCCTTTAGAAGTTGGGCCAACCAAATCATTCGTTGGAGCAACACACCAAAAAACCAGCGCGACCCGGTGCCGCCTCTCAGCATCAACGACCTCCCAGACGTCAAGACGATCACGCCGACGGACCTGCGCCGTGGTACCTACATCACGGCCAATATTTGGGCGGGCTCCACCGAAACCAAAGCAACCTTAACCCTTGCCGGTCGGACAATTCCGATGATCCGTACACAAGAGGCCGAGGGCGAAACCTCCCGCGTCGGCACGGAATGGTCGGATCCATTCGCGATGCAGCGCCAGCTCTCGGTTGCGCGGTATGCTTATGAAAGCCGCTCCGGCCAACGCCGTAACCAAGGCTTTGAAAGCTTCCGGGCCAACAGTTTCGGCCCTGCAGCACCGCAGCCGCAAGGCCGGTTCGCCGATCGCAGCATGCATCTGTGGCGCGCCCAACTGCCAGAGGATTTGCCGATGGGTGTGCACGCCGCGACCGTCACGGCGACCGACCGACATGGCCGGGTCAGCCGCGATGTCATCGTGATTGAGGCGCGCCCGACGCAGCCGCCCCCGGGGTTCCGAAAAGATGTTTGGGACGCCTACGAAAATGGCCCGCCAGTGAGGTGACCCTGGCGTCACCTTGCGCTATGGTCGGGCGGGGTAGACATGGGGTGACCTGGTGGACGGCATTGTTGTCATTGGACAAACGCTCAGCCTGACCGGCGAGATGCTGAGTATCTTAGGACCGAACGGGGTCCCGCTTTTTCTTCTGACGCTTCTTCTTTCGGTGCTCTTGGGTGCTTTCTCGCCCCTGTCGAAGCTCACCAATTACCTCGCAGTGGTAACAGTCGTCACACTCTTTGCGGTGAAGGACACCGATGGGCTCGCAGGACTTCCCGCCGAGTTGGCATCCATCCAAGGCTATTTGATCGTGATGCTGGTGCCGGTGGCGATCGTGTACGCGGTGAAAGCCGTCATCGGTCGGATTGGTCCAAGGACGGAAACCGAACAGCTGCGTGAGGCTGTCACCGAGCTCACCGAACAAGTCGCGGCCCTGCGCCGTGATCGCCAGGGCGAAAACGGCGAGGACGACCGCGGCGGTATCCGCGGCCGCTATGACAGTGAAGCTGATATGACGCCAAAGCGCCCGACCAATTTACGGGTCGTGCGCCGCCGCTAATTGGCGTTAGAGTTGACCGCCCGGTGTTGAGCGACTGATCGCCAGCTCTTCCTCATTCATATCCGCGCCAAAGGGCTCGAACAACGGCGTCGAGATATAGCGCTCGCCCGTGTCCGGCAGCATGCAGAGGATGGATGTACCGGGCGCTGATTTTTTCGCCACTTCCAGTGCGACATGGAAGGTGGAGCCTCCAGAAACACCGGTGATGATCCCCTCTTTGGCGGCGAGGTCGCGCGCCGCTGCCGTGCCTTGCTCGCCGGAAACAGGCAGGAGATCATCGTAATATTTGTTATCGATCGTTTCTTGTAGAACCAGTGGGATGAAGTCGGGGCTCCAGCCTTGGATAGGATGCGGCTGCCAGTGGGGATGGCTACCAACAGGCGCACCGTCGGCGGTGCGTTCTTGGGGAACGCCTGATGCGACCACCGGGGCCAAATCAGGCTCTGAAAGCGCAATCTTTGTGTCTGGACGCTCCTTACGCAGAGCACGGGCGACACCGGTCACCGTGCCGCCAGTGCCGAAGCCTGTGACGAACCAATCAAGTTTCTTGCCCTCAAAGTCGCCTAGGATCTCCCGCGCGGTGGTCTGTTCGTGAATGTCAGCGTTGGCTTCGTTCTCGAACTGGCGCGCATAAAACCAGCCGTTTTGATCCGCGAGCTCTTGCGCTTTTTTATACATCCCGAAGCCTTTTTCAGCCTTCGGTGTCAGGACGACTTTTGCACCCAAGTAACGCATGAGTTTCCGCCGCTCGATGGAAAACGTCTCCACCATGGTGATGACAAGTGGGTAGCCTTTTGCCGCGCAGACCATCGCAAGACCGACACCGGTGTTGCCAGAGGTGGCTTCCACCACCGTTTGGCCGGGCTTCAGCGCACCGGTTCGCTCCGCATGCTCAATGATCGACATCGCTAGCCTGTCTTTCACCGATGCTGCGGGGTTGAAGAATTCCGCCTTCACATAAAGATCAATGCCTGCAGGGGCCAAGCGCTGGATCTTCACCGCCGGGGTGTTGCCGATCGTGTCAACGATGCTGTCATAGATCTGACCACGGCCTTCAGTTGTTCTTACAGCAGACATCAGTGTACCTCACATGCTTGATTGCGTTGTGCGCTTGGCTTGATGTGGGCGCAAGAAAAGGATGCACAAGCGCTGGGTTGTGTGGCTGAGAACAACAAAAAAGCCGCCTCGAAACGGGGCGGCTTCTCATCAAACGCTATGCGGCGTTTTTCAGTAGCTGGCGAGCGCATCGATGGCGCGCTGGGCATTGAGGACAGTCTCCGGTGCCTCATTGGAGAGAAGCTTTTCAGCTTCACTCCGTTCGGACGCCAGCACGTCGCCATTCAAATCGGCTTCTGCTACCGCTTTTTCGGCCAGCACCGTCAAGCCGTTTTGGGACACATCGGCAAAGCCGCCGCGTACATAAGTCTTTTGGACCGATCCGCCGCTGTGCACTTCAATCATGCCGGGGGACAGTGTGGCCATCAGTGGTGCGTGCGCGGCCCGCACCTCAAAAATACCTTCGGTGCCCGGCACCACCACGGCATCCACATCACCGCTGAAAAGCTCGCGCTCTGGCGACACCAAGGAAAAAGCAAACTGCGACATCGGTCTCATCTCCGCCGCAGCGGCTGAGATCAACCGAAGCGGCCCGACAGGTTCAAGATCATATCCATGGCCAGCGCAAGCGAGCCTAGGGTGGTCAACGCCAGCACCGCATAAGCAAAACCGCGGGCGCTCACTTCATTCAATTCGTCCTTTGAGATGCCCATGGACACCCAGAACTGATCAACGACATTCACCAACATCACGACCTCCTTGAGGAACTGACTTGGTGACAGCGCTGCAATCTTCGGGCCCAGAAGGGGCCCATTCCCGCCTAAAAAGGCGAAAAAGTGGCGGATTTACCTGGCGTTAGGGCTATTCCGTATCCGCCATTAACCAGCGCAAGCAGCACCCGCCTTGGTGGTGAGGGCTCCTCGCGGAACCCTCATTAAGGATGCTTACGCAGCCTCAGCCATCTTCTCGGCCTTGGCGATGGCATCGTCGATACCGCCGCACATATAGAAAGCCTGTTCCGGAAGATGGTCATATTCGCCCGCGATGAGCGCTTTGAAGGACTTGACCGTGTCCTCAAGTGGGACCTGGACACCCGGTGAGCCGGTGAAGACTTCGGCGACGTCGAAGGGCTGTGACAGGAAACGCTCCACTTTCCGGGCGCGGGCCACGGTCAGTTTGTCCTCTTCAGAGAGCTCGTCCATACCCAGAATGGCGATGATGTCCTGAAGCGACTTGTAGCGCTGGAGGATGTTCTGGACGCCGCGGGCGACCTGATAGTGCTCCTCGCCAACCACCCGTGGGTCAAGGATCCGCGAGGTGGAGTCGAGCGGATCCACCGCCGGGTAGATGCCTTTTTCTGAGATCGCGCGGTTGAGAACCGTCGTTGCGTCAAGGTGCGCAAAGGTCGTCGCCGGTGCTGGGTCGGTCAGGTCGTCAGCTGGGACGTAGACAGCTTGCACCGAGGTGATCGAGCCCTTGGTCGTGGTTGTGATCCGCTCCTGCATACCGCCCATGTCAGTCGCAAGGGTGGGCTGATACCCCACCGCCGATGGGATCCGACCCAGAAGCGCAGACACTTCCGAGCCCGCCTGTGTGAAGCGGAAGATGTTGTCGACGAAGAAGAGAACGTCCTGACCCTGATCACGGAAATGCTCAGCGACCGTGAGACCGGTGAGAGCAACCCGCGCACGCGCGCCGGGAGGCTCGTTCATCTGACCATAGATCAGCGACGCTTTCGAACCCGCAGCCGAACCATCGTTCTCTGCTGGGTTCTTGTTCACGTTCGATTCGATCATCTCCCAGTAAAGGTCGTTGCCTTCACGGGTCCGCTCACCCACGCCAGCGAAGACAGAGTACCCGCCGTGCACCTTCGCGATGTTGTTGATGAGCTCTTGGATGAGAACCGTTTTTCCGACGCCGGCACCACCGAAGAGGCCAATCTTACCGCCCCGTGCGTACGGGCAGAGAAGATCAATGACCTTGATACCGGTGGCGAGAACTTCCGCCTCGGTTGATTGTTCGACAAGTGGTGGCGCCTCGGCGTGGATCGGGCGCTTCACGTCCGCAGGGATAGGACCCATGTCGTCCACAGGCTCACCGATCACGTTCATGATCCGGCCGAGGGTGCCTTCACCCACAGGAACCTGAATAGCCATGCCCGTGTCGCTGACGGCCTGACCGCGGACGAGCCCTTCGGTGGAGTCCATAGCGATGGTGCGGACCGTGTTCTGACCGAGGTGCTGAGCCACCTCGAGAACCAAACGGTTGCCGCTGTTGTCCGTTTCGAGTGCGTTCAGGATCGCGGGGAGGTGGCCGTCGAACTCGACGTCCACGACCGCGCCGATCACCTGCGCGATTTTTCCTTCTGCCATCATTGTTCCTTCTTTTGACGGGCGCTTAGCGCCGGTTTGATTCGATTTCTATGGGTGTGACGCCGCGCCGGTGACGTCATCGAGAATTTTCGTCAAATTCGCGCCGGCAACGGGGTCGGAGAACTTCTCGCTCCATTGAGCGTAGGCCGCCTCGCCTAAGGAAAGACGAGCCTGATCATCGTGCCAGAGCCTGTTCATGGCGATACGAAGCACATCTGGATCTAGAGGCGGGACGATCACTGCGCCTTGGCCGTCGATCAGATAATCACGGGTGCCCGGACAATCAGTCGCAATCACGGGACAACCAAGCGCCATCGACATCAAGAACGTCACTTGGCCCGATGCTGTGGTCAGATTGCTGATAGGAACAATCGAAAACCGCGCCTTAGCGTTGAGCTCTTCGCAGGCCGCGAGGCTCATCCCATGGCGGACCTCGACATTGGGCGGAATGGTCATGCCCGCCACAAGATCAGGCTTGCACACGAGGATAATCCTGCCATCGAAACCATCTGCGGCCTGGAGCAAGGAGACGTAGTCGCGGCCAGCAGACCCCATGGCAACGGCGAACGGTTCGTCTTCGGAAGGCTCCATCCTCGACATTGCACCCCGCTGAAGCGGGACGAAGGAGAACCTGTCCTGGGAAAGTCCGTGCCAGGCGGCGTAGCGGGCGATCTCCTCGCGCGAATGGACGATCAGCCGATCCACATTGCGCAGAAAGACGCCCGACCCTCTGCCCTTTAAGGGGTTGCCGATGTCGCCAAGATTGTAGCTCCAACCGATAATCTGGGGACGCTTTTTCATCGACCATGTCTTCCGAACGCCAGCCGCCAGGGCGAGTTGCGGAAAGTTGGTCACGATGACGTCAGGCGATGTCTTAAACGCCTCATCAATATGCTGAAGATGCATCTTCCATTGCGATGAGCTGGTTTTTGACCCGCCCAAGTGCCAGTTCTTGGGCTTGGCTAAGGGTGGGACACGGTAGAAATCGTAAGGCGTCCCGGCGGGCGCAAAATCGTCGATCCAGCGACCATCTTTGTCGCCGCCTGGGTGAAGCACCGCGACGCGCATGGTTGGTTAGACGCTCTCAGCGCCTGCGATGATTTCGACGAGTTCGGTCGTGATCTGTGCTTGGCGAGCGCGGTTGTATTGGATGTTGAGCTTATCGATAAGCTCGCCTGCGTTGCGGGTGGCGTTGTCCATCGCGGTCATCGACGCTGCCTGTTCCGATGCGACGTTTTCGAGCAGGGCACGGAACACTTGCACACTGACATAACGCGGAAGAAGGGTCTCGAGGATCACCTCTTCGTCAGGTTCGTACTCATAAGGAGCGGAGATTTTGTTCTCACCTTCCGCAACCTCTGGCGGGCTTGCCGGAATAATCTGATTGGCCGTGGGCACTTGGCTGATCACGGACTGGAAACGACCAAAGAAGATCGTGGCGACATCAAACGCGCCCGCCTCATACATCTCAAGAAGCTTGGTGCTGATCATCGATGCTTCGTCAAAGCCCACATTGCGGGTCTCTTTAAAGTCGATGGTCTCCACAATGAGATCATCATAAAGACGCTTCAGAAGCTCAAAGCCCTTGGTCCCCACGGTGAAGAGTTTCACCTTTTTGCCTTGACCCTGAAGCCTAACGATGTGCTCCCGCGCAAGGCGTGCAATCGATGAGTTGAAGGCACCGCAGAGACCGCGATCGGCGGTGGCCACAACGAGAAGATGGGTTTCTTCTCTGCCCGTACCCGTAAGGAGTTTCGGCCCAGGCGCACCCGGTGTCAGCCCTGCTGCGAGGTTGGCGAGCACAGTCTCAATACGCTCGGCATAGGGACGAGCAGCCGTGGCGGCCTCCTCAGCGCGGCGAAGTTTTGCCGCCGCCACCATCTGCTTGGCTTTGGTGATTTTCTGCGTCGACTTCACCGAGCCGATGCGGGTTTTAAGGTCTTTGAGGCTAGGCATAGTGAGGTGTGTTCCTAATTCGCGCTGTCTTCAACAGTATCGATGGCGCGCGCCATGGGATGATCATCAAGGCTAACGAGCGAGGCGCCAGCGGTGTTGTAGTGTTCAACAAGGCGATTGCGGCAAACCATCACCTCTTGGTCCAACTCCTCACCAAACGGAATATCCGCTCGGTCACGAAGACGGGACACATAAGAAAGGCGATTGCCGCCAGCTCGACGGACTTCGTATTCCCAGATTGCGAGCTCACGCGCCTCGTCTGGCGCACCGTCATCCTGTTGAGCGTTTCTGACGAGATTGAGCACTTGCAGGCCAGCACAGTCCTGGCTCGTCACGGGGCCGAGTGGCCGCACCAACTCTTCATCCTCGCGTAACGATACCTTCGAGTAAGGCGGCGAGGGCAACCGCTGCATCGTCTGAAGAGCGATTGTCAGATCATGCGGGTTAGAGCGCCACGGGGTTGAAGAGTCGCTCCGTGACGCAGAGTTCCAGGTTCCGCCGCATGCGGAAAGAACAAAGAGGAGCACAGCGCCAATCAATACTTTGATCATATTCATTGTCTGCGCTCCCCTCTTCGGGCCTTAAGCGAAGTTCTTCGAGAATGCGTCGAGGATCTCGATCAGTTTTTTCTCTAGATCGTCAGTGAGTTTCTTTTGATCACGAATGCCAGTCAGCACCTCTTCATGCTGGCTGTGCATGTGGCGGAGGAACTCGTCTTCGAACTTGCCAACCTGCGCTGTCTCAATCTTATCGAGATAGCCGCGCGTCCCAGCAAAAATCACCGCCACTTGCTCTTCCACCTGAAGCGGTGAGTACTGAGCTTGTTTGAGAAGCTCTGTCAGGCGGGCGCCGCGGTTGAGTGTCGCTTGCGTTGCCGCATCAAGATCTGAGCCGAACTGGGCGAAGGCCGCTAGCTCGCGGTATTGAGCAAGCTCGCCCTTAATCTTACCGGCAACCTGCTTCATCGCCTTGATCTGCGCCGATGAACCCACCCGGCTCACCGAAAGACCGACGTTCACCGCTGGACGGATGCCTTGGTAGAAAAGATCCGTCTCCAAGAAGATCTGGCCATCAGTGATCGAAATCACATTGGTCGGAATATAGGCCGACACGTCGTTCGCCTGCGTCTCAATGATCGGAAGCGCAGTCAGCGAGCCTGAACCGTGGTCTTCGTTGAGCTTCGCCGCACGCTCGAGAAGGCGCGAGTGAAGGTAGAAGACGTCTCCAGGGAACGCTTCGCGGCCCGGTGGGCGACGAAGAAGAAGCGACATCTGACGGTAGGACACAGCCTGTTTCGTGAGGTCATCATAGACGATGACCGCGTGCATACCGTTGTCGCGGAAGTACTCGCCCATGGCACAGCCAGCAAATGGCGCAAGGAACTGGAGCGGCGCTGGGTCCGACGCGGTGGCAGCGACGACGATCGTGTAGTCGAGGGCGCCATTGTCCTGGAGCGTTTTGACAATCTGCGCGACGGTCGATCGCTTTTGGCCAATCGCCACATAGATGCAGAAGAGCTTGCCTGAATCGTCCGCGGCTGCGGCGTTCGGCTCGCGCTGGTTCAGCATGGCATCGATGCAGATCGCGGTCTTACCGGTCTGACGGTCACCGATGACAAGCTCACGCTGGCCGCGACCGACGGGGATCATCGCGTCGATCGCTTTGATGCCGGTCTGCACTGGTTCGTGCACCGATTTCCGGGGCAGAATGCCTGGCGCCTTGACGTCCACAAGACGGCGCTCAGAGCCTTCGATCGGACCCTTGCCGTCCAGCGGGTTGCCGAGCGGATCGACAACACGGCCGAGAAGGCCTTTGCCGACGGGAACGTCCACGATGGCCTCGGTGCGCTTCACCGTCTGGCCCTCGGAGATGCCCGTGTCGTCGCCGAAGATCACGACGCCGACATTGTCCTCTTCAAGGTTCAGCGCCATGCCTTTGACGCCGCCTTCAAACTCGACCATTTCACCGGCGCGGACATTGTCGAGGCCATAAACCCGCGCAATACCGTCGCCCACGGACAGGACTTGGCCGATCTCGGAGACTTCAGCATCTTTACCGAAGTCCTTGATCTGCGTTTTCAGAATAGAGCTGATTTCTGACGCGTTGAGTTCCATACGCTTACGCCTCTTTGAGTCGGGCGCGCAGGCGCGCCAATTTGGTTTTGAGGGAGGAATCGATCATCCGGCTGCCAATCTTGACGATCAGGCCGCCAAGAAGGTCAGGGTCGGTGCGGGTGTCGAGCGTGACGTCTTTGCCAATCGAGGCGCGCAGTTGTGCGCGCAGCTCGGTGGCTTGGTCATCGCTAAGCGGGTGCGCTGAGACCACCTCGGCGGAGACTTCGCCGCGGGCTTCAGCAGCCAAACGTTTGAAATTGGCGATCACGGCCAAGAGCACGGGTAACCGGCTGTTGGTGGCCAAAAGCTTGATCAGGTTGATGGTGAGTTGATCCGCACCGCCCTTTTCAAGCACCGCCGCTAGACCCGACAATTTGGTCTCGGCCGGAAAAGCTGGGGATTGGATCAATCGTTTGAGGTCATCGCTCGCGTCATAAGCACCGCGAAGCGCCTCAAGTTCCGCCTCAATCGCGTCGACCTTGCCTTCGTCCTGGGCCAGTTCGAAAAAAGCTGCCGCGTAGCGCTCGGCGATCTCGGACCGTGAATCGGCCATAGTGTTTTTCTTCTCCGTCGCGGATGGCCGCCCCGCGCTCAAAAGAACCCTCAAAAGGCAGGCGGCAACAGGAGCGAGAGGCAATCTCCCGCTTGCGCAGCGCGGCGGCTAGCACGCGTTTTTCAGGGGTGCAATGCGCTCCGCCAACGCAAGTGCGACAGAGGCCAAAAAGCCGCTCAAGGAGCCAGTTTCTGCATCTCGTGAAGCGTGAATTGGCGCACCTTTCCCTCCGTTGCCGCAGAATAGGCGGCGAGATGGGGCGTGTTCATGTGCTGTTGCCACAACACGCGACTGGTCCACGTCTCGTAGAACATGAAGTGAAGAGGATCCTCGTTGTCGCTGTGCAGGTCATAACGAAGACACCCCTCTTCAGCCCGCGTGATGTTCACGAGCTTTTCAAGCTCTGCCCGAACGAGGTGTTCATCACCCGAATGGGCAAAAATATGGGCGACAATGGTGAGGTCGTTCATGGCGCGCTCCGCTCAATTGGTGGATCGCGACCTAGCAAAGCTCATGTGTTATGAAAGTACGCACGCCGAAGTCCCGTACACACAAAAAGGATACTGTTGATCCAATGGCCCGCTTTGATGATTATGACTGCTCAGACGGTTGTCCGGTTGAGGCTGCGCTGGAGCTTATCGGCGGTAAGTGGAAGGGCGTCATCCTCTTCCACCTGTTGGACGGCACCAAACGGTTCAACGAGCTCCAACGCCTTGCCGGCACGGTAACGCAGCGCATGCTGACCAAACAATTGCGAGAGCTCGAGGCATGCAAGCTCGTTCACCGCAAAGTCTACGCTGTTGTTCCGCCCAAGGTGGAATATAGCCTCACGCCAAAGGGGCAAACACTCGAGCCCATTCTGCTGCAACTTAAAGAATGGGGTCAGGAGTATGCGATGCCGGGCCGCTAGAGCGCGTTGTTGAGCGGCGCCACGTGCCAGGACCAGAGACATGCGTCGGCCTTAAACGTCATCGCCTTGCCGTGGCTGTGCGCGCAACTGACTGCCAAAAAACTAGAGCTGCTCGTCTTCCGTCGGGAAGTTCTTCATCCAACACGCTGCGATCGTCGGCTGGGTCGGCACGCGATCAGCAATGGCGCTTAGCTTCGGCGTTTCCTTGCGAAACCAGGGCGCATTTGGCTCCCAGTGGTGCAAGACGCCAATATAGATATCGATGGCTGAGAAGTCCTCGCCCAGGAACCAAGGCGCCTTTGATGCGCTTTCGAGGATCAAATACATCCTCTTTCCATACTCGAGGACCGCTTCACCGAAGGGCTCCTGCGCATCCTCAAGACTGACGAACCGGCTGGGATCATCGCCATAAGTGTAAGTCGGATAGATGGTGGCGATGATGAACATCAACCAGCGAAGAAACGCGCTTCGCGACGGGTCCGTGGCGCTGGGCACGAGACTTTGCTGCGGATAGAGGTCCGCGAACCGCAATGTGATCGCAGCGCTCTCGGTCATCACGGATCCATCGTCCATCACCAGCGTGGGAATTTGCGCAACCGGGTTGATCTTCGAGAGCTCTTTGCGAGCATCTTCATCTTCGAAGAGATCACCGACATTGATGAACGCATAGTCGAGGCCGTACCAAGCGAGCTGCGCTTCAATAATCGCTGATCCCCAGCCGAGCTTGCCGTAGAGCTTTAGGGTCATGGGGGTTCACTCCTCATTGGTTGATCTTCGTCACGGACCCTTGGCGGGGCTAAGGTTTGATACAAGACTTTGCTGGTCGCAGACGCCCCAACCCCTTAGCCTTTTCAAGTCACATCACTGCCGAGAGGACGATGCAGAAAATCCAACCCACCACAATGCCGCCTTCCATCCACCTCGCCCTCCTTTGGGCCGCGCTGATGGGCCTTTATATCTACAATGACTATTACATGCTCTATATGCCGGGCACGCTGGAGAACATGCAGAGCAGCACGATGGGGCCGTTGGGCCCGGCGACCGATGGTGTCATGATCGGCGTCGCCCTGCTGCTCGCTGTTCCAGCCCTGATGATTTATCTCTCGGTGGGCTTGCCAGCGGTCTTAAGCAAATGGCTCAACGTACTGTTTGGCATCGCCTACACAGCGGTGGAGGTGATGACCCTGATGGGCAGCCACCTCTTTTATCAGATGGTCGTCGTCTTCGAGATTATCGTCACTGTGCTGATTGTATTCAAAGCGCTCCGTTGGCCGAAGGTTGACGCAGCCTAAACCAGCTTCCCTTGGATCAAATCCGCCGCCCGTTCGGCGATCATGATCGTCGGCGCGTTCGTGTTCGCCCCCACCAGGGTGGGCATGATCGACGCATCGATCACCCGAAGGCCCTCAACGCCCCGCACCTTAAGGTCCGGCGAGAGGACAGCCATCGGATCATCATCCGCCCCCATCTTGCAGGTGCCGACGGGATGATAAATCGTTTCCGCTTTCTCCCGGATATAGGTGTCAAGCACGTCGTCGGTGAGCTCTGTGTCCACTAACTCGCGCGCCACGGGCCCATGTTTTTGAAAAGCGGGGGCCTCCGCCAAGCGGCGGGCAATACGTAAACCCCGGCGCATCGGCTCCCAATCCTCTTCTGCAGTGAGGTAGCGTGGGTCGATTTTTGGCGGTGCAGAGGGATCATTGCTCCCTAGACAGATGGTTCCTTTGCTCTTTGGGTAAAGAAGACAGACATGGAACGTGAAGCCATCACCCCAGACATTCTGGCGGCCATGGTCGACCAAGATCACCGGTAAGAAATGGAACTGGATATCCGCGATCGGCAGCGACGGATCAGATTTGAGGAACGCGCCGGACTCCGCGACATTCGATGACAAAAGGCCATCGCGCTTGAATGCGTAGCGGAGCGGCTCAGGGATTGCACGAAGGAGAGCAGAGATCGAATATCCGTACCCGACTGAACTCTTGGTGTTATAGGTCCAGGCCGCATCGAGATGGTCTTGCATATTCTCGCCCACACCCGGGCTATCATGCACCACATCAATGCCATGCTCTTTTAGATGGGCAGCAGGACCGACACCGGAGAGCATCAGGATCTGTGGTGAACCAAGAGCGCCCGCTGAAAGGATCACTTCCCGGTCGGCTTTGATGGTTTCAACCTTCTCGCCCTGGAGAAAGTCGACGCCCACGGCACGCTTGCCTTCAAAGACCACGCGCTGCACCGCCGCCTCGGTGACGATCGTCAGGTTGCTGCGCGCCTTGACCTCATCGGAGAGATAAGCCTTGGCCGCCGAACAGCGCTGCCCGTTTCTTTGGGTCACTTGATACCATCCGAACCCCTCGCGCTCGAAACCCGCAAGGTCGACATCCGTTGGGTACTGAAGTTCGCCGCCAGCTTCGATAAAGTCTTTGCTCAGCCAATTCTTCGTCCGCAAATCGGAAACCGACAAAGGCCCGCCTGCGCCATGCGCGTCGGATTCGCCATGTTCGTTGTCCTCGGCTTTTTTAAAGTAAGGAAGGCACGCATCCCAGGTCCAACCCGCTGCGCCCGAGGCTTGCCAACTGTCGTAGTCTTCTGGCGCACCACGGGTGTAGCACATGGCATTGATCGAGCTGGAGCCGCCCAGGGTCTTGCCTCGGGGCCAATACATCCGGCGATCATTCAGTTCCGACTGCGGCTCGGTCTCAAAGCCGTAATTGATCGAATCCATCTTGGTGATGAGGGTGATGCCAAGCGGAATATGGATCGCAGGGCTCTTATCGGCTGGTCCCGCCTCCAGGAGCGCGACGTTGCAACTTGGGTCTTCACTCAGCCTCGACGCCAAGCATGCCCCCGCTGATCCCCCGCCCACGACCACATAGTCAGCTTGCAGCATCCTCATCCTCCTCCATTCTCGATTGTTTTGATTGGGACTGTCGGACGAGCCTGCGTTCTCCGCAAGGGCAATGCGCTGCTCGGTCAAAAGGAGCAGCAGTCGTGGCTGGTCAACTGACGACAATTTGTACGGGCAACGCTTGGCGATGGGTCCTCATAGAAGGTATCGGCTAGGGATGACGGTCACAAACGCCCCTGGTCTTCCGCCTGAGCCTTTTCTCAAAGCCGCCTTCGCCCATACACGGATGGCGATGATTGCCACCGACCCGCACCAGTCGGACAACCCCATCGTCTTTGCCAATGATGCGTTTCTCCGGCTGACGGGCTATGGTTTCGACGAAGTGGTGGGGAAGAACTGCCGGTTTCTCCAAGGCCCTGGCACGGATCCCGACGTTCTAACGCAGATCCGAACGACCATTGCCAAGGAAGTCTTCGGCTATTTCGAGATCCTCAACTACAAAAAGGATGGCACGCCTTTTTGGAACGCGCTGCATATCAGCCCCGTTTATGATGACGACGGCGCGCTCACGCACTTTTTCGGTTCGCAATGGGATATCACGGTTCAGCGTGACACGGTTGAGGCACTCTCCGGCGATGTTCGGTTGGCGGATGACCGGCTACAAGACGCGATCGACCGAGCCCGCCAACTTGAGTTTGCCCTCAATCAGGCTAATGACAGCGTACTGATGACTGAATACGCGCCGTTGCATGAGCCTGGCCCGCGGATCACGTGGGTCAGCAAGGGCTTTGAACGGATGACCGGCTACGCCTCCTCTGAGGTCATCGGCAAAACCCCGCGCATCCTTCAAGGCCCGCTCACGGACCGAAAGGCAATCGCCACGCTGAAAGAAAGCTTGGTGGCGGGTCGCAGTCATGAACACACGCGGACGTTTAACTACAAAAAGGACGGCACGCCGTTCATTGTCGAGTGGTCGGTCTCACCCACCCTTAACGAGCGGGGCGCGCCCACATCCTGGCTGGCGGTGCAGCGCGATGTCACCGCTGCCGTCGCCGCCGAGGAAGAACGCGAACGGCTGGTGCGCGAGCTTGATCACCGCGTGCGCAACCTCTTCTCCACGGTTCAGGTGATCACCCGAGGCGCCAGCGCCGGCGACGGCACCGCTGAAGGCTTGCGCAGCGGGCTGCTTTATCAGCTGCAGGCGCTTGCCTCAGCCCATGACCTCGTGTTCCACGATGCGTCGAGGCAGGCACCGATGGCCGCGATCGTGAGCGCGGTGCTTGAGCCCTTTGATCCGACAGGCAAGATGATCGTCCGGGAGGGGAGCGAAGGAAAATTCGCTGCCAAACAAGCTGTCAACGCGGCGATTATCCTCTATGAACTCGCCCTTTTGTCATCGGAACGCGGCGCGTTGAGCGAAAAAAAGCCATGCACCCTTACTTGGGCGCTCGAAGGCGATGAGCTGCGTATCACTTGGACGGAACCAGCCGCGTTACCGAACCCTCGCCAACATGGCTTTGGCCTTGTACGAACCTTTGTACAATCGTCAAAATGGGATGAGGCCGGGATCGAAGAGGCCGCTGGCGGCTTTGTGGTCCGGCTGGGCTTGCGTGCGGGTTAAGTCCCTGGGCGTCCCGACAGCTGCCAGCGCACAAAAGCAAGAACGCCGGATAAGACTGCCACGATCCCGCCGATAATGGTCAACACGCCCGGCCCGAGGCCGAGATCGGCGAAGATGTGCATGCCTGCGCCATAAAACAGGGCGGCTCCCGCAAGAACAGCTCCGGCAAAACCATCGCCCAAACCGCGCGGTAGCCGGACAATGCCGCGCAGAAACGCGGCCAGCAAAGCTGACAACAACAGCAACACAGCGATGAGTGGGCTGACGAAAGGAAGGAGATCCACCACCTCGTAACGCGGCCCCGCCATCCCGCTCATCGTTGCCACAGCAATAGCCACCGGTACCGCAAGAGCGATCAGTGCACCAACGAGAAAAGCGCGAACTAGACTAAGCATCATCCATCTTCAGGGCTTTGATAAAGGCTTCTTGCGGGATTTCGACACGCCCAAACTGGCGCATCTTTTTCTTACCCGCCTTTTGTTTATCAAGGAGTTTCCGTTTCCGGGTGGCGTCCCCGCCATAGCATTTGGCGGTCACATCTTTCCGCATGGCGCCGATCGTCTCGCGCGCGATCACCCGGCCACCAAGGGCCGCTTGGATCGGAATCTTAAAGAGATGCCGCGGGATCAAGTCTTTCAACCGCTCACACATCGCCCGTCCGCGCACCTCGGCCTTGGAGCGGTGAACCACCACAGCCAGGGCATCGACCGGCTCTTCATTGACCAAGATCTGCATCCGGACGAGATCATCCTTGCGGTAGCCGATGATCTGATAGTCGAAACTTGCATAGCCTTTGGTGATCGATTTGAGACGATCGTAGAAATCGAACACGACTTCGTTGAGCGGCAGCTCATAGACGACCATCGCCCGCGCACCCGCATAGGTCAGATCCTGCTGGATCCCGCGGCGGTCCTCGCAAAGCTTCAACACACCGCCGAGGTAGTCATCCGGCACCAGAATGGTGGCCTTAATCCATGGCTCTTCAAGGTGAGCGATATGCACAGGGTCCGGCATATCGGCGGGATTATGGAGCTCCTCCATCTCCCCGTCGGTCTTATACATATGATAAACCACCGACGGCGCCGTGGTGATAAGGTCGATATTGAACTCACGCTCAAGACGTTCACGGACGATCTCGAGATGCAAGAGACCTAAGAAACCGCAGCGGAAACCAAAGCCAAGCGCCGCGGAGGTTTCCATCTCATACTCAAAGCTCGCATCATTGAGCCGCAGTTTTGCAATGGCGTCCCGCAGATCTTCGAAATCCGCGCTATCGACGGGGAAGAGGCCACAGAACACCACGGGCTGGTTGGGCTGGAAGCCTTCAAGTGCTTCAGCGGCTGGTTTTTTCTCATCGGTGATGGTGTCACCGACCTTGGTGTCGGCGACCTCTTTGATCGATGCGGTGAGATAGCCGATCTCGCCGGGGCCGAGCTCATCCATCTCCAACCGTTTGGGCGTGAAGACACCGACCTGGTCGACTTGATAGGTCGCGCCCGCCTTCATCATACGGATCTTTTGGTTCTTTTTGAGCTTGCCATCGATAATCCGAACAAGGACAACGACGCCGAGGTAAAGGTCATACCAGCTGTCCACCAACATGGCTTTGAGCGGCGCGTCCGCATCGCCTTCGGGGCTTGGGAGCCGCTGCACGATCGCTTCCAAGACGTCAGGTACACCCATCCCGGTCTTGGCTGAGATCTCCACCGAATCCGATGCATCGAGCCCGATGACTTCCTCGATCTGCTCTTTAACGCGATCGGGCTCAGCCGCCGGAAGATCGATTTTGTTCAGAACGGGGACGATTTCGTGATTGACCTCGATCGCCTGGTAGACATTGGCGAGGGTCTGCGCCTCCACCCCTTGGCTGGCATCCACCACCAGAAGCGATCCCTCGACCGCGGCGAGGCTGCGGTTCACCTCATAGGCAAAGTCGACATGACCCGGCGTGTCGATGAGGTTGAGGATATACTCCTGCCCGTCCTGCGCTGTGTAGGTCAGGCGCACCGTCTGCGCCTTGATGGTGATCCCGCGCTCGCGCTCAAGGTCCATGTTGTCGAGGACCTGCTCCTGCATCTCCCGCTCAGTCAGCCCGCCGGTCACCTGGATCAGGCGGTCCGCCAAGGTGGATTTGCCGTGGTCGATATGGGCCACGATCGAGAAGTTCCGGATATGGGAAAGGTCGCTCATAGCGGGCAGATACGCGCGGCCGGGCCCCGCCGCAATGCGGCTTGAAATGCAAGCGGCCCCCGGGACCTCTGAAGGCCAACGGCGGATCCGGAAACATCCCCCCTCGCTGGCCCAGGCGCGATGTGACCGCCAGTTAGTCGTCGGAAACAGCCAGGTCGGGTGCGTTCGAGCACTGCACCGCGCTCGAAACGCGAGAGGCGAAACGAGGTCACATCCTTTAACAGCAACGTGCTTGACCGGTAAAAGAGTAATTTTATAGCCTCGACTAACTTGGGGGGAACAATATGCTCAAAACAATCTACGGACTTGCAGTAACGCTCGCCTTTTTTGCCGTTGGCACAGCTTCTGCAGCGATCGATCCTGATCGTGTGAATGTGTTGGCGACGGTCGAAGAGAACGCCACCGGCTTCATCATCGGTGTCGGCGACTCGTTCAGCATCGACGCCACCAACGAAACTTGGGGCTATTGCGGACTCTCGAAATGCGTCACCGACGCAAAAGCAGTAAATGTGGTCGACGATACTGTTGAGAATCTCACCATAGGCATCAACACCTTCGGACGGGGCGGTCTCGCGGGCCGTATCGGTACGGGCGACGTCTTCTTTGTGGGCGAAAGCTTCTCCGGCGTCGCTCAAGTGGCGGGCGAGCTGTTCCTTTTCATGTGGGATGATAGCCACGGCGATAACTCGGGCGGCCTTCAAGCAGTTTTGACCGGTTTCGAAGAAGCGCCGGGGGACGCAATTCCCTTACCAGCGGCGGCATGGCTGATGGCCGCAGGCCTCGGCACGCTCACCTTTCGTAAGAAACGCGTCGGCCGCGAAGACTAGATCACCCTGCCATGGCCCCGCAACACTGCTGGCTTAGGGTCCGGAGCCATTAACTTCGTCCAACTATGCACCTAGCGAATGGCGAGAAATCGCCAAACGCAGCCGTTTGGCCGCGTGTTGGGACTGGATACTTCAACGGCTCAATCTCTTAGACGCGTTTGTCCTCAAGGATATGCGTCGCCTTTTTCTGGATCTTGTCCGTCACCTTTTCTGCCACGGTCGCCAGGAAGTCCGGCAAGTTGACGGTGATCCGGACGTGCTGAGGAAAGACGTCCGCCACGCCGGTGATTTTTTGCATCATCGCGCGCGCAGTGAAATGAAGGCTGTCGCCCTCCCAACGCTGCTCGACCTTCACGGCCCACTTGCTCGCGAGCGAGCCGGTGATCTCCTCGATCCCTTCATCGATGCGCTTTTTGGCTTCGTCGATGGTTTTGGAATGCTCGATCGTCACGGTAACGGGTCTGGCCATAGGAACGATATAGACCCTCCTTTGATGATGCGAAGGCGGAAAAGCCAAAACGCGGGTTTGCCGTTAAGAAATACTTGGTTGCATCGCAAAAACTTGATACATTATTCGCATAAGACTGAGGGGGATCTCATGAAAAAATATCTAAGTGCTTTAATTGTCGCGGTTTTTTCGCTTGCGGCATCGGCGCATGCAGTTTTCGTTGATCTCGAGAACGTCGATGTCAGCGCCGACAATGCGGACGGCGAGGCCATGGTTTTTGACGATGGCGCCTTTCAGGTATGGCTTGGCGCCTACACCGTCGATGGGACAGCGGCCGATCCAGAGTTCAACGCCATCGATGATGCACTGATCAGTAACGCGTTTGGCGTTGGTATTCGCACTGGCTTTTTTGACCCGGGTCAGATCGATGGCATCTCGTCACGCGAGGCGCTGTTCGTCGAAATTCGCGATTCAGGCACAGGCCAGATTGTTGAGTTCACGGAAATTGCCTTCAACCTTGCTTTGTCGACGGACAACGTCACGGTCTTTGCTGGAAACGGCATTGATGATTTGACGCTGACAGGTCTCAACGTCCCGATCCCGCCGTTCAATCAAGTCGTATCAGGTTCAATTTTCGCATCGAGTTTGATGCTTGCCGCCTTTGAAAGCGACGATGGCTTCTACGTGGAATCGATCGAGTTCAATCCCGTTCCAATCCCCGGCGCTTTGCCTTTGATGGCCGCCGGTCTGGGCGGTTTGGCTTTCGCACGCAAAAAGCGCGCGGCACGGTAAAACTTCGAACGAACAAACGAACGACCCGAAAAGAAAACCCCGCGAAGGTCATAGCCTTCGCGGGGTTTTCTTTTGTTGGCTAGCCTCAGGAGCGGCCTTTTAAGCCGCGAGCTTTCGGATCACGTAATGCAGGATCCCGCCGTTCTTATAGTAATCGAGCTCATCGGCGGTATCGATCCGTACCAGGAGGGTGATTTCCTGCGTTGAGCCATCACCCATCGTGATGGTGGCTTTCAGCTCCTGCTGTGGCTCAAGCGTTTCAACGCCATGAATCGTGATGTCTTCATCACCCGTGAGGCCCAGGGACTGCCATCCTTGGCCGCCGGTGAACTGGAGCGGCAACACGCCCATCCCAATCAGGTTGGAGCGATGGATCCGCTCAATGGACTGGAAGATCACAGCCTTCACCCCAAGGAGCACCGTCCCCTTCGCGGCCCAATCGCGGGACGAACCATTGCCGTAAAGCTCACCGCCAAAGACCACGAGGCCGTTGCCGTCCGCCTTATGCTTCATCGCCGCGTCATAGATCGACATCACCTCACCATTATACTTGGTGATGCCGCCTTCGGTATCAGGGACCATTTTGTTCTTGATGCGGATGTTAGCAAACGTGCCGCGCATCATCACCTCATGATTGCCGCGACGCGAGCCGTAGGAATTGAACTCCCGCTCAGGCACCTGATGGTCTTGAAGGTAGGAACCAGCAGGGCTGTCTTCCTTAATCGCGCCGGCTGGTGAGATATGATCTGTGGTCACACTATCACCAAGGAGCGCCAAGACTTTTGCGTCCTCGATCGGCTGGAGTTCGCCAGGCTCTTTCGCCATACCCTCAAAATAGGGCGGGTTCGCCACATAGGTCGACTGCGGCCAATCATAGGTATCACTGCCGCCCGGGTTGATACCCTGCCAGCTGGCATCGCCCTTAAAGACGTCACCATAGCGTTCGATGAACATCTCTCGCGTGACGCATTCAGCCACAATGTCCGCGATTTCAGCCGAGGTGGGCCAAAGGTCTTTCAGGTACACATCATGGCCGTCTTTGTCCTGACCAAGCGGATCAGTGGTGACGTTGATGTTCATCGATCCCGCTAAGGCATAGGCCACGACCAGTGGCGGTGACGCCAAGAAGTTGGCGCGCACATCCTGGTGGATACGGCCCTCAAAATTCCGGTTACCCGACAGAACCGCAGCCACCGCCAGATCATGGTCATGAATAGCCTTCGAAATCGCCTCCGGCAGGGGCCCGGTGTTGCCAATACAGACGGTGCATCCATAGCCGGTGAGGTTGAAACCCACCGCATCAAGATCATCTTGCAGCCCAGCTTTCTCAAGATAATCGGTCACCACCTGACTGCCGGGCGCAAACGACGTTTTCACCCAAGGCTGGCTGGTGAGGCCGCGCGCCCGGGCCTTCCTGGCCACAAGACCAGCAGCGATCAGGACCGATGGGTTGGACGTGTTGGTGCACGACGTAATCGCGGCAACGGCAACGTCGCCATGGCCGAGGGTGAACTCTTCACCATCAACGGCAACCTGTTTATCCGCCTCGTCCGCTTTGCCATACTCTTGATCAAGCGCAGCGGCGAAGGCTTCCGGCGCTTCGGTCAAAAGGATCTTGTCCTGCGGGCGCTTTGGACCAGAGATCACGGGGACGACCGAGGAAAGGTCAAGCGCCAGCGTATCGGTGAACACCGGCTCAACGGTATCGTCGCGCCACATGCCTTGCTCTTTTGCGTAAGCTTCAACAAGCGCGATGCGGTCCTCATCGCGGCCAGATGTCCTCAGATAGCGGAGGGTTTCGTCATCAATCGGGAAGAAAGCGCAGGTGGAACCGAACTCCGGCGACATGTTGCCGAGCGTTGCCTGGTCTTCGAGACTGAGATTGCCAAGGCCTGGTCCGTAGAACTCAACGAACTTTCCGACCACGCCTTTGTCACGAAGCATTTTTGTGACCGTCAGCACCAGATCAGTAGCCGTCGCGCCCTCGGGCAACTTACCCGTCATTTTAAAGCCAATGACGTCCGGGATCAGCATCGAAACAGGTTGCCCCAGCATCGCCGCTTCAGCCTCAATGCCGCCGACGCCCCAACCTAAGACCGATAGGCCATTGACCATTGTTGTGTGGCTATCCGTACCCACACAAGTATCGGGGTAGGCATAGGTCTCCCCGCCATGGTCAGCGGTCCAAACGGTCTGGCTCAGATATTCTAGGTTCACTTGGTGGCAGATGCCTGTCCCTGGAGGAACGACACTGAAATTATCAAACGCCGACTGACCCCATTTGAGGAATTGGTAACGCTCCTTGTTCCGCTCATATTCGCGATCAACATTGCGCTGAAAAGCATCTTCCGTACCAAAATAATCGACCATCACCGAGTGATCGATCACAAGATCGACCGGGGCCAGAGGATTGATCTTTTCTGGGTCGCCGCCGAGCGTCTTCATGGCATCCCGCATCGCGGCGAGATCGACAATGGCCGGCACACCGGTGAAATCCTGCATCAAAACCCGTGCTGGACGGTAGGCGATCTCAATTGGATTCTTGCCGCCGTTTTTGAGCCACGCGCCAAAAGCATCAATCATGTCCACGGTCACGGACCGGCCGTCTTCAAAACGCAGCATGTTCTCGAGGAGATATTTGAGGCTCACCGGAAGGCGGGACAAATCCCCAAGCCGCTGCTCTGCCTTTTTCAACGAGTAAAACTGATAGGTCTTTCCGGCTGCGGAAAGAGCCGTCTTGGTCTTGAGAGAATCGTGACCAGGAATCATGAGCCGGCTTCCTTCTTAAGAATGGTTCGCACAAGGTACAGTTTCATGGCCGCTTATGCGCGGGCGTAGCGCTGCTGTCTATCCGGTGCAGCAACCACCGTTGCGCGAAGCCCCCCGAAATCACTTTATATATAGGCCGCAGCCGACAGGCTTCAAAGAACGAGCTGGGTCTGGGTCACCAGCGCGACGTCGGAGCCGTCCTCCTGACGGATGGCCGTTTGCCACACGGAAAGGCGACGACCGATTTTTACAGGCGTCGCTACGGCAATCACCGTCGTCCCTTGGGGGGCGGCACCCAGGAAATTGGTCTTGCTTTCAATCGTTGTCGTGCCGCCAGCGCCGTCGGGCAGGTTCATAAAAGCGCCAATCGCGCCCAAGCCATCGGCCAACGACATGATCGCCCCGCCATGGAGAATGCCGCCCGTGGTGCAAAGATCCTCTCGCACCGTCAAACGCCCCTCGATCCGGCTTTTCTCCGCTGAGGTGACCTCTACCCCCATCAGCTTCGTGAAGGGTTGTGCATCTCCAAGATTGCCGCTGATCACCTTAATTGTCCTCCGATCTCATCGCGGTGTTTGGTTGCCAGTTTGCGCGGCACGCGGCGAGAATCTTTGACATATCAGCGATCTCATGACCTTGCCTGCCGTCAACGACCCGTCAAACAAAAGACATCAACTTGCGCTGTTCCCTTGCCCCGACATGCCGGACCAGCGCATCACCCATCGCTATGGCCTTTGAGATGTCGCTTGAGTGCAGGGACCTGATGGTGCGCCGTGCGGGACGCGATGTCCTGGCGGGCGCTGGGTTCGCTCTTCATCCAGGCGATGCGATGATGCTGCGGGGCGCCAACGGCTCGGGCAAGACGTCGCTCCTTCGCGCCCTTGCCGGACTTGCTGAAGGGGAAGGTGAGATCACCTTCCGCCGCGGGGTCCAAGTGCTTGATGCTGGCTACATTCGCTCTGAAGAGATCCATTACATCGGTGTCGAAGCGGGATTGTCGCCCCGCCTTACGGTCGAAGAAAACGCCGACTTCATCGCCGATTTCTACGGCGGCACGCTGCGGGATTCGTTGCGGGTTTTGGGCGTTCACCGTCTAGGCCAAACCCGCGCGGGACAACTCTCCTCGGGACAAAGAAAACGCCTTTCCTTTTTGCGATTGATCGTCAGCCCCCGGGCGCTTTGGTTGCTGGATGAGCCGTTTTCGGCGCTTGATGACGATGGACAAGACTTGGTCCGTACATTGATTGACGGGCATCGCTCTCGCGGCGGGATCGCTATCGTCGCTCTTCATGACCAGGACGGAATCCCTGGGGCGAGGACCATGACGGTGAAGGCCGCATGACCCCGGCCCGCGCTCTTTTTAACCGGGAGCTGACGCTCCGACTGCGTGCAGGCGGTTGGGCCGTCGGGGTAGGGATCCTCCTGGTGCTGGGTTTTTTGGCCCCCTTGGCCATTGGCGGGCAGCAGGAAATCCTACGCATGGTGGGTCCTGGCATCCTGTGGCTGATCCTCGGAGTCGCTGTATTTCTCGGCGTTGAGGGGATGTTTGAGGACGACATGACCTCGGGAGCAACGGACCTTATTCTGCTTTCGCCGGTTAGTTTGACCCGTGCGGCCCTTATCAAATTGTCCGTGGCCTGGGCAGTTTTAGCCGTGCCGCTGTTGGTCGCGATGCCGCTTTTGCTGTTGTCCTATGGAAGCTCCCCGATGGGTGCCTTGGCGCTTCTTCTTGCAAGCCCCGGTATGGTGTTCGTTGCGGGGACCATCAGTGCACTTTGCACCAGCCAGCGACGCGGCGCGCCGCTCCTTGTGTTCTTGACCTTGCCTTTGATTATTCCGCCTTTGGTCTTTGGACCCGCTGCGGGCGACGGTGGGCTCGTCCCCTTTTTGATCCTCGGGGCTTACAGCCTGCAGGCCGTGGCCGTCTGTCCGGCGCTGACGGCGGCCGCGATCAAACTTCAGCTGACATGATGGTCACCAACAGACCGGGTACCCAGGCGCGTCAAACTCCTTCATAGAAGAGATCGTTCACGACCAACCAAGGGATTTGCATGCGCACTCTCGCCGCTTTCCTCCTCGCCTTTGCCCCCACCGCCGCCCTTGCCGCCGAACCTGAACAGGTCGCGACCTATAGGGATTGGATGGTCTTCACCTATGACACCGGCAGCGACGTGATTTGCTACGCTGTCACGGAACCACAAGACACATCGCCGTCGTCAGCGCGGCATGGCGATGTCTTCTTTTCCGTCGCCACGTGGAAATCAGGTGCAGCAGTGAATCAGCCAAGTTTTATGGCGGGCTACGATCTTCAAGACGGCTCGGAACCGACAGTCCGGGTCGGCTCTGATCGCTGGGAAATGTTCTCCGCGGAAAAAGAAGGCTTCATTGAAGCCATGAACGAAGAAAACCGGCTGGTTGGCGCCATGCGCCGGGGCCGCGAAATGCGGGTGTCGGCGACCTCAGCCCGCTCAACTGCGACCAATTACACGTTTTCGCTCCTGGGAATCTCAGCCGCTCTGGAGCGTATTGAGCAGGCCTGTCGCTAAGGTTGCGCTCCCGATAGAGACTCAATCTTGGATTGCTAGAAACAACCTCTGGTCAACCTAAAACACCGCCATCACGTTAGGGGTGCGCGGAGACATGTTGGTGGTCGCAGGGTGCTGTCGCAATGCTGGATCGGCCGTTGTTGCCCTCGCCTGCATCTTGAACGCAGCCGCGGCTGGCGCTTGGCCCGAGCCGCCTGGACAGCAGCTGACCATTGAAACCGCAGAATACTTTGAGGCCGAGCAGCAAGATTCAGGGTTTCAGCAGCTCATTTCCCGCACATATTTTATCCGCGGAATCTCTGAACATTTGGGCTTTGGTAGCGTCGTCGCTTACGCCAACCAACTTTCCTATGGACCGACCAGCAGCACCTCGCAGTCGGGGGTCAGTGAAGCGGAACTCTTTGCCCAGGTTCATCTCAACCGGCGGGGGAGCCACGCCACCGCGTTCAATCTCACCGGCGCTTTTTCCACCTCCCAAGACATCGCCGATAGCCGCGCGATGGGCAATGACGCCGCTCTTCAATTCAGTACACTGAGGGGGTGGGGTAATGAGCAATTCTTCCTCGAGGCGCTTTTTGGTTATCGCCGAAGCCTCGGCAGCGACCGTGATCAGCTCCGCGCCAACCTGACACTGGGCGTCAAAGAAGGCGACGCGATGATTTTGCTGCAGAGCTACACGACCGAAAGCGTGATGGAGGGCTCGTCGCGCGGTTCGGACTTTGACTTAACCCAGATTGGCCTTTCGGCCGTGCTCCCTGTCCGACAGGGTTTGCAGGTCGCTTTTGGTGGACGACGCGATCTCTCCGTCCGCGGCCTCGACCCCGGCCAAGCTCTCTTTTTTTCCCTTTGGTGGCGCCGATGAAAGCAGCCCTTCTCACCACTTCACTCCTGACGATTAGTGGACTGACGACCTTCGCCTGGGCTGCGGGGGTTGATGCCTCAGTGCTGCGGGGTTTGCCGTGGCGGGAGATTGTTCTTCTCGCGCTTCCCACTTTGTCCATCGCGGGCTTACGCCTCCGTCGCCTGCTTTGATGGCATCAAGGCCGTGTAAGACGATGTTTGCGGCCGAAGCGCAGCGCCGATTTTCGGATCAGCAAATCACGATCGGTCTTTGCGCCATGATCCTTTTTGCGGGCTGGCTGGTGATGGCGCCGATCGTGACGATGCGCGTCCTTGTACTGATGAACATCCTCTACGCGACAGGCTTCTTTACTTTAAGGTTTGTTGCCATCACGCGAGTGGCGCTCACGCAGGAAACAGCGGCAACCCATGACCCAATCGGCTCAGCCGTCCCGATGGTGACGATTTTGTGCCCCCTCTACCGCGAGGCGGCGAGCGTCAACCGCTTGGTTGCGAGCATCCTTCGGACGAACTACCCCCATGATCGGCTCGAGATCTTGATCCTTCTTGAGGAGGATGATGACGAAACAGAGGCAAGCCTAGGCCTCTGCGCCTCGATGGTCCGTGTCATTCGCATTCCGCCCGGCGGCCCTCGAACAAAACCCAACGCGCTTAATCACGGCCTTGAGCAATCCAACGGTTCTATCATTGGAATTTACGACGCCGAAGATAGGCCAGAGCCTGATCAGCTACGAAAGGTGGTCGCTGCCCTTGGCGGAGGCGACCCTAAGCTCGCCTGCGTTCAGGCTCTGCTAAACTATTATAACCGCAGCGATTCCATCATTACCCGCCTTTTTTGCCTCGAATACGCACTGCAGTTTGATTGGTTCTTGCGAGGCTTAGACTTTCTCGATTTGCCCCTGCCACTTGGTGGGACGAGCAATTTTGTGACCCGCCAGGCTCTTTTATCCGTTGGCGGATGGGATGCCCACAATGTCACCGAGGATGCCGATCTTGGATTTCGCCTCTATAGCGCAGGTTTCCGAACCAAAACGATCGACAGCACCACCTATGAAGAGGCCACCGATACCCCGCGCCGTTGGATCCAGCAGCGATCGCGTTGGCTCAAGGGCTATCTTCAAACCTATCTCGTTCAACTGCGGCGGCGACAGTCTTGGCGAGCGAGCGTCGTGCTTCATTTCGCGATTGGCGGCGTGGTCATCAATGCACTGATCAACCCATGGATGTGGATGGCCTTTGTGGTGTGGGCAACAACAGGCGCAAGCCATCTAAGCCCTTTGTTCGCAGGCATTGAAACGCCGCTGCTGCTGGCTTTTTTCATCGGCAATATCGGCACCGCGTGGCTCTTTATTATGGCGCCGACGGTCAGGGAGTGGTTCACCCTTGCCCCCTCCGGACTGCTTTTGCCGGTCTATTGGGTGCTGCAATCAATCGCTGCCTATAAGGCGCTGTATGAATTCTGTGTCCGCCCTTTCTATTGGGACAAAACAGATCATTCCGAGGGGGAGGATAGCCTACGCGAGGCAGCCCATGCGTGATCGCCCGGCCACGCTCGCCGTCATCTTTGCAGGGGCCGCAACGGCGCTTTTGACGCAAAGCAACTGGTTTAGCGATCTCACAGCGATGCGTCTTGCCAGCCTGGGCGATCAGTCTGCGCCCATCGCATCGGACCTGCCGCTGGTCATCGCGTCCGTCCTCGCTCTTGATCCAATGGTCGCCCTGCGCCTCACCAGCATCATAGGCTGGGTCAGCGGGGCCGTCCTTCTCATTCTGTTTTCAACGACGCGGCGCGATGCGGTCTTGATGCTTCATCCCGCCGCTTTGGTGATGACCGCCGTTGGCGCGGGGTTTGGCGCCTTTGGTTTGATCACCCTTTTTGGCGCGATCCGACGCACAGCGCTCAGTCGAGCCATGGTTGATCTGCCGATGGTCGGGCTCGCGATGGCCTTCGCCACACTGACCGTTCCGGAGTTTGAGCGGCTTCTTTTGCCGCTCGCCTCTGTCCTCTTTCTCATCGCCCCGCCGGCCATGCTCGAACGCCAGATGCTGAGCTTCTATCTTATTGTCTTTCTTCCGGCGCTGACGGTTCTCGGCCTTTCGGTGGGACTGGGTCGCGATCTCGTGGCACCGAGCGCACCGGCAAATATCGAACCCACGGTGGCGATCGCCGCAATCGCGGCGCCGGGGCTCTTATGGACAGGCATAGCCAAGCCAACGCGACGCTTGGCCTTGGTCTTTTTGTTCTTGTTCACCGTGATGTCATTCACCGACCGAGACGGGCTTGATTGGCCGGTGTTGACCGCGGCTCTTGCCAGCGCCTCTGCCCTGCGCGGCCGGTTTGGTGTCTTTCCCGAAGCATTGGGGGCGATCGCAACCCTTGGCGTTATGGGTCTTCTTGCCGATGGAATGTTGGACCTAAGGGGGCTGACAAGCGCGGGGTCGCCGTCGTAACGGGTCCGCCGTGAACAGCCTTGTCGATCCCCTCGCCCCTTTGCGCGGCCACCCTTTCCTCATCATGGATGGTGCAGGGAACGACTTCGTTATTGCTGATCTGCGCAATGGCGGCGTGATGACCGAAGCTGCTGCCATTGAGCTGGGTGATCGCGAAGGTATGTGGGGTGCAGATCAAATCATCGCGCTTCGGCAAAAGGGCGGCAAACCGCTGATGGAGATCCGCAACACGGACGGCAGCGTCGCTGGCGCGTGCGGTAATGCTGCGCGCTGCGTCGCCAGCATCCTCTTTGGCGAAACCAGTGATGACACGGTCACCTTTGGCAGCCCCTCCGGTGATCTCCATGCCGAGAGACTTGAAGACGGCATGGTTCGCGTGAACATGGGCCCGCCACGTCTTGGGTGGGAGGATGTTCCTCTTGCCGACGAGGCGGAAGACACCCGCTTTGTCGAGCTTCCCAAGGGATTGCTGGGCCCCTTCGATCTACGTCCGCCGTCCTGCCTGTCGATGGGTAATCCCCATGCGGTGTTTTTCGTGCCCGATGCGGACAAAGCACCGATCGAGGTGTTCGGCCCGGTGATCGAAAACGCCGCAGCATTCCCGGATCGCGTGAACGTCTCCGTAGCTTCACTGACGCCAGAGGGTTTGCGCGTCCGGACGTGGGAGCGCGGGGTGGGGATGACCCGCGCCTGCGGGACCGCCGCCTGCGCATCGCTTGTGTCCGCGGTTCGCCGTAACCTCGTACCGCGCCGCGCAGAGATCCGCGCCGATGGCGGTTTCATCGACATCACCTGGGACGGGGACACCAATGACGTGTTGATGGCCGGGCCTGTGCATCTTCACAGCAAAGGCAAGTTCTAACCCGCAGGGGTTGCCGATATCCCCGCCTCCCCGCACATGGCTCTGATGTCTGTGGACAAAGCCATCACCGTCAATCTCGGCTGCCGCCTCAACGCCTCGGAAAGTGAGGCCATGGCAGCCCTCGCCGAGAGGAGCGGCCAAGCGCCGGTGATCGTCAACACCTGCGCGGTAACGCGGGAGGCTGTCCGGCAGAGCCGCCAGGCGATCCGGCGGGCCGCCAAGCACCATCCGGGACGGCCGGTGATCGTCACCGGCTGCGCGGCGGAGCTCGAACCCCAAGCCTTCGAAACGATGCCCGAGGTGACCTCGCGCATCCCGAACGAAAAGAAGACTGACCCCTCGGCTTGGGCGCTCCCTGACACCATCCCGTTGGCGCCCCGGTCAATCGATGCGCGCGCGCCCCTCGCCATCCAAAATGGCTGCGATCACCGCTGCACCTTTTGCATCATCCCTTATGGCCGCGGCGAAGCGCGCTCTTTGCCAATCGACGAGGCGGTGATGCGGGCCCAAGCGTTGGTGGAACGCGGCGCGAAAGAAATCGTGCTCACTGGTGTCGACCTCACCTCTTGGGGACCGGATCTTGGCGAAGGCTTATCCCTCGGTCAGATGGTTGAGGCGCTCAACGATGCATTGCCCAGCACGATCTGGATCCGTCTTTCCTCCATTGATGGCGCGGAGATCGACGATCGGCTCTTCCGTCTCATGACCGAGGTCGATCGGATGGCGCCTTATGCGCATCTTTCTTTGCAGTCCGGCGATGACATGATCTTAAAGCGGATGAAGCGTCGGCATTCTCGAAAAGAGGCGGTGGATCTTTGCATGCGGCTACGCAAAGCGCGGCCCGAGATGGCGTTTGGCGCTGACCTCATTGCCGGGTTCCCGACAGAAACCGAGGCAAATTTTGCGAACTCCGTGGATCTCGTGGCGGATTGCGGCCTTTCCTATGTGCACGTCTTTCCGTTCTCGCCGCGAACTGGCACCCCGGCAGCCAAGATGCCCCAACTAGAGCGCTCGTTGATCAAGGAGCGCGCACAACGTTTGCGGGAAGCAGCAGACACGGCGCTCACGAATCATCTGCGCAAACATATAGGCAATGAACGACCGGTGCTGATTGAAGAGATCAAGAACGGAACGCCGCGGGGCCGATTTGCTGACTTCACCGATGTGCATCTGCCCAGCGCCCGCGATCTGTCCGCAGGCGACACCGTGGTCGCACGCGCCATTGAGATCGACGGGCGTCACCTGATCGCCGCGCCCCAACCCGGACCCCACCCCTATGGCTGAACAGAAAAAAGGCTTCTTCGGAAAGCTCTTTGGCGGGAAGAAAGACGAAGAGGACGACCTCGCCGAACCCCAGGCAGAGGAAAGAGCTTCCGCTGATGCCGAGGAAGAACCGGCCACAGCGGCGCTGGTTGAGACCATGCGCGACGGGGACACCGAGGATCCCACGACCGATGACGCCCCCTCCGAACCCGCAGTTGCAGAAGAGCCAAAGAAAAAGGGCTTCTTCAGCCGGCTGACCGAAGGCCTCAGCAAGACGTCCCAGAAGCTTTCCGATGGCGTGGCTGAGATTTTCACCAAGCGGAAGCTCGACGAAGAGACGATCGAGGAGTTTGAAGATCTTCTGATCTCCGCCGATCTCGGCTTGCCCGCGACGGAGCGCGTTGTTGAGCGCCTCCGCAAACGGAAAGTCGGACAGGAGATCACCGATCAAGAAGTGCGCGATGTTCTTGCCGAAGAGGTCGCCTCCACACTTGAGCCCCTTGAGCAAGCGCTGACCGTCGATCGCAGCAAAAGCCCCCATGTGATCTTGGTGGTGGGTGTCAACGGCGCTGGGAAAACGACGACGATCGGCAAGCTCGCCGCAAAATTCTCCGCCGAAGGACACTCCGTGATGCTCGCGGCCGGGGACACCTTTCGTGCAGCCGCTATTGAACAACTGGCAGTGTGGGGGGAACGGACGGGATCGCCGGTCCTCACCAAACCGCACGGCGCCGATGCGGCGGGCCTTGCCTATGAAGCGATCGAGACAGCGCGGGAGCAAGGACACGACGTCCTGCTGATTGACACAGCCGGACGCCTTCAAAACCGTAGTGAGCTGATGGACGAGCTTGGAAAGATCGTTCGCGTCATCAAAAAGCTCGATCCGGAGGCACCGCATGACACCTTGCTGGTGCTCGATGCCACTGTCGGACAAAACGCAATCCGCCAAGCCGAGGCGTTCACGGAGATTGGCGGCGTCACAGGCCTTGTCATGACCAAATTGGATGGCACGGCGCGCGGCGGTGTCCTGGTGGCGGTGGGCGATCAATTCGGTTTGCCCATTCACTTCATTGGAATTGGCGAAAGCCTCGAAGATTTGAGGGTCTTCAATGCTGGCGATTTTGCCCGCGCCCTCACTTCAGACGTGTAAGGAGAGGGGTCGAATGACTGAAAATTCAGCAGCGCCGCAGAAACTCGACGGACAAGAAAAAGCAGCGGTAGAATTCGGGCCCGTTATTGCCCTTTTCTTGGGCTACTTCCTTCATGCCCGGATTGGTCCGCTTTTGGATGGTCTGTTTGCGACGGACCTTTTTGCGGGCGAGGATGGTCGGCTCTTTGTCGGTCTCGCTCTGTTCCTCCCGGCGTTCACCGCGGCGTTTATCTATTCGATGATCCGGACCAAGCGGGTGGCGCCGATCTTGGCTGTCACCGGTGTCATGGCGATCAGTTTGGGCGTTCTCACCTTTGTCTTTCAGGATAAGCGCTTCTTTTATATCAAGCCCACCATCGTTTACGGACTGATCGCGGCAGCGCTGACCGTCGGGCTTGTGACGGGCCGGAACTTTCTCAAGACGGTCTTTGATGGCGCCTTGGAGTTGCCCGAAGACGCGTGGAAGACGCTCACAGTCCGCATCATTGGATTTCATGTCCTGGCTGCGCTTGCCAATGAAGTCCTTTGGCGGACATTGACCGCCGGATGCACTGCTGGTGCTGAATGCGGCGGCGAGGCCTGGTGGCTAGGCATCAAGTCCGTGGGCTTCCCACTGGCCTATGTTGTGTTCATCGCAACACAGGCCCCTTTGATCCTGAAACACCAAGATCTCGAGGAAACGGCGGACTAAAGACCATCCACTGGGTTCGAAAATGGCGGAAAAGCTTGTTTTCCGAGCACTTCTTTATAGTGACGCAAGGCCCAGCCAACCGTCGGGAAGGCCAAATCCGGCCAGGGAATATCCTCCCACGACACGAGCATGACATCTTCGCTCTCTGGACCCGCTGAAATGGTGTCAGGATTTTTCAGCCGTGCGCGGTACATGATCTGCACCTGGCTGATACGGGGCACGGAATAGACCGCCAGCACTTGGTCGAGGTCAAGCTCCGCCCGCGCCTCTTCCCACGCCTCGCGGCACGCGGACTGTTCGGTGGTCTCATGCAGCTCCATATATCCTGCGGGTAAGGTCCAATAGCCGATCCGCGGCTCTATTGCTCGCTTACAGAGGAGGATCCTGCCCTGATCATCCGTGGCCACGCTGCCTGTTACAATCTTGGGGTTCACGTACATAATGTAACCACAATGGTCACAGACCGAACGTTCTCTGTCGTCACCATCCGGTATCCGATTGGCAAACGAGGGGCTCAAACCATCGGTATTCGTCACCTTAACCTCACAAATCTGTCCGTCGACGCTCGACTCTATCGTTTCGGCTGCAAAAAGTGTTGCATCCGTATCCGAAGCACTCAAAGTGGCAAGCGTTCTTTAAGGAAAACAATTCATGACCGCGAGTAGGGCATTCCGCACGCGGTGTTCTCCGAAGAGAACAGCCAAGGCAGATGCCTCTTAAACCTGAAACTCGGCGCGGGCTCCGCGCCACGAACGTCAAAAGAGAGTGACAATCATGGCGAAATACGCGCTTAAGACCTCCCCTGGACACCTTCTCCGCCGCGCACAGCAATATGCTGATGATCTCTACAAGAAAGAAGTTGGCGCAGGCGGCCTGACTTCACGTCAGTTTACAGTCCTTCACGCGATCAGCGAACAGGAAGGTCTTTCGCAGACGGACCTGGTCCGCAAAACCGGCATTGACCGCTCAACGCTTGCGGACATGATCGCTCGCTTGACGTCTAAAGGCTATGTCGCCCGTCAGCGCACGAAAGACGACGCCCGCGCAAACGCTGTGAAACTCACAGCGGCTGGCAAAAAATCGCTGACCGGCTCTGAAGCCAAAGTGATGAAAGCAGAAACTGCTGCTCTCGCGCTGCTGCCAAAGACCCAGCAAGGCGGCTTCATGAAAGCGCTGCAAGCCTACGCAGAAGCGCTCGACAAAATTGAAGCTGAGCTGATGGCACCAAAACGCCCAGCCAAAAAAGCTCCAGCCAAGAAAGCTGCGAAAAAAGCTCCAGCGAAAAAAGCTGCCAAGAAGGTCGCGAAAAAAGCACCTGCCAAAAAGGCCGCGAAAAAGCGCGTCGCGAAAAAAGCGACCAAAAAGTAAGACACCGACCACATCGGTGGAATGATCAGCGCCCTGGGCTTCTTGCCCGGGGCGTTTTTCTTTCGGCGATGTTTAAAGAGCGAGATCGAGGCTGACGGCCGCGTGGTCGGACGGTTTCTCCCACCCCCTGACCTCGCGGTGGATACGGTAGGCATCCCGACCGCCCGCAAGGGCTGCCTCGCGCAAGGGCTCGGTCACCCAAATATGGTCAAGCCGCCGACCGCGATCTGACGCCTCCCAATCCTTCGCCCGGTAAGACCACCACGAGTAGAGTTTCTCGTCCTCATCCACGAGCGCCCGCGCCACGTCGATGAAGCCGCCAGCCTTGATCAGCTTCGCCATCGCATCAGTTTCGATCGGTGTGTGCGAGACCACCTTCAAGAGCTGTTTGTGCGACCAGACATCGTGCTCATGCGGCGCAATGTTGAGGTCACCGACCAAGACAGCCGGCTGCTTTTTGGTCTTTTTGAAACGCGCGGTCATTTCAGCGACGAAATCGAGTTTGTGAGCGAACTTTTCGTTCTCTTCACGGTCCGGAACATCGCCGCCTGCTGGTACATAAAAATTATGGAGCCGCGCGCCACCCGGAAGGGTCACCGCGATATGCCGCGCATCCCCCATGCCGCAAAACTCGATTGGTTCTGGATCACTGATCGGCACACGGGATGCAATCGCCACCCCGTGATAGCCCTTTTGCCCATTGATCGCGAGATGCGGATAGCCAGCCTTCTCAAAAGCGGCCGACGGGAATTGTCCGTTATGGCACTTTGTTTCCTGGAGGCAGAGCACATCGGGCTCATGCTCTCTTAGAAAGCGGGTGACGAGGTCAATGCGAAGACGAACTGAATTGATGTTCCAGGAGACAATCCGCATGCCCTACGCCAGTCGCGGATCAGTGGCTGCGATATCGTCTTCATCCAACAGCGCGTCGGTCAGTTGAAGAAGCTTCGGCGCTTTACTGCGCCAATCCATCAGATCACTGAGCCTAAAACAAAGCCAATCTGTGGTGACCGCGAGCGCGATGGAGGCCACGCTGTTGGGTTTAGAAAGCGCACGGGTCGCTGCTGTGTTGATTGCAGGAAGGGTAGCGGCGAGCCCGTCACGTCGCCTCTGCTGCCAGTGCGGAGACACCTCTCCCTCGTCGCGGCGGCTTTCCAGGAAATAGGCCACGCCCAGGTCAAGCACGCCGAGCGCGAGGGCCATGTCAGCTTCTTCGGCCAAGCGCTCCTTAGGATCGTCCGCGAACAGGCCATTGTTTCCGGTCGCGTTCAATGTGCGGACGATCAGCGTTGTTTCGAGCAGCGCTGTACCGTCATCCAAAATCAATGCCGGCACTTTGCCTAGGGGATTGAGCGCACGAATGCCGTCTTCAAACGGACCAACGACCTCGAAACGAAATCGGTCGTCTGCACCTGCTCGCCGGCGGACGATCCGGCATAAGCGAACGTAAGGAGAAGTCAGCGAGCCGTAGAGGATACCTTGATAAGTCACCCGTTGGGCTGAAGCGCATCCTCAGGCCAATTGCAATTGAGAGAACCAGTAAATTCTTTTGACTCATCGAGGTTGGACACGAGCTTAAGTCCATTGCCACCCTTCGCGCTGCTAAAGGTGAAACCAAGATCGCCTTGCCCACTGTACCTATTCATAAAGCAGCGCGCAGCCATGGCCATGTCGGCCACGGGCGTCGGTGACAAATCATCGATCTTGAGGCCGATGATGATCAGTTCTGGTCCCAACTGTTCGTCTGCGGCACGTTTCCTCGCTCTTTGGTCCTTTTGAAGACGCAAGGAACGATTGCAGTATTTGGCCGTTCGTTCCGGGTAAGCCAAAGGATCAACCTCGATCGGTTGGCCCTCTTCATTGACTGGACAAATGGGTGCATCGAAACTGGCCGTCGAAGAAAAGACCCGTCCCTTTGCTCTGTCACACCCCTTCCCTTCGGCACCGCACATTTGCAGCTCCGCGAAAAGGGACAGCGTACGGCGACGATTGTCAGCAATTTTATTGTCGAGATCGTCCGTCATCGCACCGACCACAAAATAGCCGTCATACTCGCGAAGACTGGAGGTTAGCGGCGCTTCAGTGCCATCCACCGAACCCACAACGAACGGCGCTGGATGATCCACCGAGGAGATCAGTGATCCGTCGTTCTTGCCAACGCACGACGCTGTATCCTCTTTGTCACCGCAAGTGCGTTCGACCCAAACAGGCTCCACAGCGAAACGATCCGCGACCCGAAGCCGGACAAAGTCCATCCGGACCGCTGATCGATTGGCGCAGAATTCCAGAAAATCATCGTCGATCGAGCCGGCAAATTCGCAATAAGGTTCGATGTTTTTGAGGCTATCGGGGATCGACACCGGTTCGCTGGTCTCCGTCGCCTGACCCTCCGTCTCGGCGTTCGCTACGTCGGTCGCCTCCGGCTTGAGCCCGTTAAAAACAGCCAAGGCGCCGAACACCACGGCAACCACAGCCAGTCCTTGAAAAGCGGTGGTAAGGGCGCGTCCTTTTCCTTCATCCCAAAACCGCTCGCGGGCACGGTCCATCCGGTCCGTTGGATCAGAAAGACGGGGAGGTTGACTCGCCGGCATGTTAAACGGCCGGTCCTTGCTTTTGAAAAGCGGAACATCATCGCGAAAAATGTAAGCGGCAAAGCCAAAGGCGGCGAGTACACCGATCGCGAGGACGCCTAAGCGCATCCCGCTAAAAGTAGCGCCAGCAGTCTCGATCAGTTGCGCGGCAAACTCAGGCATAGCGTCCCCCAGGAGGCCTCCTCAAACCTTACCGAAGCCTTAGCACGCCCCCTAGCCCCTGCCTAGCATATCCGTTTTGACGGCTGCGGTGGGTTAAGCTAGCCGCGGGCCATGTCCGACCTTGTGGCGTTCGAGCTCTCCGCTTCTGTCTTTATCATCATCGCCTTGGTCAGCATGATTGGGTCGGCCGCGACAGCGGCATTCTCTATAGGCGGCGGTCTTCTCTTAATTGGCGTGATGAGCGTGTTGGTCCCACCAGCGGCGGTCATCCCTGTGCATGGCGTCATTATGGTGGGGTCAAACGCTGGCCGGAGCGCCCTTCTTCTTCAACATGTTCGCTGGGACATTATTGTCTGGTTTGCGATCGGGGCGCTGATTGGCGGTTTGATCGGCGCACAGGTTGTGTTTGGCCTGCCATCGAACGTTCTCCGTCTTTGTATCGCCGGCTTTATTATGTTCACCCAATGGGGACCAAAGATCGCCCTGCCCCTTGGGGCGCCCTTTTATGCCGTGGCGGGCAGCCTATCGATGTTTCTGACGCTATTTGTTGGCGCCTCGGGCCCTTTCATCACGGCGATCCTATCTCGCCTGCCGCAGCTTTCGCGCATGGCGCTGATAGCGACCAGCGGCGGATGCATGACGCTCCAGCATTCAGGAAAAGTGGCGATCTTTGGTCTTGGTGGGTTTGATTACACCCAGTGGGCGGGTTTGATTGGCGTGGCCATTGTTGCGGGGTTTGTTGGAACCGTCTTTGGAACGCGCTTGCTCAAGAGGATTGATGAAGAGGCCTTTCGCAGCGCGTTGCGGTGGATCCTCACCGCTTTGGCGCTGTGGCTCGTCTTTCTTGGCATCACATCAGAATAACGAGAAGCTCTGCCCGACCACACTGACTGGCCAACGCCCGAGCTCAAACAAACGCAGTTTATACGTGAAGAGATGATCGTTGGCGTCGATCTCTGGATCGGCCTCGCCTGCGATCACGGCCAAGGCGGCGCCTGTTGCGGTTTGGACCGCGGCGCCAACCGCCAAATTCATGATCGCTTCATCGCCAATCTCCCAGATTGCCCCCTCTTCTTCCATCGCCTCTTTGGCTGCTTCTCCAGCCCGCGCCGTGATTAATTGCATTGCCACGGCGAGGGCGTCCTCGGACAGAACGTCGAGCGCTTTTGATGTTAAATCCGCGCGCGCCAGCTCTTCAGCCTCCCATGCGGGGCTGGCCCAATCGAGGGTCTCACCTGCTGCCGCCGCGTCCTCAGGCGTGGGAAGAATAGCAAGCTCGACCTCAGGAAAGCCCAACCGATCGACAAAACCATAGGCAACCGCGGTCACTTGGTCTGATGGCGGCTCACCCAAATGCGCAAACCAGGGCATCCGGTCGAAGTTTTCCGCCAAGCGGCGCGCGCCGACAAGCAAGGGGATTTCTCGCTCCAGCTCACCAAAAAGGGCCGGATCGATCGACGGTTGGTCTTCATTGTCCAAGGAAGGCACTCTTTCAAAACGACTTGCGCCCGCCTCTTTGGGGGAAAGAGACGGGCGCGGTCTAGGGCGTCTTCCAGGCCAGCGCGGCCTAGGCAGTTCCGGGGTCGGGGGGCAGAGTGCACCGGAGCCGCACTCGTATAATAATTCTCGGGGAGCTTTTCTTCCAGTTACGGCTACGTAGGATTTGACCGTGGCGAAACCGCAACAGAAATGGGTTAACGATCGCGAATGAAGGCGCCCTCGGCCTCGGGGATCTTGAAAAGGCGCTGAGGAAGGCGACGCTTTTCCACAACGTCTTCGAGGCTAATGACCGTCAGATTGCCGCGGGGATCGTGGAACGACCAGCCGGATAAAACGATGGGGTCCATCGCAAAAAACAGCGACAACTGGCCCTGAAGGTCCTTGTCCTTGGCCGCTAGATCGATCCGCAGGCCGTGCCGATTTTCTTCGACGGCGAGAACTTCGGCGCTGTTGAGATCGAGCTCAGAGGCCAAAAGGAACCGCAAGGGCGTCTGGCCCACGGGATAGCTATCAGTGGTTTCAAGTTCAGCGTCATGCACATAAACAAGACCGCCCGTGGCGACGATCAGCTGCGGATTGGGTTCATCATATTCAAACCGCAAGCGGCCCGGGCGCGCCAGATAGAGCTTGCCGGTAGAGACACTTCCCGATGGCGCTACCTGTGTGAACTTCGCCTCGAGATTGCTGATGGCATCGAGGCCGGCCGCGGCGGCCTCAAGCAAGGTCATTTTCCGCTCATCGGCATCGGTGACGGTCTCTTCCTCAATCTCGACCGGCGCAGGCATGGCCTTCGGTTCAAGAGGTTCCTGCGCCAAGGTGGCACTGAGGGTCAGAAGCAAACTCGTAATCACTACCATGAGACTCCCGCGGGGTTGTCCATCCCCTAGCGACGCTGAACGCTATTCCGAAGTGTCGATCCAGAAAGGCCAAGACACAGAAAAAAATCGATGCCCGATTTGCGGCGCCGAAGCCACCGCTTGTTTGCTAGAGCGTCACCATGATGCTGCTTGATGATACCGACGATCTTTACACGGCACTCCTCGAGCGCGACCCGCGGTTTGAAGGCCGCGTGTTCGTCGGTGTGACCACCACCGGAATTTTCTGCCGCCTGACCTGTCCGGCAAAGAAGCCAAAAAAAGAGAACACCCAGTTCTTTGACAGTGTGACGTCCTGCATCGAGGCGGGCTTCCGCCCTTGCAAACGCTGCCATCCTCTCCGGTCAGCAAACGAGGCAGACCCGGTGGTTGAGCAATTGCTCGAAGCTCTTGAAGCAGCTCCCCTTAAACGATGGAGCGAAGCTGATGTCGCGGCCCTCGGCGTTGATCCATCCACCGCCCGCCGCAAATTCCGCGCAGCTTTTGGCGCGACGTTTTTAGAAATAGCGAGGTTGCGGCGGGTCCGTGCAGGCGCTGAATCGAGAAAAAAAGGAGAAAAGACCGTGGAAGCGCAACTCGAGGCGGGGTTCGAATCACCCAGCGGTTTTCGCTCAGCCTTTGCCAAGCTCCTTGGCCGGGCACCCGGATCACTCACGGGAAAAGAAGACCTCAAGGCAGACTTTCTCGATACGCCCCTAGGCCCGATGATCGTGCTGGCCGATGACAAGGCCCTTTGGCTGCTCGAATTTGCTGACCGCAAAGCCATCAACCGCCAGCTTCAGGTGACCGAGCGAGATTTCGGCGCACCGATCGGTCTCGGCACGAACGACATCATTGAGGAAGCCAAGCGCCAGATCGCTGCTTACTTTGATGCAAAACGCAACGATTTTGACCTACCATTGGCTCAGTTTGGGACACCTTTTTTCCAAACCGTGTGGGACGAGCTGCGTCACATCCCGATTGGCGCCACACGAAGCTATAAAGAATTGGCTGAAGCCATCGGTCGTCCGACCGCGATGCGCGCCGTTGCGCGGGCCAACGCCTCGAATCGGCTAGCGATTGTTATCCCCTGCCACCGCGTCATTGCCGCCAATGGCGATCTTGCGGGCTATGCGGGCGGCACGTGGCGCAAATCTTGGATCCTCCAACACGAGAGGGAGATTGGCCCACGCCGTTTGTTCTGAAACGGCACACCATTAACCCTCTGAACGAAAACGGTTTTGATTTTAATCAAATTGTATACGTGACGTTGTCACGGGCAGTTGAGAGGACACATGACGAAGAACATCCGTACACTGGTAGCAGGCCTCGCCATTGCTGCCGTCACATCCACCGCAGGCGCACAAGCCGCTGTTTTTCTTGAGCAGGAGGGCACGCTGGGTGCCACCGAGGTGTCTGCTTTCACGTTCAACGGTTCAGCAGCTGACGGCTATAGTTTCCACAGCCCCGTGAGCTACAGCTACAATGGCGACAGCCAAAATGGTCTTCCTGAAGCCGAAGATGGCGTTGCGAAGCTCTTCCTCGTTGAGACGACCACTGATGGCCTGACCCTGTTCGGTGTTTTCGATGAAACCAGTGATGGTTCCGGCGGCACCCAAAACAGCACGTGGCGTTACTTTGAAGGCGATAGCGATGGCGCCCTGATTGTCCGTGACGACAACAACGGCAATGATTACTACGACGAAATCGCCCACGGCTACTTTCTCGATCACCAGTGGAACTCGTGCTGCACGGACGGTTTTGTGTTCAGCCTGGACTTCGATGAGTTCGACCTTCTCGGTGAACTGATCGATGATGGCACGGGCCTGAACAAGCTCGTTTTCGTGACGCCTGATGAAGAAATCGAGCTGACGCTGAACGATGCGTTCCGCATCTACACGGATACAGCCGCTATGCCGATCCCCGGTGCGCTTCCGCTTGGCGCCCTTGGTTTCGCTAGCATGATGGGCATGGCCCGCCGTCGCCGCAAAGCGTAACGGTCAAAAGACAAGACTGCGAGAAGGGCGGCCCTCCGTGGCCGCCTTTTTTATGCCGCGTCCTCGCCAATCAGGATCTCGCGTTTGCCCGCGTGATTAGCTTGGCTGACAATGCCCTCTTCTTCGAGGCGTTCAATGAGGGTCGCAGCCCGGTTGTAGCCGATTTGAAGGCGGCGTTGGAGATAGCTGGTCGAAGCTTTTCGGTCGCGCGCAACAATCGCCACCGCCTGGTCAAAGAGCGCATCGCCGGAACCTGTGTTGCCGCCAAGATCGAGACCAAGCTGCGCCGCGGCGAGGTCATCATCCTCACCGCCCTCGGTCACCTCTTGGATATAATCAGGCTTGCCCTGTTTTTTGAGGTGGGTGACGATTTTCTCGACTTCGTCGTCTGAGACAAAGCCGCCATGCACACGGGTGATCCGGCCCCCACCAGCCATGAAGAGCATATCACCTTGACCAAGAAGTTGCTCCGCACCCTGCTCACCAAGAATGGTCCGCGAATCGATTTTTGACGTCACTTGGAAGGAAATCCGCGTCGGGAAGTTGGCTTTGATCGTCCCGGTGATCACGTCAACCGAGGGGCGTTGGGTGGCCATGATGAGATGAATGCCCGCCGCCCGCGCCATCTGAGCAAGGCGCTGGACCATCGCCTCGATATCTTTGCCCGCGACCATCATGAGGTCAGCAACCTCATCGATCACCACGACGATGTACGGCATCTTCTCTTCGTCGAGGATTTCTTCCTCATAGGTCGGCTCACCCGTATCCTGGTCGTAACCAGAATGGACTTTCCGGACGAGGGGTTCACCGGTCGCCTTGGCCTCGGCCACCCGCTCGTTGAACCCTGTGATGTTCCGGACACCGACTTTGGACATCCGGCGATAGCGCTCTTCCATCTCACGGACGGTCCATTTGAGCGCCACCACGGCTTTTCGCGGCTCGGTCACCACCGGCGCTAGAAGATGCGGGATGCCCTCATAGACGGAAAGCTCGAGCATTTTCGGATCGACCATGATCAGCTTGCACTCCTCAGGAGGCAAACGATAGAGAAGCGACAGGATCATGGTGTTGATCCCCACCGACTTACCCGACCCCGTGGTGCCCGCGATGAGCAGGTGAGGCATTTTTGAGAGGTCCGCGTAGCGCGGCTCACCACCAATATCCTTGCCAAGCGCAAGGGTCAGGTTCTTGCCGCCAGCCAACTCATCGGTGGTCAGCATTTCTCGGAAATAGACCATCTCTCGATCGTCATTGGGGAGCTCAATCCCGATTGCGTTGCGGCCTGGAACAACAGCCACGCGGCAGGCAACCGCTGACATCGAGCGGGCAATATCATCAGCCAAAGCAATGACGCGGGAGGACTTCGTGCCAGCGGCGGGCTTCAACTCATAGAGCGTCACGACCGGTCCTGGCCGCACGCCTGTGATCTCGCCGCCGATCTTAAAGTCAGCAAGCACCCGTTCGAGCATTTGCGCGCGGTCTTCGAGGTCTTTGTCGGCCAGCATCTTTCGATCCTTGGCCGTGGGCGCCTTTAACAGCTGGACGCCAGGGAACTCATAGGCCTCGCCTGCCCGTCTTTTGGTAATCGACGGACGTTTTCTTGGCGGTACTTTCTTAGGCTCTCGGACAATCCGGGCCTTCTCGGCGACTTCATCTTCAAAGCCGTCCTCTTCGTCTTCGTATTCGTATTCTTCATCCTCACCGAAGACGTACTCATACTCTTCGGCGAGCTCGCCGTCGCCTTCGATCTCAGTCTCTTCTTCGTCGGCTTCTTCCTCGGTGAGCGGAGGAAGCTCGTGCAAGCTTTCGCCGACATCGCGCGCTTCGCGGAACTGCTCCCATCGGCTCTGAAGATTGGCCCAGGTGACCTCAGCGGTGTAGCGCACGGCATCAGCCGCGGCGACAATATGGGCCCAGCGCGTGCCGCCGGCGAAGGCGAGCATCGATGCGCCCAAGCCGAAAAGAACAACCGCGGCCACCATGCGCGCGGCGGGCAAGTGCACCGCCGTGAACAGCCCCTCAAACCCTGCGGCCGCAACATCGCCAAAGAGGCCGCCAAGCCCCACGACAAAGGGCCAATCAAGACTGCGCGGTAAGCAAGCGACAAACCCCGCAAAAAAGAGCGCACCAAGAGGAAGAGAAGCTGCTTTCAACCAAGCACTGAGCGGCGTTTGCGTGGGGGTGCCATAAACCACCGCATCGACCCCCCAGACGCCAAGGATGAGAAGGACTGGAAAGGCAGCGCCGCCAAAGGTCTGCAAAAGGATATCAGAAAAGACCGCGCCCAGCGGACCCGCCGAGTTGGACACCCATTCACGCCCCGTTGCGGTCGAAAGGCTCGGATCACTGATGTCAAAGGTGACAAGGCTGATCAAACCCAAAAGCGACAGGCCCACCAGCGCGATACCGCCAGACCGAGAGATCAGGCGTTTCAGCGCGGCTTTGGCCTCGTCCTCAGGCTTTGGTTTCTGGGCTGACTTGCTGCGGGCCACAGGGACAACGGTTCTCCGGCGGGAAGGGACTCTCCTGCCCGTCGAAGCAAGCCCGGGTTAAGACCCTATTAAGGCTTATAAAGAGCAGCTTTCACCCACGCCCCAAGGGCCACGGGCGGGTTAGTCCATGTCGAGTTCTCGATGATCGCAATCATCGTGATCATGGTCATGATGGTGAGGTTTCTTGCGGCGGGTGATCGCTGCCCGCATTAGGGTCACTGCCAAAATAAGACCGCCAATGGTCCAGATCACAGCGGCCACCATGGGATCAAAGTCCTCAACGTTCCGCACGATCATCAGAAAAATCACGAGCACCAAAAAAGTACCGACCAGCACGGCCCAAAATCGCGATGTCAGTTTCACGCCGCTCTCCCCAGCATGGCCTTCCGTGCAACCTAAAGGATGTTAACACCCATCGCACGCGCAAAAAAGGCTGACCGGCGAACCGCGCCGACCGGTCGCTTTGCGTCAGAGGCGCTGCGTGCATAGACAACTGTTATGACCCAACGCTTTGACATTGCTGTGGTTGGCGCCGGGATGGCAGGGCGACTGATGGCGCTCGCGCTTGATCATGCCGGGTTTTCTGTCGTGCAGATCGACCGCGCCGCCGCCACGACCCTCCCCGATGACGGCCGCACCACCGCGATCGCCTATGCTGGGATCAGACTCCTCAAGCGCCTGGGGCTTTGGGAAGAGCTTGGTCCGAAGGCAGAATTCATCACCGACATTCTCGTCTCAAATGGTCAGCCTGAGGGGCGTTTTCGGCGCGGCGGTCTGACCGGCGGACAATTGCACTTCCCCGCCACCCTCTTGGGTACCAACAACGATGCATCCGAAGCGCCAGCGCTTGGCGCCATTATCGAAAACAAAGACCTCTTTTCAGCCTTCATCAATGGTGCCGAGCGTTCCTCAATCAGCCAAGCCTTCGGCGCGGCGGTCTCGACACTGGAGCCGGCGGCACCGACCACGCGCCTCACGCTTGCCAATGGCGAAATGGTCGACGCAAGCCTTGTTGTGGCCTGCGACGGCAAGGGCTCACCCCTCCGCTCTCTGATGAACCTCCAAGTGCTGCGCTGGGCGTATCGGCAAAAGGCGATCATCTTTAATATCGCACATCAAAAGCCCCATGGCGGGGTGGCCCATGAGATCTTCTATCCTGAAGGTCCCTTCGCTATTCTTCCTATGCGGAACAATCAGGCATCGATTGTTTGGACAGAGCGTCTTGACGCCGCCGACAGTTATCTCGCCTTGCCCGATCAAGAGTTCTTGGCGGCGGCCATGGAACGGATCGGCGATCATCTGGGAGAGGTGGAAATCGTCAACCAGCGGCAGAGCTACCCCCTGTCGCTGCTTTACGCGCCCAAACTGACCGCAGAGCGGTTTGTTTTGGCGGGCGATGCTGCGCACGGCATCCACCCCATTGCGGGACAAGGCTTTAATTTGGGGATCAAAGACATCGCGGCCCTGGTCGATGTCCTCACCGAAGCGCGGCAAGCCGGGCTTGATATCGGGCACGGCACGGTGTTGGCGGAATATGATCGCTGGCGACGGTTTGATGGCTTGGCACTGTCGATCGGAACGGACGTGCTTAATCGTCTGTTTTCGAACAATTGGGGTCCACTGAAACATGCGCGGGGTCTTGGCCTTGGGGCTGTCCAAAGGATTGACCCCCTCCGGCGCTTTTTCATGAAAGTTTCAGGCAGTGATCTTGGGCAGTTACCAAGCTTGATGCAGCCTCTTTCCAGCGTTTAGCCCCAGGTCAGTGCGCTCCATGTGAAAAGGCCGCCGATCAACGCAAACGCGATCCATGTCTTGTACTGCGTGGCGTTGATCAAAAACGGCGTGACGGCCAATCCTGAAAACAGCACCGCAAAGATGATCAAGAATGACCGCCCTGCCATGTCTGGGAAGAAATAAAGAGATACGAGCTGGGCCGCTATTCCTAACCACAGCACACTGACCAAATGCCAGGTGGCTTGGATCGTCACGAAAAACAGCCTTTGGCTGTTCATAATCTCCGGCAGATTATCGGTCCGCTTGAGAGGACCAAGAATATACCGCTCACCGATGAAGGTATGAAAAAAGCTCATGAACACGAGCAGGCCGGCCACCACAAGCATCGTCATAGGTTTTCTCCCTTAGGCGGACCTAAGCTGACACGGCCATCATTCAAGAGGTGTTCTAATGTCGCCAAGCCTTTTCGTCATGATGATACAAGTTGATACAGTCATGATGCGGCGCAACAAAAACTGGACAGGAACGCCTCCATCGGCTCGCATGTCGGCTGACAAAGCCGTGAGCGAGGGCCTCTCCACATGTTCCACCGATTGATTGTGCTGTTTTTGGCGTTCGGCGTTGCGCATGCCGGTCAAGCGCCCGCGACACCGACCCATTACACCCCAACGGAGACAATCCTTATTCTGGGCGCCGTTCCCCAAGAAATCCCGCCCTTTGTCGAGGCGATGGAGGACCGGGAGAAGAAATCACTCTGGGGTGTGCCCTATTGGCAAGGCACCATCCACGATAAGCCCGTGGTGGTGGCGATCACCGGCATCGGTAAAACCTTCACCGGCGCGACCAGCACGCTCTTCATCCATGAATTCAAACCGCGTCTCGTCCTCATGAGCGGAACGGGTGCACGGATCAACCAGGACCTGCGGACTGGCGATGTGATCGTCGCCACCGTCACCTATGAGCATGATTATGGCAGTCTGACCCAGGACGGCATGGTCTATCGGCCCTTCAACGGACCCAATGACGGCGCGGAGATGGAGAATGGTTTTCGTCCGCCCGAGGAACTCCTTACCTTGGCTGACCAAGCGATCGCGACCTATGAGGGACCTGAGGTCACAGCGAATGGCGCCACCTATAAGGTGAATGCCCGGCGCGGGGTGGTGGCGTCGTCGGATCTCTTTGGCGTCACCGAACGGCGCATTGCGCTTCTTCGCGACGACTTCAACACCGACATTATGGAAATGGAATCAGGGCCGCTCGGCCATGTGGCCGAAATGCTCGGCGTCCCCTTCATTGTCGTCCGTGCCGGGAGCAATATCGCGCAAGAAGCGCCGAATGATGATTATCTAAGGCTGGGTCCCATCGCCGCTCGGCAGGCTGCCCTCTTCAGCATCCATCTCCTCGAGTATCTCTAGTCGTCCGCCTTGGGTTCGTTGAGACGCCAGTCGTAACCGTCTTTATCAATACGGCTGAACTGGCTGAGCGCCTCCGCCAATGGAGGGTCCGCATACTGGATAAAATGGGCGATGACCTCTTTGTCGTTCTCGCCGAAGTCTTCACGAAACCATTTGAAGATGCTGGAGGCGAAGAGCTTGCCATCCTCAACGCGCACACCGCGCGGGCTGTTGATATAGCCGCGCGCAGCGACCGTTAGGCGTGCATCCAGCGTTTCACCTGTGTAGGGATCATCAGCAAGGTCTGGGCAACCGATCGAGGCGCAGTTGAGCGCGTAATGGGCGCGCGGCTCGTCCCAAAACTTTCGCAAAATCTCGTGCTCCACCTGGTCCAGTGTCAAGCGTTGACCCGCGACAACAAAGATCGATCGCTTCCAAGGGCCTGGCTGCACTCCCGACAAGAGGAGCATGATGCTCCGCACAGGGTAATGGTTGAGAATGACATCCACAGTGCCAGCATTATAGAGATTGACCCAATAGGCAAAGGCCTCGTCCTTATTCAACGTGGTGGGATCGATGGCCTGGAGAGCGCCGAGATAGTCTTTCAAGCTTTGATGATCCGCCTCCGTCACATCGGCATAGGCGACAAGGGCGGCGCCATCCTCCTCAACAATGTACCGGTCGAGAAAAGCGTCCCACGCGGAATTGTTGATGGTCAGGATCGACGCCTCATCGAAGGCGTTGAAGACCGCCACATCATCCTGCGCTAAGGCCAATGACCCAAGGGAGAAAAACGAAGCCAACCACCGCAAAACCATCACTCTCATCACGCACACCGCCTTTTGCGAACCTATTCGCTGGATGGGCCGACATTGTTGCACACCCAAGCCGCATAATCGGTCGACGCGGCCATGATTGGCAAGGCAATGACCTCCGGCACGTCATAGGGGTGGAGGACAACGAGACGCTGCATCAGGGCATCGCAGCCAGCCTCCGTGGTTTTGAGCTCCACCCGCCATTCGCGATCGGCGTGCTGCGCGCCCTCAAAGACATAATGGCTCTCACACGCGACAATCTGCGCACATGCCGCGAGCCGTTCCGCAACCAAGGAGCGGGCGAGGTTTTGCGCCGCCGCCTCGCTTCCAAGTGTGGTCATGACAACACTGAGTGACATCGACAAAACCCTCCGCTTGAACCTTGGCGCCACCGCCCGTACATGCGCCGCTCACCCCGGATGAGGACAAGAGACCCCATGAGCGAGACGAACGGTCACGCCCCCGACGACCAAACCCTGCCTGAAGAGACGGCTGCAAGCGAAGAAATGGCTGCACCAGCCCAGGATATCCCCGAGCACCTGACCGACGCAGCCCTCGATGGCAGCAAAGTCAAAGAACTCGCCGAGGCGCGGATCGCTGAGCTACAAAAAGAGATCGAAGCCGAAAAGGACCGCGGCCTGCGTCTCGCAGCAGAGCTTGAGAATACCCGCAGGCGTGCCGATCGGGAAAAGCAAGAAGCGGCCCGCTATGGGATCTCGAGTTTCGCAAGAGACCTTCTGTCCGTGGCTGATAATTTTGCCCGCGCCCTCGAGCTCGCGCCGGATGATCCAGCCCAGATGGATGCCGAAGGTTTTAAGGGCCTCATCAATGGCATGCGGATGACGGAAAAAGAACTAATGACCGTCTTTGAACGGAACGGCATTCAGCGGATTGAGCCCAATGGCGAGAAGTTCGATCCGAACGTGCACCAAGCCATCGCGCAGGTTCCTGGCAATGGCGAACCGAAGGATCATGTCGTCGACGTCGCCGCCCCGGGCTTTGTCATCGGTGATCGCGTGATCCGCGCGGCCATGGTGACCGTCTCCACCGGCGCCAATGCGAGCACACCCGACAACAGCTAACCACACAAACGGTTTTGGTGTGCACCTGATCCAAGGTCTGACCAATTTTATCGAAGAAAAAATGTTCACCGAAAATATCGGTTTCAGGGGAATGAACCCGCAAGAGACAGTGGCTGTGTTTTGGGTGGCGCAAGAAGGATAGCCTGGTCAGGACTATATCATTGACACCGAGAGCCTGCAGCTGATCCAATTGCTGCTGCTTTATCCCGAGCTCGAAGGCGTGGAACGGCGCGCGATTACGTGCGCTGTTATTCGCTCGCGCAATGCCTCGCCCATGAGGGCTTAGTTTTCGCTGCGCAGCACATTATAAATCATCTGCTCAATGACGGTTTCGTCATCAAGATCGCCAGAAGGGATAACTTGCGTAAGATAGACGACGCTGAGATCATAGTCTGGGTCTATCCAGTAGACTGAATGATAGGCCCCGCCCCAGCCGAGCGATCCTGCGGCTCGGCCATTGGGACGGCCCTTGCTGACCTCATGACCGAGGCCGAACTGAAATTCCGTCCCACCTGGGTACCAATCAGGCGCGGGGCTGGTGATGACCGGCTCGGTCATCAACGCCGCGGTTTCAGAAGACAACAACTGCTGGCCACCAAAAGCGCCGCCCGCGCGCAACATATCAAGGACACGGACGTAATCCTCCGCCGTGGAGATGAGCCCAGCACCGCCCGATTCCACCACTTTGGGCCCTTGGACATAGTGGCCCTGCCCCACCATACCGCCCGGATCGGGGGCACGGAGAAGAGCATCACCTTGGCGGGAGTAAACCACCGCGAGATTGTCAGCCTCATCGGCATCAAGGAAAAACTGGGTCTTCTCCATCCCCAGCGGTTCGAAGAGACGTTCATCGAGAAAAACGCCCAATGGCTTACCAGTAACCTCAGCAATCAGTGCACCAAGAATATCGGTGTTATAGCCATAGGTCCAACCACTGCCTGGCTGATGGGCAAGGGGCACATCGGCCATGGCCCGCACCGCTTCACGGATTGGCCGATCACTTTCGGCAAAGTACCAGCCGTTAAAGCCGCGGCCGAACCACGCCTCGGTAAAGCCATACCCAATGCCTGAGCTGTGGGAGAGAAGATCGCGCAGCACAATCGGGCGCGCGAGCTCCTCTGTGCCTGACGGGGTGGCCACCCGCACATTCTGCCATTCTGGAAAATAGGCCGTGAGCGGTGTATCCAACGTCAGCACACCGTCCTCGATCAGCATCATGATCCCCACCGACACGATGAGCTTTGTTTGAGAAGCAATGCGGAACTGATCATCGATCTGCATGGCGTCATCCGCCTCACGATCACGAAACCCAAAAGCATGGGCCAGCAGCGTCTCATCACCTCGGCGCACCAGGATGACCCCGCCAGGCAACTCTCCTTCCTCGACATAGCGATCGAGCCGGGCCTCCAGCGCAGCAAAGTCTTGTGCGCTGGCTGAAGAATAGTAAGCAACCGCTACGGCAAGACAAATTATTTTGAAATTATAGAAGAGCATAAATACTTAACTTTTCTTCCCTTCCCACCTGATGCGCCTCATGAGACCATGCCTAACATCGGCCACACTATAATTACTACTATACATTAATTCTTTGCTATCCTGTATACTATAGTCAAAATACTTTAAAAGATCTTCGTGATCGACCAAGAAATCATT